>CAZQAG010000019.1:0-35220 GCA_964591295.1 uncultured Gaiellales bacterium | reverse complement strand
GTGAGCGGCGCGTCCCACCCGATCGCCCGCGCTGAGCCGGCCGCTCGCGCGGCGCGCACCCGCCCGTGCGATCGACCACGGCGATCTCCCGGCCTCGGCGGCGCCAGCTGCGCGATCGGCTACAGGTTGTGGCGGCGCTACCAAGAGGGCGGTTGGGCGGCGCGATCGCCCGCCGGTGCCGAAACGGCAGCCGCGCCGGTTGTCGGCTGAGGCAGAAGCGGAGATTCTCGAGGCTCGCGCGTACGCCAATGCCGGACCGGTGATCGTGGCGGGGCTGCTCGGCCGGCCTGCTTCGACGGTGTGGAAGGTCTTGCGCCGTCACGGTCTCTCCCGGCTGCCTCGGCCACCGACCGCGTAGGCATCCTGCGCGCTCCACGCGGAGCTTCGCCTCCTCGAACGCCCAGCGGAGCGCTGCTCGGGCTCCCGGGGAGCCGTCGACACCAACCTCCGGGTGCGATTTTCGGCCCCGCCTGTGTCCAGGACGATCCGCTCCCCGAGCGCGTCGATGAAGTCGATCTGGCCGAACGGCACGCGCGTTACCGCGTGGTCGCCGATCACGACCAGCTCCTCGTGCGTCGGGTCGACGGTCGCCACGTAGCCGAGCTTGCCCGCGGGAGACTCGACGGAGAACTCCTCGCAGTGCTCGAGCCAGTAGCCGTCCGTCCAGCAGCTACGGTTCTCGGTCGTCTTTGTCGCCTGCATTCTCAGCCTCCTTTAGTCTCTGTCTGGACTCTGTCGCGAGCGGTCGGTAGACGCATCGGTGCCGTGGCGGACTCGTACTGCGGCTTTTCCGCATGATGGAATCGGGGCGCTTACGGATGACGGGGGCCCGCGGCGCCTTTCCCTCGTGAAAACACCGATGCTCGCACGACACGGGACTGCCATTTCTCGGCTGGTAGCCGAAGGAAAAGGAGCCTCAGATGCTCGACTTCTCGAAGGGTTGGACGTGGTTCGTCGCCGGGCTCGGCGCGACCGTTGTCGTAACGATGATTCTGTTCGCGGTGGCCGGCCTCGCGACGTGGAGCGAGCGTTGGCGCTCCCGGACCAGCTAGGGCGTCCTTCGCCGAGCATCACGCGCACGGCCTTCGCAAGCTGAGACGATCGGCGCTCGCGATCCAGCAGAGGAGGTGGCTGATGTCTGCAAGGGAGGGCTTCACAGCCGAGGAGGCGCGCCGGATCGGCGAGCAGATCGGTATCGACTGGACGGCTGCTCCGTTCGACGTCGAGCAATTCCGCAGAGGGATGGACGTCGAGCTCGAGCATGGCCTTCACGATTCAGCGACGAACGTCACCGGCGACGACCCTGTCGTGACCGGCAAGATCGCACTGGCGCACCTCAACGAGTTCCCCGACTACTACACGCGGCTCGAGCGCATGGAGGAGGAAGCGAAGCGCTAGCCGAGCGGCGGCGTCTCAGCGGTTTAGAGTCGCCAATCGGTGGCCGCCCCGTCCCACGGGGTGGTCGGTCCCGACAATGCAGCCAGCGGACGGTTGAGCGCCGGGGGCGCATAGAAGCAGCTCATGGTCGCCCACACGATTGCGGAAAAGCCGCAGCTGGCTTGCGCGTGTAGCTCCACCAGGCCGCGGCAGTGGGAGTTGACGACGTGGACAAACTATGGCAAAATGCCATAGTTCATCCAGCAAACCCGCCCATGACGACCCTTAGGCGGGATAAACTATGGCAAAACGCCATACTTTGACCACTATGCCCGGACGTATCTACACCCAACTCCTCGACGTAGCCAACGCTCAGAACGGCTTCGTCACTGCCGAAGACGCCAAGGCGCTCGGCATCAACCCCCTGCGCCTTCAAGACCTAACGCGGCGTGGGACGGCGCAAAAGGTCGGCCACGGCCTCTACCGTCTGACTGCGATCCCGGCGACTCCTCTGGACGCGTATATGGAGGCGACGCTGTGGCCGCACGGCACCCGCGGCGTCCTTAGCCATGAGACTGCCCTCGATCTACACGAGCTCTGTGACGTCAACCCGGCGCGGATCCACATCACGGTTCCGAAGGCCTTCCGCCCTCGTCGGGAGACCCCGAAGCTCTACGTCGTCCACCGGCGTGATCTTGCCGAGGAAGAGAAGACGTTCTACGAGGGGATCCCGATCGTCACCCCGTTCCGCGCGATCCTCGATGGCATCGAAGGGCACCTAGGAGAGCGGCTCATCGGCCAGGCGATCGATAGCGCCGGCCGGCGTGGGCTGCTCCGGCCGGAGGAGCTCGGCGTTGCGAAAGCCCGCCTCGGAGACCTTGTCACCGCCTAGCATCCTGGCGTGTCTGTAGAGAAGCCGAAGCGCAAGGCACCGTTCAACACGAACGTCATCCAGAAGGTGGTTGACGCACACTCGCGCGAGACCGGCATCGCGCCGAAGCGGCTCAGCCGCTGGATCCAGTTCATGGTTGTGCTGGCTGCGCTTGAGCGCCTCCGCAACGATGAGAACCAGCCGCTGTTCGTCCTCAAGGGCGGCGTGGCGATGGAGCTGCGCCTCGGACTCGAAGCACGGGCGACCAAAGACCTTGACACCGTCTTCCGGGAGTCGATGGACGAGATGCTCGGCCGGCTCGACGAGGCACTCCAGGCCGGTTTCGGCGACTTCACCTTCGAGCGATCGGAAGCCGAGAAGGTCGGCGAGACAAACTCCCAGCGCGTGGACGTCAAGCTCTCGTACCGCGGACGTCGCTGGGGAACGGTTCCACTCGAGATCGCACCGACGGAGGGGGATTCGCTCGAGGACGTCGACAACGTTCACGCGATCGGCATCGACGACTTCGGCCTCGACGGTCCGAAGGAGATTCCCTGTTTGACGGTCCGCTACCAGATCGCGCAGAAGCTGCACGCTTGTACCGAGCCCCCGCCTGAGGACAGGGATGAGAACCTTCGCTTCCACGACCTGATCGACCTGCTGCTCCTCAAGGATCTGATCCCAGACGGCGGCCTCGAGGACGTTCGAGTGGCCTGTCTCGACACCTTCACGGTTCGAGCCAAGCACGCTTGGCCGCCCGAGGTTGTCGTCTATCCGTCGTGGCCCGAGGCCTACGAGCGGCTCGCCGTCGAGCAGGACTTCCCGATCACAGAAGGCGAGGAAGCGGCGGCGCAGGTACGCGGACTGATCGCCGCGATCGACGCGGCGACGTAGTAGGCGGCCGCGAGGCGGCACCGCTCCGCAACGTGACGGGCCAGGTGATCGACGACGCCGCGCGACGCGCTCGGCGCTAGAGCTCTGGGCCGGTGTTGTCTCGGTGACGACGCGAATGCGCTGGCCAGGGGAGAGTCCCTGCTCAGACGCACGTCCTCACCACGCTATGGGGATGTGACCCGGTAGGCGGCGATCGGGCCGTCGCGGGCCAGCAGCCGCCCGCCACAGGGATTCCGCCGCTCGAGGTGGACGGCCAGGTACTCGATGCCGAGTTCGTCGAGCTGAGAACACGGGTCGGCGCGTAGCTCGCGCAAAACTCTGTCGGCCTCGGGTGGAGCCGTCGTCGTGTACCCGGCCGGGCCCTCGCGTGGCGCCTGCGTCCTGTAGTAGAGGTAGGCGCTCGCATCCTGGAGGCCGGGCCTGAAGACGGGGAGCTCGAGGAGGCGCCCTGGCGGCTCTTCTCGCAACGCCGCGTAGGCGCGGTTGTGCTCGTCGGCCGCCGTCGCATGGAAGACGCCGAGCCGCAGGTCGACGACCAGGAGAAGCGCGACCATCGCCGCCACTCCGGGCCAGCGCCAGCGAGAGATGGCGAACGCGACGAGCGCGGCGAGCGCGAGACAGGCGATCGGCAGCAAACGCTCTGGCACTCGTGTGTGGCGGAGCCCGGGAATGTGCCGCCAGAGGGCCTCGTAGCCGGGGAGGTTCGCCCCGAGCGCGAAGAGGCTGGGGACGAGCGCTCCGACGCCGAGCGCGAGGGAGAGCCCCCACCGCCTGCGTGCGAGGAGCATGCCGAGCCCGACGAGAGCGGCAAGGACGACGGTCCAGCCGAGGTAGACGATCCCTTCGAGGGAGTCCTGGTTTCGCGACAGGAAATCGGAGAGATCCGCGGAGTAGAACTCGACCTGTCTGAAGGAACGGCCGCTCGCGCCGGTCGTGCCTCTGACTGCGGCGACGTAAGCGAAGAGTCCCGCCGCGAGCGCAGGCACCGCGAGCAGGGCGGCCCAGCGGAGGCGGACGAGGGCGTAGAGGCCGTAGAACGGGATCACTCCGAGGGCGAGGTGAAGCTGGCCCGACAGCGGGATCGAGACGAGGGCGACGCCCGAAAGCGCAAGCCACCACCGGGATCGTCGGCGCGCCCGCTCGAGCGCATATAGCGACAGTGGCAGCAGCATCGCCATCCACGCAAGCAGGTGGCCCGCACTCGCCTGCGCCTGCATGTAGGGGGCGAGCGCGAAGGCGAGCCCTCCGACGAGGGCCGCTCCGGCCCACACGCCGAGCTCGCGCAGCCACAGTGCGGCGAACCCCCCGGCGCCGAGGAAGCCGAGCAGCACGAACATGTTCCAGGCCGCGACCGTCCCGAAGGCGCGGTGCAGCGGCCAGTAGACGAGCCCGAACGGCCAGCCCGCGAGATTCCAGCGTGGCTTCACCACCGGCTGGAAGCTGTACGGGTCCCGCCACGGCGCGCGTCCGTTCTCGAGTTGGTGACCGACGAGCCAGAGCTGATAGCCGGTCTGCAGGTGGTCGCCCGGCGCCGCCTCGCCGTGACCCGGCTTCCCCTCGGCCATGAAGGATGTATTCAGGTGCCTGACCTCGGGCCATGTCGCATAGAGCCCTGCCCCGAGATAGAGGGCGCAGGCGAGCGCTACAACGCCTGCGCGGCCGCGAGCAGCTCGTCGAAGTCGGGCACGTCGCCGGTCTCGTAACGCCATGCGCCGCGGACCGTACCCCCGCGCCCCACGAGAAAGGCGGCTCGCTCGGCGACGTCCTTCATGCCGCGGTACTCGTGGGCGATGCCGAAACCCCGCACCGCGTCGGCGTTCCAGTCGGACAGGAACTGGATGTCGCCGAGGTCGAGCGCCTGGCTCCAGGCCGTCTGCGTCCAGCACGAGTCGCGCGAGATCGCGAACGGAGTGACCCCCGCCTGCTCGAGCTCCGCTCTCCTGTCACGCAGGAACTCGAGCTCGTTCGTTCAGGTCGACGACCAGGCGAACAGGAAGAAGACGAAGAGCGCGGGCGCATCGTCGACGAGCTCCGCGATCGTCGTCGGCTCCCGAGGCGCAAGCCAAACGGTCGCGCCGGGAATCTGGTCGCCGGGAGCGAGCACCGGCCGAGCCTACAACGGCGAGCTATTCAGAGAGCCACCTCCAAATGTCTCGGGACTCGTGTGAGTGGCTCTCTGCGGCCAATGAGTAAAAAGAGGAAGACGCGATCAGAGGATTCTCGGATGCGAGCACCTCTGCCGGCGGGGCAAGCTATGGCGTTGCCGGGGCTCTCAACGAGGCCCGGCCCCCAACTAGGAGGTTCTGATGTTTACGTATGTCGGCTTGTTCCGAATGACACCCGTGGCCCGCGAGCACCTTGAGAAAACCCCCGACTACCTCGACAGGATCCACAAGATCGTCGAGCACGAGGGTGGAACGCTCGAGCGCTTCATGGCCATCATGGGCCCCTGGGAGTATCTGGGGATCTTCAACTACCCCGACAACGAGGCCGCTTTCCGCGTCCTCGGGGAGATCGCCAAGCTCGAGATCTTCGAGACCGATACCTTCCCGGCCGAGGACGTCGAGACCTTCTTCAAGGTCTTCGTCTAAACGACAAGGCTGGGCTTCCCAGATCTGGGAAGCCGACCGCACTTTGGAAGCCGCTCCTGGAGCGGCTTCCAAAGCTGGACCGACTGTAGGGGTCACGACACATGGAAGCCGATTGCAACTGTCCAGATTCGCCGGGGCTCGCAAGGGGCGCCTCTCTCTTCGCCCTGTGTACTTCCTCGAGTCCTCGCGGCATCATGTGTCTAACCTCTTCTCAAGACCAGGCGAACAGGAAGAAGACGAAGAGCGCAGCCGCCTCGTCGACCAGCTCCGTGACCTGCGTCGTCTCCCGCGGAGCGAGCCAGACGGTTGCGTCAGGAACCTGGTCGCCGGGTGCGAGCAAGGGCGTCAGAACCGGATCGCCGCAACGCGGTCGACTAGGTCGCGCAGGCCGCTGCGTTGGGGAGCGGGCGCAGAGTCCAGCAAGAAACGAGCCAGCCGCTCGGCCTCGTCGTCCTCGAGGGAGACGGCGGCCTGGACGCGAGCGTCGTCCCAGATGCTGAACCGAACGTGACGCTCGTCGAGGTCGTCGTGGAGGTAGCGCGAGACCCGAAGTGCCTTGTGCGTGTCCTCGGTATGCCGAGCACGGAAGAACTCGACGAGCTTCAGCCGTTGCGGCGCGGCACACCAAGGGCAGAAGCGAAACGCATCGCCCAGTGAGCTTCCGCATCGCGCGCAGTCATGCACGGCTCTCATCCCGAAGCGTAATCGAGCCGGGACCTCAGCGGAAACTCCGGCCGTATCGGGAGCATGAGAGCTCTTGCCCTCCTGGCGCTCGGCCTCCTCCTCTGCGGCTGCGGCCCGGGTAGTTCGGACCAGATGGCCGCAGACGATGGACAGCGGCTCGCCCTTAAGGGTCTCAGTCTGGGCGTGCCGGCGGGATGGAGCAGTTACGCGATCGATTTTGGCGCCTCCGCCCCGGAACCGATGCTGTGGGTCGCGAACGTGACTCTGCCGAGCGAGCCGTCGAAGGATCATCCGCACGAGCTCCCTCCGTACCAGGTGCTCTACCGCCTTCCTGCAGACGGAATCGTCCTACAAGTGGAGGCGCTTCCGGCGGTGGAGGCGCTTCAGGCGGGAGCGTCGGCCGAGGAAGAGTGCCCGAGCGTTCGACTGCGGCTGACGGCAGCCGACATCCACGGCTCAGACTACGAAGGCAAGCCGGCGCCACATGTGGCTTCTGGCTCCGTGTACTCACACAGCCAGGGCCTCTGTCTCTTCGCGCAAGCCTGGTTTGGAGTCAACGATCCGGACGAGGCGATGCGAGAACAGGTGAATCGCGTGCTCGATTCGGTCGAGCTGCAGGTTCCGGAGGGCCCGAAGAACCGCCGTTAGCGTGCAGCCACGAGTTTCAGAACGGCGCGCGCGTGGCGGTTCGCGGCCGCCGGAGAAAGCGAGCCTGCGGCGAGCTCGACCACGAAAGCGCTCTTCCCGCTGAAACGGTGGTTCTGCCAGTTCGCCGCCGTGCCGGCGGGCCAGCGGATCGCACGGAAGCGCATGCCTGCCAGCCGCGCGTAGCGGCGCGCCGCCGGCACGCTCGGCCCCCACGCCCTGACGAGCGCCTGCGGCTGATGGAACCAGATCGTGATGTCCGGGCGAACTCGTTCGATCAGCCGAGTCGCGGCCCGGGTCTCGGGCTCGGAGAGTGGCCGTCGGCCGGGATACTCGAGATCCCACGGCCGTCCGCCCCCCGTCCACTCGGAAGGGAAGTTGCGATTGAGGTCGACGCCTCGGGCGTTCTGGCGAGAGCCCATCGCGAGCCCGTCGGGGTTCAGGTTCGGCACGACCCAGAGGTCGAACGTGGGCGCCGAGCGAACGAGGATCCGGGTGATCGCGGTCCCGGCGCACTCGTTGCCGTGGATGCAGCCGAAGACGAGCATCCGCTGGGACCCCTCGGGATCTCCAACCCGCACCGCCTCGATCTCCCTGCCCTGCGTCGTGCGGCCGAGTCTCCTCCGCGCGCGCGGGTCGGGGCCGATCCGGACATGCATGTGGTCGTCGTGGTGAACCAGCCTCTCGACGACCCGCCGGGGCCCCCGGAGCCCCGTCCGCGGGCCGACGAACACGTTCACCGCTCCCATGCGCACGAAGCGCGTGACGAGGTCCTGCGCGAGCGAGCGGTCGATCTCGCTCGGACGCGTCGGCCTGAGCTCGAGCCCGTCGAGCCGCGGGTAATACACGTCCACGTCGAGCCCGTTCTGATGTGAGGCATGGCCGAGCCCGCCGAACCGCTCGTCGAAGACTCCGCCTTTCGGTCGCGACAGGTCACCCACGCCGACCCGAGGCGCCTCGGGATGGGCTCCGGCGTAGTCGCCGAGCACGCGCAGCAGCGGCCCGATCAGGCGGTCGCTGCCCCATCGGCGCCAGGGCCGGTTCGGCGAGCGCTTGAAGACGGGGTCCCAGGTGAAGTACGTCATCCCCTCGTCGGGCAGCTGGACCCCTTGGACGAGCCGCCCATCCCAGGGGACGCCGAGTGACCGGGACGTGTGCCACACGACCTGGTCGTCGTCGCCTCCGGGCTTCGAGGCCGACGACGCGACGCCGAGCGCGAGTGCGCCGGCGGCGAGAATCAGGGCGAGGCGGGGCAGCACCAGCTCACGCTCTTCGGGAACTCCTTCACAAGCGGACCGGCCGGTGTCGTGGCTCCGAACTGCTCGACGATGTTCGAGACCGCCAGAACCTTCGCGGCGGACAGGCGTATGAAAAGCCACTGGTCGGCGTTGACCCAGCCGACGAGCAGCCAGTTGCCGTTGGGCGAGACCGCGAGCGTCCCAAAGTCGCCCGGCGCAGAGTAGAGGACGCGGGCCTCGCCGGGGTCCGTCTCGGCCTGGAGTAGGACGAGGTTGCTGAGGCCGGTCGCGGGCGAGAAGCGGACCATCACGAAGCGGTGGCTCTTACGGACGAAGGCGGCGCCGGAGGGTCCGACCGGCAGCCCGATCATCCAGAGCCTCCGGCCGTCCGCGTCAAGCGCGCGGAGCGAGCGCTCGCCCAGGACGAGCAGGCGCTCACCGTCCTCCGACCAGACGAGCTTGGTGGGCAGCTCGCCGGGGCCCGTGCGCCAGACCGGCTTCGCTGAGTCCGTCTGGACGAGCTCGATTCGCCCGTCAACCGTCGAGAAGGCAAGCTCGTGGTCACCCTCCGGCCGCCACGCCGGAGGTGTCGAGCCGACTACGCGCCGGAGCGAGCGGTCACCTGTGCCGTCGCCGGCCACGACGCGCAATTGGGGGCCGTTGAGATACGAGACGCGGAAACCGTCGGGCGACCAGCGGGCAGCCCGAATGGTGCCCGACCGCGCGAGCGACCAGCGTACGGTTCCGTCCGGGAGCAGGGCGGCGACCTCGTGGTCACGGGTGACAACCACGTGCAGCGCCCGCGGGGACCACGAGCCTTCCAACCACTCCCCCAGTAGCCGCTTCGAGCCGTCGAACTGCACGATCCAGGGCCCACGCTTCGAATTGACGATGAGCGGGCCGGGTGCGGGCAGCGATGTGAGCGCGGGCCGCGGCTTGACCTTCTCGCTCGTGAATGCGTCCTGCACCGAACCGACCAGGGCCCGCCCAGGTGGCGATAGCGCTGAGGCGAGAACGAAGACTCCGAGCGCCGCGGCGAACAGAGGTCGCAGGTTTCGCCGGGGCCACGCGACCGGCTCGCGCGCCTCGAAGGCCGTTCGGACGAGCGGCCATGCCCGCCGCTGGGCATCGAGCTCTTCGGGAGCCTGGATGCGCTGGAGCGCACGGCGAACCTTCGTATCGCCGCTCATGCGTGCTCCTTGTCGACGATCTCCTCGAGGCGGTCGAGGCCCCGCCGGAGGCGCGAGTTGATCGTCCCGCGCGGTACGTCGAGCAGCTCGGCGATCTCGCCGGGCGTGTACTCGAGGAGGTAGCGAAGGACAATCACGGCCCGGTGCTCCGGCTTGAGCGACGCGAGGCCGGCCGCCACGCCCTCGGAGAACGTGCCGAGATCTCCTGTGTCGAACTCGTCGCTGCTTTCAGCCTCGGCCGTCTCTCGCCGCAGCGCTCTCGCCCGGGCCCAGTCGATCGCGCGGTTGACCACGATCCGGTGCAGCCACGGGCCGAACGGCCGCTTGCGGTCGAAGCGATCAAGGTTGCGAACGGCGGCCAGGAACGCCTCCTGCGCAATGTCCTCGGCCGCCGCGCTGTCCTGGACAACGAGAAAGGCGGCCCGATGAGCCCGAGGCCAGTGCTCGCGGAAGAGCGCCTCGATGTCCGAGACCGATCCTGATTGCGCGCCCCGAATCCAGGAGCGCTCCTGCCGGCCGGGGCCCACCATCGCGCGCTGACTATACGAGCGGAATCGTCCACGAGGTCCATACGAGGACCGCGCGGCGGGAGGTCCGGGACCCCGGACGGGGCGAGCGGCGTAGAGAGAGCGTGATCATCGATCGGAGGAGGAACCCGTGAGACGCCTGCTGCCACTCGTCCTGCTCGTCCTGATCCCCGCCCCTGCGACCGCGCTTGCCGACGGCTGTCCGCTCCCCTGTAGCGGGCAGAGCTCGAGCCCGCCCGGCTCGAAGCTGCTCTACGTGCAGCCGCAGGGCCCGGGTGGCCCGATGGTCGCGTACGACACAGCGACCCGTCGTCCCGTCTTGGAGTTCGGGCCGGGACGCGCGTCCGCAGACGGGAAGGTGTATTTCTCCACGATTCGACGGCGGCATCAGACGCGTCTCTGGCGCTCGAATGTCGCCACGGGCACGGCGGCCGGTTCGAGGGTCCTGCGGGGAGACTGGGACGTGGCGGCGGTCTCGGCTTCCGGCGAACGCGTCGCGCTCGTTTGGCGGCGCCAAGAGCGGACGATCGTGCAGGTCTACGACTTCCGCAGCGGTCACACGACGCACCTGCTTCGTCTTCGAGGGACCTTCGAGGTCGAGGCGATCTCACCCGACGGCGAGCACCTCTTCCTGATCCAGCATCTCGCCCAGCGCCGGTATCTCGTCCGCCAGTACGACCTCTTGCACGAGCGTCTCGTCGCGCGGCCACTTCAGGCTCCAGGCGTCAAGCTGATGGCAGGCTACGCGTGGAGCGGCGTCGCCTCGCGTGACGGGCGCTGGCTGCTGACGCTCTACCTGAGCACCGCTCGCAACACCGCGTTCGTGCACTCCCTCGACCTCGAGCGGAGCCGCCCAGCCTGCGTCAGTCTCCCCTCCGGTGGCGGCGTCTTCGGCCAGTTGAAGCGCTACTCGATGACGCTCGCTCCCGGGAAGCGGACGCTTTACGCCGCGAATCCCGCGCTCGGCGTCGTCGCTGAGGTCGACCTCGATCGCTCGCGAGTCGTCCGGGTCTCACGCTTCCAGCCGGCCACCAAGGCACCGGCAGCGCAGCCGGCCGCAACGCTCTCGACGATCTCGCGGAACGGCCGGACGCTCTACTTCAGCGCGGGTCGGGATCTCTGGGCCTACGACGCCGCATACGGTCTGGTCCGTGGGCCGTATGCGACGAACGGCGACATTGCCGGCGTCGGCTACGGGGCCAAGGACCGGCGGATTTACGCGGTCCGAGCGGACGGCCGGATGCTGGCGTTCAACGCGGCAACCGGAAAGAGGGTGCGCTAGGAGGGGGCTGCTGCAGCCTCGGTCGTGTCTGCGATCTCGCGAACGACCTCGACGAGGTCGCGGTTCGCGTTGAAGACGCGCAGCTGCCGGTCGGCTCCACTTCCGCGCGAGAGGAGGTCCTCGATGCCTTCGAGCTCCGTCTCGGAGCCGAGGTCGCGGGCGTGAGGTGCCAGCTCTTTCAGCCGGCGGCGCACGAGTTGGGCGACGGGCACGCGGTTCCGGCGGCCGGTCTCGAGGTCCATGAGCGGCGCCTCGAGCCCGTAGCGCGCGGCGAGCCACTTGTTCTCGCTCGTCAGGATCCGGTGGTAGGAGCGGATCTCCTCGCCTCGGTCGTAGCGCTCGCAGTAGAGCTTGACGAGCGCCTGGCAGTAGGCCGCGAGGGCGACCGCGTGCTCGACTCGCGTTACGGCGTCGCACACTCTGATCTCGACCGTTCCCAGACGTGGGTGGGGGCGGATGTCCCACCAGATGTGCGTGTAGTCGGCGATGCACCCCGTCTTTTCCAGCTGGCCCACGATCTCCGCGTAGTCGGCGTAATCGGCGAAGCGGGGAGGAGGCCCGGAGCGCGGGAAGGCCGCGAAGACCATCTGCCGGCTCGAGGCGAGCCCGGTCGGCTCGCCGCGCCAGAAGGGCGAATTCGCAGAGAGGGCGAGGAGCGGCGGCAGCTCGACGAGGAGGCCGTTGACGACCTGGACGGCCTTCTCCGGGTCGTCGACGGCGACGTGGATGTGCAGTCCGAAGATGAGCTCGCGGCGGGCGACGTACTGGAGCTGGTCAACGAGCGCGCGATAGCGGTCGCGCGCGGTGATCCGCTGCCGCTCGAAGAGGCTGAACGGATGCGTTCCCGACGAGCCGACCCGAAGCGAGTGGCCCTTGGCGACAGACGTGACGTACTCGCGCAGCTTTCGGAGCTCGCCGTCGACTTCGGCGGCAGTTCGGCAGACAGGCGTCGCGATCTCCAGCACGGACTGCATCAGCTCGGCCTTCATCTGCGACTCGAGCTCGTGGCCGACGACCGTTGCGAGGACGGTGTCGATGTGCTGGACGAGATCGAAGGTATCCGGGTCGAGGAGCATGTACTCCTCTTCGACTCCGAGCGTGTACGGCTCCCCCTTGCCGAACGCGTGGTCGAGGACGCTGCCGCCCTCGGCGAAGCTTCCGGCGGTGATGCTCGAGGGGTAGATCTGCTTCATCGGACCCAAGGCTCCGCTTGCGGTGCCGCCCTCAGGACGTGCGGGCTCCGCCCGCGCGTCCGTCTGCGGTGACCGAAGGGACCGATCGAACAACCATCGCTCACGCTCGTAGTATCGAGTCGCCCTGGAAGCGCTTCAACTCACCGACTCGTGGCCGGCTGAAAATGTCGCTGTCGCAGCGCTCATACCCGAGGGCGAGCTGGGGACCCGAGGCGACGCCTCGCGCGTCTTTCGCTGGGCCTCCGTCACGAAGCCCGTGACGGCTTTTGCGGCGCTTGTTGCAGCCGAGGAGGGGACGATCGACCTCGACGAGCCGGCGGGGCCCCTCGGCTCGACGATGCGCCATCTGCTCGCCCACGCGTCCGGGCTGCCGTTCGACGCAGGCGCCCCGATCGCGAAGCCGGGAACGCGCAGGATCTACTCGAACGCCGGCTTCGAGGCCGCCGCAGAGCGGATCGCTCTCCACGCCGAGATGCCGTTCACCGAATATCTGTCGAAGGCCGTCCTCGGCCCGCTCGGCATGAAGGCGGAGCTGCGCGGCTCGCCCGCGGCGGGACTCCATGGGACGCTGGACGATCTCGTCGCGTTTCTGCGCGAGCTGTTCGCTCCCACCCTGATCGCCCCCGAGACCCTCGCTGAGGCGACGAGCGTTCAGTTTCCCGGTCTCGCGGGTGTGATTCCCGATCTGGGTCGGTTCGACCCGAACGACTGGGGCCTGGGCTTCGAGCTCAAAGGAGAGAAGCAGCCGCACTTCTCCGGCACGCTGACCTCACCACGCACCTTCGGCCACTGGGGCGGGAGCGGCACCTTCTTCTGGGTCGACCCGGAGCGAAAACTCGCCCTCGCGACCCTCAGCGACCTGGAGTTCGGCGACTGGGCGAAGGCGGCGTGGCCGCAGATAAGCGACGCAATCGTAAAGAACCTGCAAATTTGAAGGAATGTGGCGTCAGGCGTGCCTGTTTCGGGCATGCTTCCTACACGGGGGATCATGGAGGAGCGGAAGGTAGACATTCATTCGTCCGATCGCGAGATCTTCGTCACCGACGACGATCGCCGCGGGAGACGACTTCGCCGCGGAGCATTCGTGGCCACTGCGCTCGCCTGTCTCTGGCTGATCGGGCTCGGCGTCGGAATGTTCGGCTTCGGCAGCCTGCCCGGCATCTCGCTCGGGTCGCGCAACGACGACAGTGCCGATCGTGGGCAGCGGGGGCTCGCTCGAGCGCGGCTTTCGCCCGTCGCCCGCCCCCTGGGATCGCGCGAGCCGGTGGTCGTCTCACGCCGACAGAGTCTCCAGGGCGACTCGCCGTCTCGTAGGCAGGGACGGGCTCAGCAGACCTGGACTGGCCCGCCTCCAGCACCGGAACCTCCGGCACTGGAACCACCCGTTGCGCCCCCCGCCCAGCAGCCGCTCAATCCGGCCGGGCGACAGCGGGGCTGGGCTCGCAGAGGCCCGGCGCCGCCGGGCCAGGTGAGAAAGGCGCAACCGAAGCCGCCGCAAGGCTCTCGAGGCCAGCGCCGGGGCCAGACCCAAACGTCCACGACGACCACCACGCCGCTTCCGCCCGGACAGGCGAAGAAGACCCCGCCGCCGCCGCCGCCGCCGCCTGAGGGCTAGCGTGCCGAAGACTTCGGGGAGGGCGGTCTCGCGCTGGCTACTGCTCGCGATCCTGCTCGCCGCGATCGCCGTCCTGCTGGGCGTTCAAGGGCTGTCGACGCGCACGACGGGTCGAAGCGCGACGCCTCTCGCGGGCAACCCCGGGCCGCTAGCTGGGGCAGGGCCAATTCTCACCTGGAACGGACGGCGCCTGGCACCAAGGGGCGGAGACCCCGGAAAGAGAATCGCGCTCACCTTCGACGACGGCCCCGACCCTCGCTGGACTCCGCGCATTGCGGAGACGCTCCTGCGTCTCGACGCTCCTGCGACCTTTTTCGTGGTCGGCAGCGCGGTCGTCCGTCACCCGGACGTCGTCCGCCGCCTTCGGCGGGACGGCTTCGAGCTCGCGAATCACACCTTCACGCACGCCGACATCTCGGCGCTCCCCGGCTGGGAGCAGAGGCTGCAGGTCGGCCTGACGGAGAATGCGCTGGCGGGCAGCGTCGGCATCCGAGCGCGCCTCGTTCGGCCACCGTACTCCTCGGTCACCTCGGCCGTCACGGCGCGGCAGGCAAATGCGCTCGGCCGCCTCGCGCGCTACGGCTACGACATCGTGCTTGCCGATTTCGACGGCGAGGATTGGCGCCGGCCGGGAGTCGACCAGATCGTCGCAGGTGCGACGCCCCAGGGCGCCAGGGGCGGGATCGTCCTACTTCACGACGGAGGGGGAGACCGCTCCCAGACCGTGGGCGCGATCGAGCGGCTCGTGCCCGCACTGCGTGCGCGCGGCTTCCGCTTCGTCACCGTTTCCGAGCTCGGCGGCTTGTCGCGCGAGCAGGCGGAGGTTCCGGAGGGGCGCTGGGGCCGCGTCAGAGGTCGGCTGCTCATCGGGACGCTGGGGGTGGCGAGGTGGACGACGGCCGTGCTCGGCCTGATGCTCGTCGCCGTCGCCCTGCTCTTCGTCGCCAGGGTCTTCCTCCTGTTCGGCTTCGCGCGCCGGCACGTGCGACTCGTCCGTGGGGCCCCGGTCGAGAGCGACAGCGAGTTCGCTCCGCCGATTTCGATCGTCGTCCCGGCTTTCAACGAGGCCGTCGGCATCGAGCGAGCCGTGCGCTCGCTCGCGGGGAGCGACTATCCCGAGCTGGAGATCATGGTCGTCGATGACGGCTCGAGCGACGACACCGGAGCGATCGTCGAGAAACTCGGTCTGCCACAGGTGCGTCTGGTGCGCCAAACGAACGCGGGGAAGCCCGCGGCTCTCAACCGCGGAATCGCGGAGACACGGCACGACATCGTCGTCATGGTCGACGGCGACACCGTGTTCGAGCCCGAGACACTCCGCCACCTCGTCCAGCCGTTCCGCTCAGTCGACGTTGGCGCCGTCTCGGGCAACACGAAAGTCGGCAACCGGCGCGGGCTCCTCGGCCGCTGGCAGCACATCGAGTACGTGATGGGGTTCAACCTCGATCGCCGGCTGTTCGACGTCCTTCAGTGCATGCCGACCGTCCCGGGCGCAGTGGGCGCGTTCCGGCGGCAGGCGCTTGCCAACGTGGGAGGCGTCTCGGGCGCGACCCTTGCGGAGGACACCGATCTCACGCTGGCAATCGGCCGGGATGGGTGGCGCGTCGTCTATGCCGAGAACGCTCGTGCCTGGACGGAAGCACCGGCGACCCTTCGCGGGCTCTGGCGCCAGCGCTACCGCTGGTGTTACGGAACGCTCCAATCGGCCTGGAAGCACCGCGCCGCGATCTGGCGACCCGGCGAGGGACGGATCGGACGCCGGGGACTGCCCTATCTCGTCCTCTTCCAGATCGCGCTCCCGCTGCTCGCGCCGCTGATCGACCTCTTCTCGGTCTACGGGTTCCTCTTCCTCAACCCGGTCGGCGTGCTCGGCTTCTGGGCCGCATTCACTGCACTTCAGCTCGCCCTCGGCTGGTACGCGTTCCGCCTCGACGGGGAATCGCCACGAGTGCTCTGGTCGATGCCGCTCCAGCAGTTCGTCTACCGGCAGCTCATGTACCTGGTCGTCATCGAGTCGGTGCTCACTGCCCTTCGCGGGACCCGGCTCCACTGGCGCCCGATCGCGCGTCGCGGCGGGATCGAAGTCGCGAAGTAGTAGGTCCCGGGCCACGGGCCCGGGACTCGCGCAAAGTACTTCGCACTTTGCGCGACTAAAAGCACACATCCCGAGGAACGACGCCCCGACGGGCACGCCCATGCCGCGGTCGAGCTTAGGTGACCTCCCAAGCGGCCAGCAACTGGCTACTAGCTCGTAGTACGAACGCGACGAACGCGCAACTTCGCGCGCATCCCGCGAGCGGCATGGTCGCCGATCGAGCACGACAGGCGGTGGACGCCCGGCTTCAAGCGGAGGTTGATGATCTGCCGCTGGCCGGGAAGCGCCATCGGAAGCTTGTGCACCTTGGCACTGCCTACACGCTGGAGCTGGAGGTCGTGGTCGTCCTCTCCGAAGTTGGCGAGCTCGATCCGGACCGGGCCGGGAGGGACGCGGACACGCGAGAGCCGGTAGTGAAACTCGAGCGCGACGACCTGGACGCGCGACAACGGCGCTGCCGCCTGGGCGGGCATGGCGCCCGCGAAGACGAGGCCGGCGAGTAGAAGGCCAAGCCGTCTCATCGAAGTATCGGCACCCGTGCGAAGGAGTCCGCGCGCGGCACGATCGGGGAGGCATCCGTCCCGAGCCACTGCTCGAGCACCGAGGCGTAGATGCTGCGGTAGTCGACGGTCGCCTTGAGGTTGCCGTCGTCGTCGAGGTTCTTGAGGCCTGGGAACTCACCGATCATCGTCCCGCGAACGCGGCTGCCCATGAGGAAGCCGATGCCGGCTGCGCCGTGGTCCGTTCCCGCGGACCCGTTCTCCTCGGCCCTCCGTCCGAACTCGGACCACACGAGCGTCAGGACGCGGTCGGCGAGGCCACGGGCCTCGAGGTCGCGCTGGAAGGCGAGCAGGGTGTCGCTCGTCAGCTTCAGCCCGTCGGAAAAGGTGTCGGCCTGATCCGAGTGCGTGTCGTACATGCCGTACGCGCTCAGAGCCACGCAGTGCAGGGGCAGGCCCGCGGCGAGCATGGCGGCGAGCCCGGCAAGCTGATCGGGGAAACCGCTGTCGGAGGTCGGGTAGGGAACCGGGCTTTGGAACCCTCCGTCGCTGTTGAAAGGCTCGAGCTGCTGCCGCAGGCGGTGTGCCTGATACGTGACGGCCCTCGCGCCTGCGAGCGCCTGGTCACGGCCGCGTGTCGCGCCGAGCGTCCCGACGGCCTCGAGCATCCGCTCCTCCACTTGACCCCAGACTCCGGGCGTCCAGAACGAATAGTCGCCGGCGCCGCTCATGGCCGCGACTGGCTTTTTCGCCGTCGCGAGCGAAGGCGAGAGGTCGCCGTCGAGGCTGACTCCCTGGAGTGGGTTGTCCTCTGTTCCGACACGGTCGAGATAGCGTCCGAGCCAGCCCGTCTGGAGTCGCGCATCGGTGGCTCCGACTTCCCAGTAGTGCCGGGAGGTGAAGTGCGACTGGTCGGCGTTCGTGTAACCGACGGCGGGAAGCACCGAGAGCTTGCCCTCGCTGTGCAGGGTGTGGAACGACGCGGCCGATGGATGCCAGCGCAGGCGCGTGTCCTCCGGGAAGACGAGCTCCGAGTCGGGCAGCGCTAGCTGCGGGCGCAGATTGCGGTACTCCGGGTCGCCGTGCGGGAAGAGCAGCGAGAGCGAGTCCGCGCCGCCGTCCATGAAGATCGAGACGAGAACCGTGTCGGGTGGCCCGGCGGCGAGCGCCTTGGCGATGCCCTCGTCGAACATCCTCGGCGTGAGCGCGCTCGCGCCGTAGACCGCGAGCGCGAGGCCCGCCGAGCGGGAAAGGAAGCTCCGGCGGTCGAGGCCCGTCCCCGCTGGGAGCGGCATGCCCGGCTCGATCGCGGGCAGCCCTGCCCCGGCCTCGGCCACGGCCTTCCTCAGCAGCGCTGAGCGGGAGAACTCGTTGCAGCAATCTCTCATGACGTCTGGAGATCCGGGGAGATAGCAATGAGGTGGCGAAGCGCGTTCTCGATCAGGGCCGGGTACTGCGCTTTCTTCCAGCGCTGGTCGGCGTCGGCGACCGCGCGGGTCGCGAACGACTTGAGCGCGCGAAGCGTCGTCGAAGTCAGAGGCGGCATGCCCCAGAACTCGAGCGCGCGCTCGACCAGCTTCTCCGGATCGAGAGGGCCGCTCTCCGCGGTCTCGAGGACGGCGGGGCGAAGGACGCGGCCCGCGATGTTCCAGCGGGCGAGGAACGAGGCGGTGTCGAGCCAGCGGTCGTCGTCCCAGCCGGAGACGTTGGGGGGATAGAAGAGCTGCTGGCCGGCCTGGTTCGCGAGCCAGGTCCACGCCTCGGTGTCGATCCCGCGCTTGGTCGCGCGGAGCATGCCCGCGAGGTAGACGACGGGCGGCTTGACCATTCGCGGGCCCGTGTAGAGGCGTGGGTGGCGGAGGATCGCCTCGACGACGGGCCGGACGGCGAACTTGTTTCCGACGTAGAGCTGCTCGAGCCCTCTGCGCGTCGCAGCGGAAGGCGCAACCGGGATGAAGTAGCTCCAGAGCTTGCCGACGAAGAACGAGCGGTGTTTCGGGTGGTGAACGCTGAGCCGGCAAGCGTCCTGCCAGCCGAAGCGTCCGCGCTTCCCGAAGATCCGCTTCGAGCCGGCATCGTGACGCTCGGGGTCGTAGCGGAAGTTGACCGGGCCCTTGTCGTCGTCCCAGTCGTTCCGGAAGCCGGTCAGCGCGCGAGCCTGCTCGCGCACGTCGCGTTCCGAGTACCCGCGGTTCGCGCCGAGCGTGAAGAGCTCCATCATCTCGCGCCCGTAGTTCTCGTTCGGCGAGCCCTTCTCGTTGTCTGTGCCGGAGAGCCAGAGCAGCATCGCGGGGTCACTGGTGACCGAGACCAGGAGCTGCTCGAACGAGCCCATGCAGTGACGGCGAAAGAGGTTGTTCTGCCGAAGCATCAGCCGCTGTGAGCCGACGCCCTCGTTGGAAGTGGCGAACCAGTCGTGCCAGACGAGCGCCATCCGCTCGGTGAGCGGACGACTCGTGCGCACCATCCGGTCGAGCCACCACAGATGGTCGTGGCCCCAGGCGTCTGTCGGCGCAATCGAGTTCTTGTCATCGTCGACGGGCTTCGGCCCGACGAAGCGTTCGCGCTTCGGATGGGTCAGCGACCGAACGGCGCCGTTCACGCCCTTCCTTGCGAGCTTCTCCGCCTCCCCCGGGCGCGGGCCGAAACCGGCACGCCAGAGCAGGCGCTCGGCCTCAGCAGGGCCGAAGCGGCCTCGATAGACGGGAATGTGGCGTGCAGCAGAAGACAACAGGGGACCCCGCTGTCTTCATCGGAAAAAGCCTGGTCTAACTCAACCCTCGGAGGGGTCGTCGTCGGCGAACAGCGGCCGCACGAACTCGTCGAAGGTCGCCTTGTCGCAGCTGGCGAGCGTCGTGGGGGTGAGCGCGGTCACCGAGGCGGTCCGTGGCACGTTCATCGCGAGCGAGACCTCGCCGAAGTAATCGCCTGGCCGCAGCATTCGCCGCGGGCCGAGGGCGTCGCTGTTCACCGCGAGCAGTCCCTTGAGGACGACGTAGAACCGATCGCCCCGCTCGCCTTCGAACATGATCGGGCTGCCGGCCGAGATCTCCTCCCGCTCCATCTTCTTCGCGAGCTTCGTCAGCACCTCGCCGGCGAGCTGCTGGAAGAGCCCGACCCGGGTGAGCTCGGTGACGGTGGCCGGGGAGAACCGCATGGCCACTATTGTGCCGACGTGGGCGAGCTCGACCAGTGGAAGCACTGTCCCCGCTGCGCCGCGGAGATCGAGGTCGACCAGGGAAAGGCAGAGTGCCCCGAGTGCGGCTTCGTCGACTACGCGAGCTCGAAGCCGACGGCGAGCGCGGTCTGCGTCGACGAGGAGGGGCGCCTGTTGCTCTCGCGTCGGGGCGTCGATCCCTTCAAGGGCATGTGGGACTTCCCGGGCGGGTTTCTGGACGAGGAGGAGCATCCACTCGAATGCATCCGCCGCGAGCTGAAGGAAGAAGCGGGCGTCGAGGTGGAGCCGCTGGAGTTCCTGGGAGTGTGGCTAGACCGCTATGGCGGAGACGGCTCGGCCCAGGTGACGCTGAACCTCTACTGGTCCACTCGCATCGTCGAAGGGACTCCGGAGCCCGCCGATGACGTCGCGGAGCTCCGCTGGTTCGCACCTGACCAGGTCCCGGACGAGGAGCTCGCATTCCCGCACACCCGTGAAGTCATTTCAGCCTGGCGGGACGAGAACCCGTAGCGCGCCAGGCTCGATCTCGAACCGGAGCGGGGTCTCGAGCTCCTCGGGCTCGCCGTCGATGGCCGACCGCAGCCGGCCCGCGCGCGCGTCGATCGTGAACGTCTCTGCGCTTTGCTCCTCCCAGGTACGGGGAAGCCAGCCGTGGGCGACGTAAAGGTGAAGGTTGCCCTCGTCGACGCGATCGCGCTCGCCAATCGAGAAGAGGTCGAGCTCGTAGTCGTTGTTCGCGACGAGCACGACTCTCGCGTGGGCTGGGCGGCCCTCGATGGTCACGCCTAGGGACCCAGGACGGCGTAGGAGAAGGCCCAGTGCCCGAAGGCGCGCGAACGCATCGCGCTGTCGGCGGTGTCCCTCACGGCGGTGGACGAGTCGGGCATAGACGCCGAGGGAGACGTTGTTCAGAAAGAGGCGGTCGTTCACTCGGCCCACGTCGACACGCTGCTCGCGGCCCTCGAAAGCCCCGAGAGCGGCTAGCGGATTGTCTCGATCGAGCCCGATGTCGCGGGCGAAGTGATTCCGGGTTCCGAACGGCACGACGACGAACGGCAGGTCGCGATCGATGGCGACCTGGGCCACGGTTGCCAGCGAGCCATCGCCACCCGCCATCCCGAGCGGGCCATCGGGCGCTGCCTGAGCGATCTCGCCGGGATCGTCGTTCTGCCCGAGCAGGTGCGTCTCGATTCCGAGCGACTGAGCTTCGTCGCGGAGCTCCTCCGCAGTCGGTTCTCCGCTTCCGGACCGCGGGTTGATGACGAGGAAGCCGCCCATCGCGTTAGCATCGCCAATAGCCACGCATCGCAAACCGATGCTCAGCCACGAAAGGAGCCCAGGTGGAACTGATCGAGAGACTCGATGCCGTCCGCGAGAGGTGGAACCTGCTCGAGCATCCCTTCTATCGCCGGTGGAGCTGCGGCGAGCTACGCCGCGATGAGCTCGCCCACTACGCGGGCGAGTACAGGCACGCCGTCGTCGCGCTCGCGGAGACCGCCTCCAAGAGCGGCAACGCCGAGCACGCGCAGGAGGAAGCCGATCACGTCGCGCTGTGGGACGAGTTCGCCGCAGCCTTCGATGCTGACCTTTCAAGGGAGCCCTCCTCCGAGACAGCCGAGTGCGTGGTGGCCTGGACCGCTCCGGGTGACCGGCTCGAGGCGCTCGCGGTGATGTACGCGATCGAGGCGGGTCAGCCCGCCGTCTCCAGGGCGAAGCTCGACGGCCTCCGCGATCACTACGGAGTTGCAGACCACGAGCCGGGCGCGAAGTACTTCGCGCTCCACTCGGACCTCGACCACGAGCACGCTGCCGAGTCGCGCCGCGTCCTCGAGTCGGAGGCGACCGAGGCGGACACCGATCGCCTGGTCGAGCAGGCCGAGGCGGCGCTGAAGGGCAACTGGGCTCTCCTCGACGGAGTCGAAGCCAGGAGGTAGCGGGATGAAGTTCCTACTCAAGGGCTTTCCGGGCCACCCGTTGCACCCGTCCCTCACTGACATCACCATCGGGGCCTACACGTTCGCGACGGCCATGGCCGTCCTCTCGAAGCTCGGAGTCAGCGAGCACAACACTGCAACCGCGTGGTGGCTGGGCTTGATCGCCGGGCTGGCCGTGACCGGCCCGACCGCGCTCACGGGCTTCGCCGACTGGCTCGACATCTCGCGCGGGACGCCTCTCTGGCGGACGGCGACCGCCCACCTGGCGGTCATGCTGTCGGCGACGATCCTGTTCGCGATCGCGGCCGGCGCGGGTCACGCCGACTACGTGGACGGCGTCGTCAGCGGCGGCTCGCTCGTCCTGACGCTCGCCGGCTTCCTCGTGCTGGCGGTAGGCGGTTGGCTCGGCGGCGCGATCGTCTTCGTCCACGGAATGCGGGTGCTCAACCTCGTGGACGAGCCCGCGGCAAGTGCCGTCTCGCCGATTCCGTCTCCCGAGAAGGAGGAGGCGGAAAACTAAGAAGGCTCGGTGCCGTTGCTACTGGGGTCGGCCTCGCCGAGGCCGAGCTGCTTCTCGATCGCACCTAAGGCGACGCTTGCGGCGCCGACCATAGAGGTCGGGCGGGCTTTGCCCGCGCGACCGTCTTTCCGAAGGGCGCGACTAGGGGCTTAGGAAGGCTCGGTGCCGTTGCTGCTGGGGTCGGCCTCACCCAGGCCAAGTTGTTTCTCGATAGCGCCCTTCGGCTGAGCGCCGATCGCGGCTGCGGCCGGCTCGCCGTCCTTGAACAGGACGATCGTCGGGATCGACGCGATCCCGTAGCGCTCCGCAAGCGCTTGCTCCTCGTCGATGTTGACCTTGACGAGCTTGAGCTCGCCGGCGCGCTCCTCGGCGATCTTGTCGAGGACGGGGGAGACCGCGTGGCAGGGCCCACACCACTCAGCCCAGAAGTCGACGATCACGGGCTTGTCGCTCGAGAGGACTTCCTGGTCAAAGGTGGACTCGGTCACAGCAGTCGACATTCGGATCCTTTCTTCGATTTCCAACTAGTGATACCCGGCGCGCGAAAAACTTACCTACAGCATCTAACGGCGCCCTGCCATCCGGCATTCCAAACGGCTCGTAGAATCGCTGCATGGCGTTCGAGCCCTTCCCAGCCGTCCCCGACCACTCTGCTCTCGAGCTCGAGATCCTCGACTGGTGGGAGCGTGAGGGGGTCTTCGAGAAGCTGCGCGAACAGAACCGCGGCGAGCAGCGCTTCAGCTTTCTCGACGGGCCGATCACCGCGAACAATCCGATGGGCGTTCACCACGCGTGGGGCCGCACGCTGAAGGACGTCTTCCAGCGCTACAAGGCGCTGCGCGGCTTCGACCAGCGCTACCAGAACGGGTTCGACTGCCAGGGGCTCTGGGTCGAGGTCGAGGTCGAGAAGGCACTCGGCCTGAACTCGAAGCGGGACATCGAGGAGTACGGCATCGCCGAGTTCGCGGAGCGTTGCAAGGAGCGCGTCGCCGAGTTCGCCGAGGTCATCACCGACCAGGACCGGCGGCTGGGGCGCTGGATGGACTGGGACAACGACTACTACACGTTCTCGGACACGAACATCGAGTACATCTGGCGCTTCCTGAAGGCCACGCACGAGCGCGGGTGGCTGTACAAGGGGCACCGCTCGACGCAGTGGTGCCCGCGCTGCGGCACGTCGCTCTCGCAGCACGAGCAGGCCGGCGAAGAGAACTACGTAGAGCTCGAGCACCCATCGCTGTACGTTCGTTTACCGCTGAAGGAGCGCGACGGCGAGTCGCTCATCGTTTGGACGACGACGCCGTGGACGCTGCCGGCCAACGTGGCGGCCGCTGTGAAGCCTGACGCGGAATACGGTCTGCGCCAGGGCGGATGGTCGCTGACGGGTGAGGATCAGGATTACGAGAGCGTCGTCAAAGGCGAGGAGCTCGTCGGACTTCATTATCAGGGGCCGTTCGACGCCCTGCCGGCGCAGGAAGGCATTGTCCACCGCGTTATCGCCTGGGACGAAGTCTCGCTCACGGAGGGCACCGGCATCGTTCACATCGCGCCCGGGTGCGGTGCCGAGGACTTCGAGCTGTCGCGCGAGCACGGCTTGCCCGTGATCGTTCCGATTGATGAGTCGGGCAAGATGCTGCCCGGGTTCGGCGCGCTCGAGGGATTTTCGACCGACGAGGTGGAGGACATCGCGATCGAAGACCTGCGCGAGCGCGAGCTGCTCGTCGAGGCCGGTCGGATCACGCATCGCTACCCGATCTGCTGGCGCTGCAAGACGCCGCTCGTCTTTCGTGTCGTCGACGACTGGTTCATCTCGGCAGACGAGATCAGGCAGCCGCTCCTTGACGCGAACGCAACGGTCGAGTGGACGCCGTCCTTCTACTCGAAGCGGATGGACGACTGGCTGCGCAACATGGGCGACTGGAACATCTCGCGCAAGCGTTACTTCGGGCTGCCGCTACCGATCTATCCGTGCGAGTGCGGGCAGCTGAACGTCGTCGGCTCCCGGGCCGAACTCGAGGAGAGGGCAACCGGGGGTCTCGATCAGCTCCAGGAGCTCCACCGGCCCTGGATCGACGAGGTCCCGATCAGCTGCGAGACCTGCGACAAGGACGTTCGGCGGATCCCCGAGGTCGGAGACGCCTGGCTGGACGCGGGCATCGTCCCGTTCTCGACCCTTGGCTGGCAAAACCCGGAGTGGATTCCCGGCGGGTACGCGACAGGCGCCTCGAAGGGCGTGTCTGGCGCCGACCTCCCCGACCATGCCTACTGGGAGCAGTGGTTCCCGGCCGAGTGGATCTCGGAGAGCCGCGAGCAGATCCGGCTCTGGTTCTACTCGATGTCGTTTATGTCGGTCACGCTCGAGGGGCGCGCGCCGTACGAGCGCGTGCTCGCGTACGAGCGCGTCCGCGACGAGACCGGGCGCGAGATGCACAAGTCGACGGGCAACGCGATCGAGGCCAACGAGGCGATCGAGCGCATGGGGGCAGACGTCATGCGCTGGATGTTTTGCGAGCAGAACCCAGGTCAGAACGTCAACTTCGGCTACGGGCCGGCGCACGAGATCAAGCGGCGGCTTCTCACGCTCTGGAACTCCGTGAAGTTCTTCGTTGACTACGCCAATGTCGCCGAAGCAGACTGGCAGACCGGCGAGGCTCGCGACTTCGAGCCGATCGACCGGTGGCTTCTCTCGCGCACTGAGCAGCTCGTTGCGGAGGCCACCGACGCGTACGAGCGCTACTGGACGCCCGATGTCGTTGTCGCGTTCGAGCGCTTCGTCGACGACCTCTCCAACTGGTACATCCGCCGGTCGCGGAGACGGTTCTGGAACGGGGACGCGGCGGCTCTGGAGACGCTCTGGAGCGCGGTAGTACGCGCGATCGTCGTGATCGCCCCCGTGATGCCGTTCCTCGCCGAGCACCTGTGGCGGATTCTTCGCGCAGACGATGCTCCCGAGTCCGTGTTCCTCGTTCGCTGGGAGGAGGCAGGCGAGCGGGACGAGCAGCTCCTCGCCGAGGTAGCGGCGACACGCCGTGTCGTCGACCTCGGCCGCCAGGCGCGGTCGGTGTCCGGTCTCAAGCTGCGGCAGCCGCTTCGCCGGCTAGTGGTCGAGGGTGCCCCGCTGGCTGCGAGCCACGTGGACGAGATCCGCGACGAGCTCCGCGTGAAGGACGTCGAGCTCGGGGAGGTCGAGGCGACGGAGCTCCGCGTGAAGCCGAATCTGCCTCTGCTCGGCCCGAAGCTCGGCAAGGAGCTGGGTGCGGTCCGCGCGGCGCTCGAGTCCGGTCAGTTCGAAGAGCTTCTTGGTGGCGGCTTCCGGGCCGCGGGCCACGACCTCTCGTCCGAGGAGGTGCTCGTCGAGTTGACCGGCAAGGAAGGCTGGGCCGTTGCGAGCGCCGACGGCATCACCGTCGCGCTCGACACCGCTCTCGACGCCGAGCTCGAGCTCGAGGGCCGCGTGCTCGACCTGATTCACGAGCTGAACTCGATGCGAAAGGAAGCGGGCTTCGAGCTGACCGACCGGATCGTCGTCACGCTGCCGGCAGCCGCGTCCGACCTGCTTGCGCATGCCGACTGGATCAAGGAGGAAGTCCTCGCCGTCGAGATCCGAACCGACGGCGGTTCCGGCAAGCCGGAGATCGTCAAGGCGTGAAGCGCTGCGGGTGGGTCCCTGAGTCCGACCCCGCGTACCTTGCCTACCACGACGAGGAGTGGGGAGTGCCCTCGCACGACGAGCGGCACCTGTTCGAGATGCTCACGCTCGAGGGTGCCCAGGCGGGGCTGTCCTGGTCCACGATCCTGCGCAAGCGCGAGGGCTACCGCAAGGCGTTCAAGGACTTCGACGCTGAGCAGGTCGCGCGCTTCACCAAGAAGGACGTCGAGCGCCTGCTCGCCGATCCGGGCATCGTGCGCAACCGACTGAAGGTCGAATCCACCGTTGTGAACGCCCAGCGAGTGCTCGAGCTCGAAAGCCTCGATGCGTACCTGTGGAGCTTCGTCGAGGGCGAGCCCATCGTGAACCGATGGCGCTCGATCAGGAATATCCCGCCAGAGACCGCCGAGTCGAAGGCGATGAGCAAGGACCTGAAGAAACGAGGATTCCGCTTCGTCGGGCCTACGGTCTGTTACGCGTTCATGCAGGCAACCGGCCTCGTCAACGACCACGTCGTCGGCTGCTTCCGCTACGCAGACTTGACGCGGACCTAGCTTCCAGCCTGCGCGGGCGTCATGATCGCCCCTATGGCAGGCCACACTGGTCCCGAGCGGCGATCGGGCGAGGACAGGCGCAAAGCGGCCGAGGAGCGGCGCAAGAAGCGTGAAGCCGCCAAACGAGACGATCGCAGGTCGGGCAAGGACCGCCGTTCCGGCGAAGAGCGCCGCGACGACGAGAAGGCGTAAGGCTTCCGTAAGGACCGGCGCATCTCCAAGCCGCCCGTGCTTTCATAGGGAGCGATGAGCAGCCGGACCAGGCTTGCCCTTGGTCTACTCGGGTCGGCGCTGCCTCTGGGGCTCCTCGGCGACGGGTTGCTTCGGGCGACCCCGGTGGGGCTGAACCTCTTCCTCTGGGTCGGCGCGCTTGTCGCTGTCCTCTTCACGCTCAGCCGCTGGCAGCATGCGCCGCTCACGGGCGGCCGGAGGTGGATGGTGCCCGTGCTCGTCCTCTTCGCCGGCCTCGTCGTCTGGCGCGATTCGCCGTGGCTCGTTTCGCTGAACATCTTCGCCCTCGTCGTCGCGCTTGCGCTGGGGTCGCTGCGAACGCCCCGGCCCGTTCGCCACGCGGGCCTCACGGATTACGCGGTCGGGCTCGGATATGCGAGTGCGGCCGCGAGCGGGCGCCCCGTGACGATGATGCAGGAGGACATCGACTGGGAGGAGCTGCCCAAGGGGCCGCAGGCCAAGCAAGCGGTGGCCGTCGGGCGCGGGCTCATGCTCGCCGCGCCGCTGCTCTTGCTGTTCGGCGCGCTCTTCGTTGCGGCAGACTCCGTCTTCCAGGACTACGTGTCCGCCGCGGTTCCCAATCCTCGAGAGGTGCTGACTCACGTATTTCTCGTCGCGGTCTTCGCGTGGGTCAGCGCAGGACTCCTCCGTGAGTACATCTTCAAGCCCGAGCCGTTCGAGCTGAACGTCGAGCCGAAACGGACGCTCGGCGGCACCGAGCTCACCGTCGTCCTTGCGCTGCTCGACCTGCTCTTTCTCGCGTTCGTGCTCGTCCAGCTCCGGTACCTGTTCGGAGGTCAGTCCGTCGTCGAGGCACGGACGACCCTCACGTATGCCGAATACGCGAGACACGGGTTCTTCGAGCTCGTAACCGTTGCAGCGCTCGTCCTGCCGCTCCTCCTGTTCGCCGACTGGCTGCGCAGGCGCGATCGGGGCCGGCAGGACGTCCTCTTCCGCATCCTGGCCGGAACGCTGATCGTCTTGCTCTTCGTCGTCATGGCCTCTGCTTTGCAGCGCATGCGGCTCTACCAACGGGAGTACGGGCTCACCGAGCTGCGGTTTTACGTGACGGGAACGATGATCTGGCTCGCTGTGGTCTTCCTCTGGGCGGCGGGCACAGTCCTGCGCGGGCGGCGCCAGCTGTTCGCCGTCGGTGCGCTCGTGAGTGGCTTCGCCGCGATCTTCGCCGTCAACGTGGTGAACCCCGATGCCCTCATCGCGCGAACGAACCTCGATCGCCCGAAGCTCGATCTCCCGTACCTGATGAATCTCAGCGACGACGCGACGCCGGAGCTCGTGAAGGCGCTCCCGACGCTTGAGCCTCGGCGACGCGAGCAGCTGGCCGCGGAGCTCACGTCGCGTAGCCGGAGCAGCTCGGACTGGCGAACCTGGAACTGGAGCCGACACCGGGCCCAGGCCGAGCTCCGAGAGGTGACGCCGGCGCCCTAAGCCTGGTTCTCGGCGAGCGCGAGCTCGCGGCGGAGCTCGACCGGCAGCCGGAACTCGACGTCCTCGTCGACAACGCGGTGCGCGGAGATGTCGTCCACGCCTCGAGCGCGGAACCAGTCGCAGACCCGGTCGACCAGTTTCTCGGGCGCCGAGGCACCCGACGTCAAGCCGACGGTCCCGACTCCGTCGAGCCACGCCACGTCGATGTCCGTCTCGTCGTCGATCAGATGCGCCTGGACGCCGTTTGCGCGGGCCACCTCGACGAGCCGGTTGGAGTTCGACGAGTTGCGCGACCCGATCACGAGCAGCAGGTCGACCTCCCCGAGGAGATCCTTCACGGCCCACTGCCGGTTGGTGGTCGCGTAACAGATGTCCTCTTTCTTCGGCGCGTAGATCTGCGGGAAGCGCCGGCGGAGCGCGGTGATGATCTCGCCGGTCTCGTCGACCGAAAGCGTCGTCTGCGTGATGTACGCGACCTTCGCGTCCGCCGGCAGGTCGAGCGCATCCGCGTCCGCGACCGACTGGACGAGGATCGTCGAGTCGGGCGCCTCTCCGGTCGTGCCAACGACCTCCTCGTGCCCCTCGTGGCCGATGAGCAGGACCGTGTAGCCCTCGGCGGCGTACCGGCGCGCCTGGACATGAACCTTCGTCACGAGCGGGCACGTGGCGTCGACCGTGTACAGACCTCGCGCCTCCGCGTTGCGGTAGACCTCGGGCGCGACACCGTGCGCCGACAGGACGACCGTCTCGCCCTCCGGCACTTCTCGCTCGTCCTCGACGAAGATCGCGCCCCGCGCCTCCAGATCGCGCACGACGTGGGCGTTGTGGACGATCTGCTTGCGCACGTACACGGGCGGCCCGTGCAGGTCGAGCAGCTTCTCGACCGTATCGACGGCCCGCTCTACGCCTGCGCAATACCCGCGCGGCGACGCAAGTAGGACTCGCTTGACCACGAGCCCAGTCTAGTTCCAGAAATGGAAGAGCCCGCCACTCGGGGGGTCAGTGTGGCGGGCCTCCCAGATTGCTAACCGCGGTCTTCGTGGCCAGGTACGCACAAACCGCGGTTTGCATCGCCCAGTGGCAGGACGGTAGCGCCGCCGTCGCCTCTTGTGAATAGGCCGGACGGCCTATCTTTTCAAGGGGTATAGCGATGCCTCGATTAGCGGCCCGCTCCCTCCTGGCGTGGCCCCACGCAGCGACCTATCATCCGTACAGCCCGGTGACCCACTGTCAGGCTTACTGATGCTCTTTCGGCGCAATCGTCGAGCCGTCGACGCCGCGCCCGCTCCGCATGCGCCCGAGACAGCCGTCGATGTCTCCGGCGACGACGGACAGGTGTCGGCCATCGCCTCTCTCTCGAGCGCTCTCGCGCATGCCCACGACGAGGAAGCGGTTGCTCGCACGCTGATCGAGGAATGCACGTCGCGATTCAACCTCGACTTCGCGGCAGTCGCCCTGGTGAGCGACGACGGAAAGCGAGGCTCGGGCCTCCTGGCGGTCGCACGCAACGGCGACACCGAGTGGTGGCGGGACGTCACAATCGACTTCGAGGAGGAACCGTCCGGGATCGCCAGCGCGGTGTTCGAAGGCGGCCCCGTTGTCGTCTACGACGTCGCTGGGTCGCCGCGGGTCAATCGTCGCCTGGCCGAGAAGGTCGGCGCGAAGAGCGCCATCTTCATCCCGCTCGTCTCCCGCGAGAAGGTGCCTGCGGTGCTCGTGATCGCGACGACTCGGGAGCCGAGGGTCTTCACGGGCGAGGACCTCGCGGTACTCCAGGCCCTCGCCGCAGAGACTGCGCTCGCGCTCGATCGAGCCCGTTCGGCGAGCGCGCTCGCCGAGGCGCTCGAGCGGGAGCGGCTTGTGGCATCGATCGGGCGCAAGGTTCGGTCCGAGCTCGATCTCGAGGCCGTCCTTCGGGTCGCCGTCGAGGAAACCGGAAAGGCCATGGGCGTCACACGCTGCTTCCTGCGGCTCGGCGAGCCGGGTGGGCCGATGCCGATTCGCGCCGAGTGGGACGCAGAAGGTTTCGTTCCGATCGGAGCGGTCGCCGATCGGCTTCCGGTCTCGAATCTCGCTGCCCGCGAACGTCGAACGGTGGCCGTCGGCGACGTCCGTACGGAGCCTGAGCTGGAAGAGCCCGAGCTCGGAGGAATCCACGTCATGCTCGACCTCGACGCGCTGGCGGTGCTGGCGACTCCGATCCTCGTGTTCGATCAGATGGTGGGCGTTTTCGGGCTCCACCGATCCGAGCCGCGTCCATGGCCCGAAGCGGAGGTTTCGCTCGCCGAGGCTGTGTCGCGCGAGGTCGGAATCGCCTTTCACGCGGCGCAGCTCCTGGCGGAAAACAAGCAGCGGCTCGAGCAGCAGGCTGCGCTCCTCAAGGCTGCGCAGGTCGTTACGAGCGAGCTTCGCCTCGAGACCGTGCTCCAGAGGCTCGTCGTCGAGGTGACCAAGCTGCTCGACGCCGACGCGGCCGACTGTTACCTCTACGACGCGGAGCGCTCGGTACTTCGTTGCGCAGCCGTCTACGGGCTCGAGTCGGAGCTCGTGGAGTTCGAGTTCCCGGCCGAGCGTGAGATCGAGGGCCGGTTCCGCGAGCCCGTCCCTCACCACGCGTACGAGGGATTCGCCAGTGCGATCGCGGCTCCGATGACCTGGTCGGGCGAGCGCCGGGGCGTGCTCGGTGTCGCGACGAGGGACCCGGAACGCCGCTTCGGGACACTCGACGCGAACCTCCTGGAGACGTTCGCAGGGCTTGCCTCGCTGGCGGTTCGGAACGCGGCGAGCTTCGAGCAGAGCGTGCGCCAGGCACGCGTGCAGCGAGGGTTCTACGGAATTGCCTCGGCTCTCGCAGAGCCGCTTTCCCAGCCGGCGACGCTCGACGCGGTCGCGCACGCTGCGAGCGAGGCGCTCGGAGGCTCGTTCGCAGCCGTCCTGATGCCCGGCGCACGTGGTCTCGAACTGGCAGCCTCGTACGGGTTGCCGGAGGATCTCGCCGCCTCGTTCGCGGACGGAGTTCCCAAGCCCGCGACCGTCCTCACCGAAGCCGCGCGTGACCGGCGGCTCCTCTCCGCATCCTCGCTGGACGACGACGATCGCTTCGGACGCGGCTGGCGGCGGCTCGCCGGCGTCCGCTCGCTGCTCGCCATTCCTATCGATCCCCCGCGCCGGGAGGAGGGCGGCCTCGTCGTCGTCTTCTTCGCCGAGCAGCGGTCGTTCAGCGACGACGACCTCGAGCTGGGCCGGCGGCTCGCGGGTGCGGCGCGCGGCGGGCTCGAGCGGAGCGAGCTCTACGAGAGCGAGCGCACGTCCCGCGCACTCTCCCAACAGCTCGCGCGGATGGGTGGCCTGCTCGCGACCGAGCTCGACCCCGGTGCGATCCTGGACGAGGTCGCTGCGCAGGCGCCTGCCTTGCTGGGCGCGGACGCGTGCGTGATCCAGGTCGTCGAGGGCGACGAGCTCGTCGTCAGCGCGGTCGGCGGCGAGACTGCTCCGCCGGTCGTCGGGTTGCGGCTGCCCGCGACTGCCCGCCCCGCCGGAGACGTGGTCCAATCTCGGGCCCCGGTCGTCTTCGCGGACGCGGGTGAGGACGCCCGCCTCGCCGAGGACCCGGTCCTCGCGGCCGGGCATTCCGCCTACCTGGGTGTTCCGCTCGTCGGGCTCGAAGGAGGCTTCCAGGGCGTGCTCGCCGTCTACTCGCAACGGCCTCGCGTCTGGCGGGAGGAGGAGGTCGAGGCGCTGGCCGCCCTGGCCGGCAACGCGTCCGCGGTGCTCTCGAACGCGGAGCTCTACCAGCGGGTGGCTGTCGAGCGGGAGCGCAGCTACGCGATCCTCTCGAACATCGCGGACGGGATCGTCGCCGTCGATCGCGAGGGCAAGGTCGTCCTCTGGAACCGGGCCGCGGAGCAGATCACGGGGGTGCCGTCGGCCGCCGCGCTGGGACGAACGCCGCTCGAGGTCCTCCAGCGGGATCTCGCGTCCGACGACGAGGGCCCGCCCGGAGAGCGGCTCGTCTCGGTGCAGCGTGGAGGCGAGGAAGCCTGGTTGTCACTCACGGAAGCCGTCATGCGCGACCCGGTCGGCGCGGTCTCGGGACGGATCTACGCCTTCCGCGACGTCTCGGCCGAGCGGATCGTCGAGCAGATGAAGTCGGACTTCGTCTCGACCGTCTCCCACGAGCTCCGCGCCCCGCTGACGTCGATCTACGGCTTCGCGGAGACGCTCTTGCGGCGCGACGTGCTCTTCGGCGAGCCGGAACGGCTGACCTTTCTCGGCTACATCGCCTCTGAGGCGCAGCGGCTCACGTCGATCGTTGACACGCTGCTCGGAGTCGCGAGGCTCGAGTCCGGCGATCTCCAGGTCGAGCTGGTGCCGACCGACCTCCGCGCCGTCGTCTCCGAGGTCGTAACGAGCATGCGGCAGACCTCCGACGTGAACGAGCACAAGTTCGTGCTCCACCTGCCCGAAGAGCCCCTGGCGGCATCGGCCGATCGCGAGAAGCTGGCCCAGATCCTGACGAACCTTCTCGACAACGCGGTCAAGTTCTCACCCGACGGCGGCACCGTGACCGTCGAGGCGCATCGTCACACCGCCCATGTCGAGGTCCGCATCGTCGACGAAGGCCAGGGGATTCCCGAGGCCGAGCGCGAGAGGATCTTCTCGAAGTTCCACCGGGCCGAGAGCGGCCGGGGAGCGGGCGGGGCAGGGCTTGGGCTCTTCATCGCGCGCGGTCTCGTCACCGCGATGGGCGGCCGGATCTGGGTGGACTCGGTTGAAGGCGGAGGCTCGAGCTTCGCGTTCGAGCTGCCTCTTGCCCGCGAGCCGGAGCTCGAGAAGACTGAGCCGCCCTCAAGCCGGGTATAGAGAGCCAGACTTGGTGAGCGTCCTCGTAGTCGACGACGAAGCTCCGATCCGGCTCCTCTGCCGGGTGAACCTCGAGGCGGCCGGAATGCACGTGCGCGAGGCCGAGGACGGGGCCGTGGGCCTGGCCGCAGCCCGGGAGGAGCGCCCGGACGTGATCCTGCTCGACGTGATGATGCCGGGCATGGACGGATGGCAGGTCCTGGAGGAGCTGCTCGGTGACGAACGAACGCGGGACATCCCGATCGTGTTCCTGACCGCGAGGGCAGAGCTTCGCGACCAGGCTCGCGGCCTGGAGCTCGGCGGTGTCGACTACGTGACGAAGCCGTTCAACCCGATCGAGCTTGCGCCCCTCGTCGAAAACCTCGTGGCGCGCGTGGCGCGCGGGGAGAGCCAGGAGCTCAGGCGTGAGCGCCTGGCCGCTCTACGCCACATGCTCGTCGAGTAAAGGTCGACTACCGACCGCTCGTGCCCGAACTAGCGGCCGGCGAAGTCGGCTGTGATCAGCTTTGTGGAGCCGCCGGCGACCCCGACGCCGATACGTCGAAACTTCCGGTCGAGGAGGTTCTGTCGGTGCGGCGGGCTCACGACCCACATTCGGACGACGTCCATCGCCCCCAGTGGCTGAGTCCTGTAGGCGAGGTTCTCGCCGACGTACGGTGCGCGCACGCCGAACCTTCGGAGGCGTTGGACGAACAGGCCGTGGTCGAAGTAGCCTCGGCGCGCCATGTCGGCGGAGTGCGAGCGGGCGGCCCGGGTGAGCGCCCTGCCTACCCGAAGCGGTGGAGCGCCGTTCTGTGCACGGATCACGTTCATCGCGCGCACGATTGCGTACTCCCGTGGGGTTGCGGCTGGAGCAGCCCCGGGGGAAGCGAGTGGCGGCGGCGCGATGGCGTCGGCCCCGGCGCCCGCGCTCGAGGCGAGCGCAAGTCCGAGCAGCAACACCACGACGCTGAGAATGCGGCAGTTCCCAGACATCAGGAGGTCAGCGCGGCACCTTAGTACGGAAAACGGACATTGCCTAATCCGCAAATGGGAATTTTCCGCAGTTTGCGGCAACTATCAGCGATCTTGGGGAGTTTGAAATTTTCGCAGTTTGCAGGACTTATCGTGCTGTTTGGGCGAGCAGGATCCCCGTGAGCACGATCGCCCCGCCCGTGAGCTGGAGGGCGGTAAGTGACTCTCCGAGCCACGCATACGCAACGAGCGCACCCGCCACCGGCTCGAACATCGCTGTCACGCCGACCCGGGTCGCCGAAATGTGACGCAGCGCACCAACAAGCAGCAGGAAAGGGGCGATCGTGCCGACGACGATCATCGTCAGCATCAAGAGCCACACGGGGCTCGTCGTCGCGAGCAGAGCACCGTCGAGAGCGACGCGATCGTCGACGATGCCCGCGGGGAACGACCACCATGGCTGGACGATCGCCCAGAAGATCGAGGCGGCCGCGAAGCCGAGGCAGAGGAGCGAGACCGGGTCCCTCTCGCCCACCGCGTGCTCGGCGAGGAGGATGTAGAGGGCGAAGGTGATCGCCGCCCCCAGCGAGGCGACCACCCCGAGCGCGTCGAGACCGAATCCGTGCCAGAGGTCGACGACGAGCGAGAGCCCGCCGAGGGAGAGGATGAGCGCAGCCCAGATCCGCCGCCGCACGGGCTCCTTCGACACGAACCGCGCCCAGAGCGCGATCAGAACGGGCGCGAGGTACTGAATGAGGAGAGCGATCCCGATCTGGAGCCGGTAAATCGCGAAGAAGTAGAACCACTGGACGAGCGCGAGCCCGAAGATGCCGAACGCACCCAGGAACAGGAGCTCGTTCCGCCGGACCCTCAGGCGCCAGGGCTGCGTGATCGCAAGCGCGACGGCGAGGGCGATGGCGGCGCCGGTCGACCGCACCTCCGTCAGTCGCGGGGACGAGAGGCCGGCGCCGAGGATCGCCTTCGAGACCGTCCCGTTCACGCCCCACATGCAGGTCGCAGCGAGCACCATCGCGTAGCCCAGAAGGGGGCGGCGAACACGTGGCTCATCCGTCGCAAAGAGAATCGGTTCAGCCACGCGGCGAGGCTATCCGACTACACTTTGGCCATCTTCGGGGTGTAGCTCAGCCTGGTTAGAGTGCTTGCTTTGGGAGCAAGAAGTCGCCGG
>CAZQAG010000018.1:0-38932 GCA_964591295.1 uncultured Gaiellales bacterium | reverse complement strand
GGCCGCCTCCGGTGCGCTCGAGGCGACGACGGCGAGCCGGTGGTCGTGATGGCCCCGGCGCCGCGCGGCCGCCCGGCAGTCGGCCTCGAAGCGGGCGCCGTCCGCGCTGAGGAGCTCCGAATACCCGCGCGCGAGGTCGGCGAGCGACTCGGGGCTTCGTGCCGAGAGCGCGAGCAGCTGCGGCGCCGCCGAGGCCTCGTCGGCCGGCACGGGGACGGCGGTCGGAGCCTCCTCGAGCACGGCGTTCGCGTTCGCCCCGCCGAAGCCGAACGAGTTGACTACCGTTCTCGCCGGCGCCCCGTTCGCGGGCCACGGCTCGAGCCCGGTGACGACGCGCAGCCTCAGGGCCTCGAAGTCGATTTCGGGATTCGGCTCGTCGAAGTTGAGGCTGGGCGGGACGGCTCTGTGATGGAGGGCGAGCGCCGCCTTGATCAGCCCTGCGATGCCGGCCGCCGCCTCGGTGTGGCCGATGTTCGTCTTCACGGAGCCGATCGCGCACCGCTCGTCGCCCTCGCGGCCCGGGCCGAAGACCGCGCCGAGCGCCGCCGCCTCGATCGGGTCGCCCACGGGCGTCCCCGTGCCGTGCGCCTCGACGTACTGGACGGCCGTCGCCTCGAGCCCGGCGTCCTCGAGCCCGGCTCGGAGCATGAGCTCCTGTTGCTCCGCCGACGGCACCGTCATGCCGCTCGTCCGGCCGTCCTGGTTGACGGCGCTGCCGCGCAGCACGGCGTAGATCCGGTCGCCTTCCGCGAGCGCGGTTTCGAGCGGCCTCAGCAGGACCGCCCCGACGCCTTCGCTGCGAACGTAGCCGTTCGCGCCCGCGGCGAACGCGCGGGAGCGGCCGTCCGGCGAGATCATCGACGCTTTCGAGAAGCCGATCGACGGCTCAGGCGTCAGGATCAGCGTCGCGCCCCCGACCAGCGCGGTGTCGCAGTCGCCGCTGCGCAGTGCGCGCAGAGCCAGGTGTGCCGCGGTGAGCGAGGACGAGCAGGCGGTGTCGACGACCATGCTCGGCCCCCGGAGATCGAAGACGTACGAGATCCGGTTCGCGGCGATGCTCTCCGCCGCACCGCTGTTCGTGTGGGCGTCGATCAGCCGGCGATTGGCCGGATACATCTGCATGTCGCCGTAGTCGTGCGTGGAGAGGCCGACGAACACCCCCGCGCGGGAGCCCGCGAGCCGGTCGAGCGACAGCCCGGCGTCCTCGAACGCCTCGTGCGCGACCTCGAGCAGCAGGCGCTGCTGGGGGTCGATGCGGCTGGCCTCGCGGGGCGAGAAGCCGAAGAAGGGCGCGTCGAACATGTCGACGGAATCGAGGAACCCGCCGAACAGGCTGTACATCGTGCCCTCGCGGGCGGGATCCGGGTCGAAGACGCCGTCGAGCTTGAAGCGCTCGGACGGCGCCTCGCGGATCGCGCTGACGCCGTCGCGCAGCAATGCCCAGAAGCGCTCCGGGGAGTCCGCTCCGCCCGGGAAGCGGCAGCCGATGCCGACGATGGCGACCGCCTCCGTCATGGGGACTCGATGCAAAGGGCGCCGACGAAGCCCGGCGCCGGCTCGAACGAGACGACCTTCCACCCGCCGGTTCCGTTGACGCGGCACGGATCGCGGAACAGGCCGTCCCCGCACGCTTTCAGGTAGGCCTCCTTCCGCGTCCAGCGCTCGAAGAAGGCGTCGAGGCGAGCTGCTGCGGGGAGGTGTTGCAGCGCGGCCGTCTCGGCGGGCGAAAGTGCGATCGCAGCGACCCGATCGAGATCGAGGATCGGCCGCTTTCGTTCCACGTCGATTCCGACTTCGCGGCCAGTGGCGAGAGCAAAGACGGCTAGGTCGCCTGAATGACCCACGTTGAAGATGACGGGACCGGGCGAGGAAAGCTTCCCGGTCGGCCCGGTGCGCAGCTCGACGGCTTCCGGCCTCACGCCGAGACGCGCGCCGAGCAGCTCCCGCAGCAGGCCGCGCGCAGCCGCGAAACGGCGCCCGGTGGGCTCGGCGAGCCGTCGCGCGCGGGCGCGCTCTTCGCCACTCAGAGCGCGCTCGAGCCGGGCGAGACGGGCAGGCGGAACATCGAGACGCGCGACCCGCACCTCCACTGCGTCCGTGCTGAAGACGACCTCGGCTTCACGCGGATCGGACAGGGCGGCGCGCATGCGCCCGATTGTGGCACGGCCGACCAGGCGCTCCAAGGTACCGCTTGCGGTGCCGCCATCAGGACGCACGGCTGAGGCATCGCTTGCGATGCCGGCGTGGCCGTCCGCTTTTGCCCGGGTGTCCGTCTGAAATGGCCGGTCGACACAATCCGGCCCCCAACCGGACGGCGACTAGTCCTCCGGGATCTCCGTGAAGAAGATCGACCACCAGACGATCAATCCGGCGGCGAGGTGCGGCACCCAGTAGTTCCAGCCCCGGCGCCGCGAGCCCGTGACCCACGGCGCGAGGATGACGACGCTGGAGCCGATCGCGTCGAGTAGCAGGTGCGTCTTCACCGACCAGAGGCGACTGCCGCCCAGTCCGATCTTGCTCTTCGGCCCGAAGTCAGTCAGGAGCGTATTGATCGCGACGAGCATCCCGTAGACCTGGGGCGGATAGACCGAGCCGGGCTCGAGCTCCTTCATCTGGAAGACCTCGGGGCCTCCGAACCACAGCCCGCAGGTGGCGTAGTCGACCGTCTCGTGGACACGTGCCGGATAGAACCGCCTCACGCTCTCTCCTCTCCTGGAACGCAGCGCTGGACTCTACCGGCCGGTCGCCGCAAACGGTGCCTCTGCGGTTGAGCCAGGACGCCAACCGAGAGTAGGGTGTCGATCGTGGAAGTCGACGGCCGCACGGTCGTGATCACGGGCGCCTCGAGCGGCATCGGCGCGGCCGCTGCGAAGGCGTTTGCGGCCAAGGGCGCGCACGTCGTCCTGCTGGCGCGCAGGAAGGAGATGCTCGAGTCGCTCGCCGACGAGATCGCCGCGGCCGGCGGGCAGGCGCGGCCATGGCAGGTCGACCTCGGCGACCGCGAGGCGGCGACGCAGGCGGCGCGCGAGATGGAGGCCGAGGTCGGCGTCCCGGACGTCCTCGTCAACTGCGCCGGCGCCGGCGCCGGCTACTTTTTCGAGGAGATGCCCCCCGATGAGTTCGAGCGGAACATGGCGGTGCCGTTCTTCGCCGCCGCTAACACCACGCGGGCGTTCCTGCCCGCGATGCTCGAGCGCAGGAGCGGCTACATCGTCAACGTCGGCTCGCCGATCGCGTACGCGACCTGGCCCGGTGCCGCCGGCTATGCCTGCGCGCGCTGGGCGATGCGGGGCCTCTACGAGGTGCTCAGCCAGGAGCTGCGCGGGACGGGAGTTCGTGTGGCGAGTGTCGTACCCGGCCACGTCGACTCCCCCTACTTCGAGGCCAACCCGCGCCTGCGGGAGAGCATCCCCCGTATCGCCAACCTGGCCGGCAAGGTCTCGCCGGAGCGAGTTGGGAGGGCCATCGTGGAGGCGGTCGAACGCGAGCGCGGCGAAGTGTTCGTGCCCTTCATGATGCGGATGCTGATCCTCCAGTCGCGGCTCTTCCCGAGGCTGACGAAGTACGCGCTCGCCAAGACCGGCGCGCGGCGGACGCCCGCGTCCGGGGAGAGGAGTGCCGAGACATGACTCTGGAAGTGCGGCATTGGGATGGCGAGTGGGCCACGCACCCGCGGGAGCTCGTCCGCGCGAGCTCCGTAGAGGACGTGGTCGCCGTGCTGAAGGATGCCGAGCGCTATCCGGCTCCGGTCCGCCCGCACGGCAGCGGCCACTCGCCCGCAAACTGCCGCGAGGCCGACGGCGGCACCGTGATCGACATGCTGGCGATGAACCGCGTCGTCGACATCGGAGGCGAGACGGCGACCTTCGAGGCGGGCATGCTTTACATCGACACGGCGGAGGAGCTCGAGCGGCGGGGCCTCCAGCATTACATCAACACGGAGATCGGCTCCCTCACGGTCGGGAGCGCCGCCTGCTGCCAGACGAAGGACGCCTCGATGCCCGGCGAGTACGGACAGCTCTCCGCCTACGTCACGGGGATGAAGATCGTGACGCCTGCGGGCGAGGTCGTGGAGATCACCGAGGACGAGCCTGAGCTGCTCCGGGCCGCTCGCTCGAGCTTCGGCCTCCTTGGCGTCGTCGTCGAGGTCACCTTTCGCGTGCGGCCGCTCCAGCAGATGGCCGTCGAGCACAAGACCTTCAAGACCGACGAACTCGTCGAGCGGCTGCCCGAGCTCGTCGCCCTCGACAAGTCGCTGATGATGTACTTCTTCCCGTTCATCGACCGAGTCCTGGTCGAGTTTCGTCGCCACATCGGCGAGGCAGGCTCGGCGGGCAGGCCGAACCGAGCGAGCTGGCGGCTCCGCAACGTCACCTGGCGGACAATCACGCCTGCGGCCGCGCAGATTGCCGAGCGTCTGCCGTCGCGGCTGCGGGGAGGCGCGACCGACAGCTTCAACCGCCTTCTCCACGTCATGACCGATCGCGTGATCGCGAGCTCGAAGACGGTTCCGACCGACCAGATGATCCGCTACCCGCACCAGGCGGGCTGGACGGCGTTCACGTCCAGCATCTGGGCGCTCCCGGAGGAGACGTTCAGGACCGCGCTCCCCGAGTACCGCGACTTCGTCAAGAAGTACGACGCCGAGCATGGCTGGCGGCCGAACATGCCCGCGGTCGGGTATCGCCAGGAGCAGGACCAGAGCTCGTTGCTCAGCTACTGCTGGGACGGCCCGGTGCTGACGATCGATCCCGTCTCGACGCACCGGCCGGGCTGGTACGAGTTCCTCGACGAGTTCAACGAGTTCTGCAGCGAGCGCGGCGGCTCGCCGCTCCTCAACCAGACGCCGGGTCTGACGCGCGAGCAGGTCGAGCGGGCGTTCGGCGACCGGCTGCGGGTGCTCGAGGAGCACCGCCGGCGCTTCGATCCCGACGACCGGCTGCTCAGCAAATACTTTCGCGAGCTGCTGCCGATCACGAGCGCGGCGCCCGTCAAGCGAGGCGCCGTCGGCGCCGAGACGCCCTCCCCCGGAAGATGAGCCGAAAGGCGCCACGCGTGGTCGTGCTCGGCGGGGGGTTTGTCGCCGTTGGCGCGTGTCGCTCGATGCGGCGCGCGATCCGGTCGGGCGAGCTCGACGTGACCGTCGTCCTCCGCGACAACTACCTCTGCGCGCACGGCCTGATCCCGGAGATGGTCACCGGCCGGATCGCCCCCGGCACGATCCTCAACCCTGCCCGGCGGATCTTCAGCGGCGCGCGCGTCCACGTAGCCGAGATCGAGTCGCTCGACCTCGACGCGCGTCGGGTGACGACGACGCGGGACCTCGACGGCGCGCGCTTCGAGCTCGAGTACGACCACGCGTTGCTCGCGGTCGGCACTGTCGACAACCTCGAGGTCTACCCGGGGCTCGCGGAGCACGCCTTCAAGCTGAAGCAGTTCGAAGACTGCTTCGCGCTGCGCAACCACATCCTCGAGATGTTCGAGCTCGCCGACATCGAGACGGATCCCGAGGAGCGACGCCGACTGCTGACGTTCGTCGTCGCCGGCGGCGGCTTCGCGGGCACCGAGGTTGCCGGGGAGCTCGCCGACCTCGCCCGGCTGCTGACGAAGCGCGAATTTCCCCGCATCCGACGGGACGAGTGCCGCGTCGTGATCGTCCACCCGGGCAAGACGTTGCTTCCGGAGTTCTACGGTTCGGGCAGCGTGGAGCGGAAGAGCAAGGCGTTCCCGAAGCTGATCGAGTACGCCATGCGGCACGTCGAGAAGCTCGGCGTCGAGCTCAAGCTGGAGACGAGGGTGGCGGGCGCGACGCCGAACGAGGTGCACTTCTCGAACGGCGAGCGTGTGCCCACCCGGACGATCATCAGTGCGGTCGGGACGAAGCAGTCGCCCGTGCTCGCCGGGCTCCCGCTCGCCTTCGACGAGCGCGGCAAGGTGCGTACAGACGAGTGCATGCGGGTGGAGGGGCACGAGGGTCTCTGGGCCGCCGGCGACTGCGCGGCCGTTCCCCATCCGCACGGCGGCACGTGCCCCCCCGTCGCGCTCTGGGCGCGGGCGGAAGGCCGGCACGTGGGCAAGAACATCGCCCGCGTCGCCGCCGCCGGCAATGAGCCGAGACGCTTCCGCAAGGTGATCCGGGCGCAGGGCGTGTCGATCGGACGCCGCACGGGCGTCTCGGAGGCGTTCGGGATTGGGTTCCACGGCAAGTTCGCTTGGCTCGGATTCCGCACGGTGATGATGACCGTGATCCCCTCCTGGGACCGGCGTCTGCGCATGCTCGCGGACTGGGCGATCTGGCCGCTCGTCGGCCGCGACATCGTCCAGATGGGCTACGGCACGAAGCCGGACTTCGAGGTGCGCCACAACGTCTACCAGCCCGGGGAAGTGATCGCGGAGCGCAAGCGGCCCGTCCGCCACGTGCACGTGATCGTCGAGGGCGAGGCCGAGGTGCTGCGGCAGGTCGACGGCCGCGACGAGGCATTCTCGATGCTCGGTCCCGGCGACCACTTCGGGCGCAAGTGGCTGGAGCAGAGCGAGGGCGAGGCAGTGCGGGCGAAGTCGCTCGTGCGGACGATGGCGCTGCGGGCCGACCAGGCCAACGTGCTCCAGGACGCTCTACTGACCGCCGCGCCGATCGTGGCGAAGACCGGGATCCACGCTGCCGTCACCGAGACCACGCTGCGAAAGCTTCGCAAGGACGAAGAGATCTAGGCGCACCCGCCTGACGCGAGGCTCAACGATGAATCTGGACGGAGGATCAGTGCTGATCACCGGGGCCTCGAGCGGGATCGGCGCGGCGACGGCCAGAGCCGCTGCGAAAAAGGGAGCGCGGACGATCCTGCTCGCCCGGACGCGGTCGAAGCTCGATGCGCTCGTCGAGGAGATCTCGGCGGATGGTGGACAGGCACGCGCCTACGAGGTCGACTGCGGCGACCGGGAAGCGGTCGCGCGCGTCGCGCAGCAGATCACGGACGAGGTCGGAACGCCCGACGTGATCGTCAACAATGCCGGCGCCGGGCGCTTCCTCTTCCTGGAGGAGACTCCTCCCGAGGAGTTCCAGCAGATGATGGCGGCGCCGTTCTTCGCGGCCGTCTACGTGACGCGCGCGTTCCTTCCCGCCATGGTCGCGCGTGACAGTGGCGTCATCATCAACGTCAACTCCCCGGTCGCGTTCGTCGCCTGGCCCGGGGCTGCGGGCTATGCGGCCGCGCGCTGGGCTCTGCGCGGCTTCAACGACGCGCTCAGGACGGATCTCCACGGCACCGGGGTGAAGGTCTGTCATGTCCTGCCCGCGAGGGTGGCGAGCCCCTATCTCGAGCACAACGCGGGTGCCGCCGAGGGCATTCCCTCGATCGCAAAGATCACGCGAATGCTGACCCCCGAAGAGGTCGCGGACGTGCTCGTGAGGACGATCGAGCGCGAGCGCCGGCTCGTCTTCGCGCCGTTCACGCTTCGGCTGATCATGTTCCAGGCACGCCTCTTCCCGCGCCTCACCGAGTGGCTCACCGTCAAGACCGCCAAGCCGCGCCCGGAGACCCGTACTCCAGCGCCATGACGGCAGAGGCTGCCGTTCTGGAAGGACTGTCGCAACGGCTGGCCGTCGGCGCGGGGGATCGTGACGTCATCCGGATCGCCTCACCGGCGACCGGCGAGGCCCTCGGCGAAGTGCCGCACTTGTCCGAGGAGGATGTCGACGCCGCCGTCCACCGAGCGCGCGCGGCCCAGCCAGCGTGGGCGGAGAGGCCGCTGCGCGACCGGACCAGGCTGCTTCTGCGCTTCCACGACCTCCTCCTCGAGCGGCGAGACGAGGGTCTCGATCTCATCCAGCTCGAGGGCGGGAAGGCTCGCACGGACGCGTTCGAGGAGATCCTCGAAACGGCCAACGTGTCTCGGTACTACGCGCGCGCCTCGGCCGGGCATCTGCGTCCGCATCGCCGCCGCGGCGCGCTGCCCTTCCTGACGCAGGCGTGGGAGTACCACGATCCCGTCGGAATCGTCGGCGTCATCGTCCCGTGGAACTTCCCTCTGATCCTCGGGATCACTGACGCGCTGCCCGCCCTCGTCGCGGGGTGCGGGGTCGTGACCAAGCTCGACTCGCACACGCCGTACAGCGGGCTTTGGGCGGCGACGCTGCTCGACGAGGCGGGCTTGCCACCCGACCTCCTCCAGCTCGTCACCGGCAGCGGGCCCGTGCTCGGCCCGGTCCTGATCGATCGCGTCGACTTCGTGATGTTCACCGGCTCGACCAGAGTCGGACGCTCCGTCGCGGTGCAGTGCGCCGAGCGCCTGATCGGCTGCTCGCTCGAGCTCGGCGGGAAGAACGCGATGATCGTGCTCGACGACGCCGACCTCGAGCGAACCGCCGAGGGCGCGCGCAAGGGGTCCTTCTCGCACGGTGGCCAGATGTGCGTCGGGATGGAGCGCATCTATGTCGTCGAGCCGCTGTACGAGGAGTTTGCGCGTCGGTTCTCCGAGGTGACGAAGGCGATGCGGCTCGGCGTGAGCCGCGACTACGGCGACGACATGGGCTCGCTTCTGTCACGGCAGCAGCTGGAGGCCGTGACCGCGCACGTCGATGATGCGGTCGGAAAGGGCGCGACGGTGCTCGCCGGCGGCCGGCACCGTCCCGACCTCGGCCCGTTCTTCTACGAGCCCACGATCCTGGCCGACGTCACGCCTGAGATGAAGGTCTGCGCCGACGAGACCTTCGGCCCCGTCGTCTCGCTTTATCGGGTCGATTCGGAAGACGAAGCCGTCCGGCTCGCCAACGCGAGCAACTACGGCCTCAACTTCAGCGTCTGGACGCGAAGTCGGTCGCGCGGCCGCGCGCTGGCGCGCCGGCTGGAGGCGGGGACGGTGAACGTCAACGAGAGCTATGCGGCCGCGTGGGGCTCGTCGGGAGCCCCGATGGGAGGCGTCAAGGACTCGGGCCTCGGGAGGCGGCACGGCGCCCACGGCATCGAGAAGTTCACGGAGCCGCAGACGGTGGTCGTGCAACGACTGATGCCGATCAGCGGGCCCCGGCTGATTCCGAAGGCCCGCTGGGAGCGTCTCGTTACCGTCGTCCTGCGCCTCCTTCGGCGCGTGCCCGGAGTCCACTGAGTACGCTTGTGGGCGTGAGCGGATCGAGAGCAGAGAAGGGGGTCGGCGTGGCGACCGAAGTCGAGCAAGCATCAGGTGGGACCGAGCCTGCCGTGCCCGCCGAGGAGATTCGGAACTGGTTCGGCGACCTCGTCTCGTGGCCGCGCATCCTGCTCGAAGCGCGGAGCATCGAGGACGTCGTCGAGGCGGTTCGCAATACCGACCGATACCCCTCGCCGGTCCGGGCGCGGGGCTCCGCGCACTCGACGACGCTTTGCGGCCAGGCCGACGGCGGCACGGTGATCGACATGACCCGAATGAACCGGATCCTCGACATCGGCGAGGACACGGTCACGGTCGAGGCCGGCGCGCTCCTCGTCGACGTCGCCAAAGAGCTCGAGCAGCGTGGTCTCCAGTTCTACGTCAACATCGAGCTCGGCAACGCCTCCATGGGCAGCCTCGCGTGCTGTGCCACCAAGGACGGCTCAATGCCCGGCGAGTTCGGCCAGGCCAACTCGTACTGCGTCGGCATGAAGCTGGTGACGGCGTCGGGCGAGATCCTCGAGGTGGACGAGAGGGATCCCGAGCTTCTCCAGGCGGCCCGCTCGAGCTACGGCCTGCTCGGGATCGTCTGCGAGGTGACTTTCAAGGTGCGCCCCCTCCAGGCGATGACGCTCGAGCACCGGGTGTTCAAGCTGGACGAGTTCGAGCGAAGGCTGCCCGAGCTCTTCGCCCGCGGTCAGTCGATGATGATGTACATCTACCCGTACCTCGACCGCATCATCGTCGAGTTCAGGAAGTACGCAGGCCCGGCCGACGAGGCGAGCTCTCGCCCCAGCCATCTTCCCTGGCGCCTCCGCAACTACGCCTGGAAATCGTTCGTCCCCGGCTTCGGGTACGTCGTCGAGCGCTTCGTCCCGGCGTCGGGGCCTCGCTACCGCCTTGTCAACGGGCTCAACCGGATCAGCCAGTGGGTCTTCTTCACGCACCTGAAGGCCCGCCATACGGTGCCCACCGACCAGATAATCCGCTACCCGAAGTCCTCGAGCTGGTCGCGGTACACGTTCAGCATCTGGGCGTTTCCCGAGGAGCAGTACGCGAAGACGCTGCGCGAGTACTTCCAGTTCGCCAAGGACTACTACCGGCGCACGAGCTTCAGGCCGAACATGGTCCACGTCGGGTACCGGATCGAGCAGGACGACAGCTCGCTCTTCTCCTACACGTACGACGCGCGGGTCATGACGATCGATCCCGTCTCGACCGGAGCGCCGGGCTGGAAGGACTTTCTCGCCGCGTACAACGAGTTCTGCAGCGAGCACGGCGGGAAGCCGCTGTTCAACCAGACCTGGGGCCTGAAGTCGCACCACGTCCGGCGAGCGTTCGGCGACCGCCTCGACAGGTTTGAGGAGTACCGCCGACGCTACGACCCGGCGGACAGGCTGCTCAACCCGTACTTCCGCGAGCTACTGCAAGGAGGCTGATCCCGAATGCAGGACTCGTCCGCTGCCGACGTTGCGAGGAGGTACTTCTCCGCGATCGCGCGCCAGGACCTCGACGCTGCTTTAGCCTGCTGGGTCCCGGGCGGAATCGACCATCTCGCGCCGATCGGCGAGCTGCGGGTTCCGGACGAGCTCCGCGCCTATTTCGAGGAGCTGTTCGCGGCGATTCCCGACTTCCAATACGAGGTCATGGACTTGATCACGGAGAACGAGCGTGTCGGCGTGCACTGGCGCGCGACCGGCACGTTCACCGGAGCGCCGCTTCAGGGCGTTCGGGCGAACGGAGCCCGGCTCGAAACGGCAGGCGCGGACGTTCTCCGCATCGAGGACGGCCTCATCGGGCGGCTCGACTCGTACTGGGACGACGCCGGCCTTGCTCGTCAGATCGGGATCCTCCCTGCCAGGGGCAGCCGGCAGGAACGCGCGCTGACGGCGCTCTTCAACGCGCGGACGCGTCTGGCCGCTTCGTTCCGCCGGAATTGAGGCGCCGGCTTGGGCTCGCCGGGTCCTCCTCTCAGGCCTACGGAGTAATCTCCGCGACGTGGCGAAGCCTCCGCATGTCCTAATCCTCGGGGGTGGCTTCGTCGCGGTGACGGTCACCCGGGCTCTCCGCAGGCCGATCAAGCGCGGTGAGCTGACCGTGACCGTTGTCGATCGCGACAACTTCTTCACGATGCACGGCTTGATCGGCGAGATGATCAGCGGCCGGATCGCGGCCGGGAACATCCTGAGTCCGGCGCGCCGAATTTTCGCGCCGGCGCAGGTACACGTCGGTGAGATCGAATCGATCGACCTCGAGCAGAAGCGCGTCGTCACCAGCCGGCGGCTCGACGGCATCCGCTTCGAGCTCGACTACGACCACCTCGTGCTCGCGCTCGGCAGCGGCGAGAACCTCGATTCCTATCCCGGGCTCGCCGAGCACGCCTTCCGCCTGAAGAGCTTCGACGACTGCTTCCGGCTGCGCAACCACGTCCTTGCAATGTTCGAGCTCGCCGACATCGAGACCGATCCCGAGGAGAGGCGCCGGCTCCTCACCTTCTTCGTCGCCGGCGGTGGCTTCTCGGGCTGCGAGCTGGCGGGAGAGCTCGCCGATTTCGCGCGGAGGCTCACGAAGGGGGAGTTCCGCGGAATCCGGCGCGACGAGTGTCGTGTCGTCATCGTCCACTCGGGCAAGACGCTGCTGCCGGAGCTCTACGGCTCGGGGACAGCCGAGCGGCGGACGAAGCGCTACCCCGGCCTCGTTCGGTACGCCATGCGGCATACGGAGAAGCTGGGGGTCGACGTGATGCTGGAGACGAGGGTCGCCGGCGCGACGCCGAACGAGGTGCGCCTCTCGAACGGCGAGCGCATCCCGACCCGGACAATCGTTAGCGCGGTCGGCTCGAAGTCCTGGCCGCTCCTCGACGAGCTCGACCTGCCCAAGGACGAGCGGGGACGGGTCGTCACCGACGAGTACCTGCGGGTCGACGGGCAGGACGACCTCTGGGCGGGCGGGGACTGCGCGGCGGTTCCGCACCGGCACGGAGGGACCTGTCCGCCCGTTGCCCTCTTCGCACAGAAGCACGGCCGAGCCATCGGGCCGAACATCCGCCGGGCAGTCGCCGGCAAGCCGCTGCGGCCGTTTCGCTCGATTGCGCTGGGCCAGGGCATCTCGATCGGTAGCCGGACCGCTGTCGGCGAGGTCAAGGGGATCCCCCTGCGGGGGCTCTTCGGCTGGTTCGTGTGGCGCTCGCTCGTCTGGGGCATCGGCGTTCCCTCCTGGGACCGCCGCCTGCGGCTCCTCGTGGACTGGATGATCTGGCCGATCGTCGGGCGCGACATCGTCCAGATGGGCTCCTCGAAGAGCGCGGCCTACGATGTGCGCCACCACGTCTACCAGGCCGGTGAGACGATCGCGGACAGCGTTCGCCCGGCTCGCGTCGTCCACGTGATCGTCGAGGGCGACGTTGATCTCCTTCGCCGCTCCGACGGGGCGGAAGAGCTTCTCGAGACGCTCGGGCCCGGCGACCACTTCGGGCGCAAAGCGCTCGAACACAAGGGCGCCGACGCCGCCCGCGCCAAATCGGAGCTCGTCCGCACCCTGGCGCTGCGCGAGAACCAGGCGAACCAGCTTCAGGACGCGCTGCTCTCGACCGGGCGCATCGTGGCGCGGACCGCGCTGATCCCGACGGTCGATCTCGAGGCACTCCGTCGTGAGGCCCCGGAGGAGCAGAGATAGCAGCGCAGATCGAGACGGTCGAGATCCGGAACTGGTTCGGGGACCCCGTCCCTCGCCCGCAGGACCGGCTGCTCAATCGTTATTTCGGGGAGCTTCTGGCGGCGGAGTAAGCGGCGGGGCCGGCTTGACCTCGGTCTCGGGCAGCGCGGACGGCTTGACCTTGGTCTCGGGTAGCGCGGACGGCTGCGCCTCGATGTCCATTCCCTTGAGCTCGCGAGCTCTCATCAGGTCGCGAGAGGTCATGGCTCTGGTGACGAGGGTCGAGCGGGCCCCGTCCGCGGCGGACGAGGGCCACCAGCTTCGCTCGCCGATCAGCCACGTCAGGGCGGGTACGCAGATCGAGCGTACGAGGAACGTGTCGAGGAGCACCCCCAGCGCGACCGCGAACCCGATCAGGCTCAGGTCCCAGCTCGGGATGATCGTAAGCACCGCGAAGGTGCCGGCGAGGATCAGGCCCGCGCTCGTGATCACCGGGCCTGTGGCGCCGAGCGCGTTCAGTGTTCCCTCACGGGTGCCGAAGCGCACTGCCTCCTCGCGCACCCTGCTCATCAGGAAGATGTTGTAGTCCGAGCCAAGCGCGACGAGGAAGATGAAGATGATCAGCGGCAGCGCCGAGTTGAAGCCGTCCTGGTCGAAGACGTACTTGAAGATGGCGACCGTCAGCCCGAGCGTCCCGGCGAACGAGAGGATCACGGTCGCGAGGAGAAAGATCGGCGCGACGACCGCCCGCAGAAGAACGATCAACGTCAAGAGCACGACTATGAGGACGAGCGGGATGATCACCTTGGTGTCGCGTGACTGTGCGTTGCGGACATCGAGCCGTTCGGCCGAGCCGCCGCCGACCAGCACGCGCAGCCGAGGCTCGATGGAGGCGACCTCGTCCCGGACGCGCTCGGTGAGGGCGAGCGCCGGCGGTGCAGAGGGATCGTCCTCGTAAACGGCGTTCAGGAGCACGGCGCGGCCATCCGTCGAGCGCCGCCCCGTGTCGACTACGGCGCTCACTCCGGGCACCGTGGAGATGCGTTCTCGTACCTCGGCCAAGTCGCGCTCGCGCACCGGACCGTCCGTCCGCTCGACGAGCACTCCCGTCGGGTTCACCGTGCCTGCCGGGAAGGCGGATCGGAGGACCTCGTAGCCGCGTCCCGCGTCGGTTTCGGAGCGGAACTGCTTCACGGGATTGATTTCGGTCTTCCACAGCGCGAGCCCCGCGGAACCGGCGACGAGCAAGGCTACGCCGAGGCTCAGCGCGAGCACCGGTCGCCGGCGCACCCGTAGCCCGACCGCACGCCACCTGCCACGGGTCCCCTCGGCTTCACGCACGCCCGTGACCGCGACCGATCGACCGTTCGGCCAGTACGCCTTGCGGCCGAGGAGGCGCAGGAGCGCCGGCAGCAGAGTGAGGCCTGCGAGCAGGACGACCGCGATGCCGATCGCGTTCACCGGTCCGAGCGTCCGGTAGACGCCGAAGATGCCGGCGAGCATCGTCAGCAGCGCCGCGATGACCGTGATGCCGCTCGCCAGCATTGCCGGAGCCGCCTCGGGAATCGCCTCGCGCATCGCTTGCTCAGCCGATTCGCGGCGGCGCAGCCTGGCTCCGTAGCGTGAAACGAGCAGCAGGCAGTAGTCGGTGCCGGCTCCGAACATGAGCACGGCCAGCAGTGCGGTCGACGAGCTGTCGACCGCCAAGCCGATCGATTGGTTCATGAGGTAGACGATGCCGGTCACGATCGAGTAGGCGATCCCGACGACGATCAGCGGCACGAGCGCAAGTAGGGGCGAGCGGTAGACGGCCATGAGCAAGATGAGAACGAGGACGACCGTTGCCCCCAGCAGCTTGAAGTCGGCCTCCTTGATCGCCGTGTTGTAGTCGCTGACGATGCCGGGGAAGCCGGTCACGTGCGCCTCGAGCGCACCATCACCCTCACTCTCGGCCCGCTCGCGGATCGCCTCGATCGTCGGAGTGACGTGCAGGATCTCGCCCACCTCGATCGGGACGATCGTGAAGGCCACGTCCCTTCCCTGCGAGACGATGCCGGGCGGCGAGGCCGGCGTGAACGGAGGAATCGGCTGGGCGACGTCCTCGATCTGCGCCACCTCGGCGGCGTCCTCGACGATCTGCTGCCGGTCAGCCGCGGTCAGCCCGCCTTCCCGCCGGTAGACGATCAGGGCCGGACGCTGGTCGCCGCCGGGGAAGCGGTCGCGGATGATCTGTTGGAGCCGAAAGGTCTGCGATTTCCCCGGCAGGACGTACTCATCGTTCGTGATGTCCGGGATCTTCGTGCCGAAGGGGGCGAAGATGATCGCCAACACGATCCAACCGCCGATGACGGCCCAGCTCGAGCGGCGACCTGGGAACTGCGAGAGAAAACCCCTCATCCGCGCAACCCTAACTTGCCCTCGACGAAGGGAAGCGCATCATGTCGCCTCGCCGAGCGCCTTATCCTCCGCCTCGTGTGGAGATCACGGCAAACGGTGTCCCGAGAGCTGGAGAGTGGAGACCGCCTTGGGGAATACAGCCTGGAGGCGCTCCTCGGGGAGGGGGGAATGGGCCTCGTGTTCCGCGCGGTCGGCCCCGACGGCGAGGTTGTCGCGCTCAAGGTGCTGAAGCGCGAACTGGGCGAAGACGAAGTGTTCAAGCAGCGATTCGACCAGGAGGCACGCGCTGCGGCCGAGGTCCACCATCCGAATCTCGTCCCGATCTTCGCCGCGGGCGAGGCCGACGGCAGGAATTACCTCGTAGTCCGCTACGCCGAAGGCGGAACGCTCGATGATCGCCTGCTCGAGACCGGTGCTCTCGAGGTCGACGAGACGCTCACCCTTGCGGAGGGACTCGCCGGCGGTCTCGACGCCTTGCACGCGGCGGGCCTCGTTCACCGCGACGTCAAGGCCTCGAACGTCGTCTTCGACCGCGAGGGGACGGGGATGCTGACCGACTTCGGTCTCGCGAAGGGACGCGCCTACACCGTTTTGACGAGGCCGGGACAGGTGCTCGGCACGGCCGAATACCTGGCGCCGGAGCTCGTCAGAGGGGAGCGGGCGACTCCCGCTACCGACGTCTACGCGCTCGGGTGCATGGTCTGCGAGTGCCTGACGGGCAAGACGCCGTTCAGCGAGAAGACGCTTGCGCAGCTCGTCATAGCGCATCTCGACGAAGACCCGCCCGATCCGTCGGTCGATCGGCCTGACGTGGGGCCGGCGCTCGGGCGGGCGGTGCTCGCCGCGCTCGAGAAGGATCCTGCTCGCCGGCCGCAGAGCGCAGGTGCCTATGCGTCCCTGCTGGCCTCCTCGCACGACAACGGAGGCTGACCCGCACGGCTCCCGCGAGGAGCCCGCTCGCTCTCGCGTTCCTGACGCGTCGCTGGGCGTGCGTAGGCCGGTGGGACAGTGTTCGCCACACGGCCCGCCGGAGCGCTCCAGCGGCGCGAGGCGGGCTCGGAGCGCGGCTCCGCCGCGCGGTAGGGCCCGCCGGTCAGGTACGCGAGAGAGGCGCCGACCAGAATCGAACTGGTGTGCGAGGCTTTGCAGGCCTCTGCCTAACCACTCGGCCACGGCGCCCGAGAAGCGGAATGGTATCCAGGCTCCCGCGGTACCTGAAGCTCGCGATTGCTCAGCAGAGCCTGCTACAGGAGACCTCTGCGCCGCTCGTTCCGCCGCGGCCGTCGGTGAGAAGCTGCGTGAGGCGTCGGCGCGTGCGCTACTGCCTGGTCTCGTTCGACTCCAGCGCCGTGGGGCAGCGCCAGAAGTCTCGGTCCGCGGTGTGGCTGACTCGCGCGCACGACCCTCGGGAGAGGCCCGGCGTCCCCGTGAGTCTTCCGGAACGGCATTCGTGCCAGACGCCTGTCTGGCCGACTGGCGTCGCGATCTGGGTGCAATACCCGGTGAGATGCGCGTTCTGCAGGACCTGCTTCTGCTGCATGACGCCAAGGACCGTGGCGATAACCGCCGCCAGGAGTGCGAAACGAAGGACCATTCTTCTCGTATCGGCTCGCACGACCCCCGCCAGTAGCCCGTCGCCCGGCGCAGCCCGCGGTCGCCCGCTAGCTCTCGTTCAGCCTGCGCTGCCAGGCCTCGCCGATGGCCCTGCCCTCGGGCGTGACGAGGAAGTGCTCGAGTGGGACGTGCACGAATGCGAGCCGCGCCTCGGTCAGCAGCTCGCCCGCGTCCCAGAGCTCACCGCGCACATAGACGCGACGCCCCTTTTCGTCCTCGACCCAGGCCCGCACCGAGAGCGGGTGGTTGATCGGCACCGGCCGCCGATAGCGGAGGAAGATGCGGCCTGTCACCGTGGGAAAGCGGTACCACGTCGCCACGAGCCCGCAGGCCTCGTCGACGAGCGCCGCGACGAGCCCGCCGTGCGCGAGGCCCGGCCCGCCCTGATGGCGCTCGTCGAAGGAGAAGGTCGTCTCGTAGCGGTCTGCCCCTTCGGCCTCGGGCCGGGGAAGATGGAAGCCGATCGGGTTGTCGCCGCACCCGAAGCAGGCCGGGTCGTGCTGCGGCGGGATCTTCAGCGCAGGCCGCCCCGTTCGAAGTGGGCCTTGAAGAAGTTCTCGGAGCCTGACGTGGCCATCGCGGACGAGGCGGAGATCTCGAGCGCGAGCGTCGCCGCAGCCACGATCTGGGCGAAGCGGTAGACCTTCCCCGGCCCGGCGCAGCCCATCAGCCCGAGCCAGGCCCGGGCGTAGGGGAGAGTCGTGCCGCCGCCGACCGTCCCGACCTCGAGGCCCGGGAGCCGGATCGATGCATTCAGGCCGCCCTCGACCCGCTTGCCGGTGCCGTGAGCCATCGAGCTCGTGCCGACCATGCCCAGGTCCTGTCCGGTCGCGGCGAAGACTGCGGCGATCGCCGTCGCCGGTGTGAACGCGACGGATTGCATGCCCGAGGCGACGGCCCCATGCGTCCCGGCCCAGGAGAGCTCCAGCAGGTCGTCGATCGTGGTGCGCAGCACCCGCCGCACCGCCTCCTCAGTGAGCGTCACTTCCGCGATTACGGTCTTGCCGTGCCCCCCGCGCTCGAAGTAGCGATGCGAGGGTTTCTTGTCGCCGCCCATGTTCGCCTCGAGGATCGCGCGCTCCGGTTTCGTGGGCGCGTGCTCCATGACATAGCCCATGTTCAGCGCGTAGGCGTTGCGGGTCATCATGTTCGGCCCGCAGGCATCGCCGGTCGTGAAGGCCCACATGACGTGGCAGAGCGGGCCCGCAACGTAGGTCTCGACCTCCCGCAGCTTTGCGTAGCGCGAGATCCAGTCGTCATTTCGCTCCGCCAGCCAGTCGCGCATCTTCGGCAGCTCGGCCTCGACCCAGCGCCCAAGCGCGGCGGCCTCCTCAGCCGAGCGGCAGGCGAACGCCGAGGCACGCGTCATCCGGTCGCGGAGCACCTCGGTGCGAAAGCCGCCCGATTCGGCGGCTGCCCGTGCGCCGCGGTAGAGGGAGTCCGAGAGTGAGCCTTCCGTGTGGGCGAGCGGCACGTAGACCTCGTCGCTTCCACGGCCGCGCTCGACGAGCGTGCCCTCCGGCTCGGCCAGCTCGTACTCGCCGAGCGAGATCGGAATCGGGCCGATCACCGCCGTCGGGATCACGGAGACGCCCGTGAGCGCCTCCTGGGCCTTGGCCCACGGAGTCAGGTCCAGCTCGAAGACCTCGGTGTCCACGCGGCCGTCGAGCGCAGCTTGGCGCGCCTTGATCGAGTCGGCGTCGTTTTTGCGCGGCCATTTCCTGAGTTCCACGAACGGGACGATAATCTGATGCGGATGCCAACCGAGCAAATCGTGGAAGAGAAGAGTGACGATCGCGCGGCGTTCGCAGGGGTCCTGCGCTTCTACGAGCTCGCCAAGAAGCAGGAATGGCAGGTGCGCGACCTGCCCTGGGGCGAGATCCCGCCGATCCCGGAAGGGAAGGGGACTCCGCAACGGAAGGCGCGCCGCCAGGACATGTGGCGCTCGGTGCTGACGCAGCAGCTGCAGGCGGACGAGCTCGCTTGCGAGATGGCCTCTCAGCTGCTCAACGTCGCGCCCGACCCGGAGGCGAAGCTCTACTACTCGACGATGGTGCAGGACGAGTCGCGCCACACCGAAGCGTGGTTGAAGCTGATCGGCCAGGTCGGTGGGGCCGCCGAGCACGATCCGTATCTGGACGAGCTGGCTCACATGACTCTCGAGGCCGACACGCTCGAGGAGAAGGTCTTCCAGATGCAGGTCTTCTACGAGCGCCTGATCATCTCGCGGTTCCGGCTGATCGCGCGCGCATCGCGAGGGACGGTGCTCGAGGAGCTCTGCAACCGGCTGGCCACCGACGACGGCATCCACCACGGCGCCGGCATGGCCTACGAGAAAGTTCTGCTCGAGAACGCGTCGAAGCAGACGAAGCAGAAGCTGATCGACGCGGCGAACCGCCTGCTTCCGATCTTCGTCAAGCATGCGATGTGGCGGCCGAAGGAGCGCGCGGTCATTGGCCGGTTGATGTACGAGCAAGACGTGAAGCGGCTCCGCGAGGATCTCCTCGAAGGTGTGAAGCTGGCCGAGTCGCTTGGCCTCGACGTCAGCGACGTCCAGCTGCCCGTCACGTAGTGGCGGCCCGCCTCATGGACGGAAGGGCGCTCTCGGAGCGGATCCGTGCCCACGTGGCTGAGGAGGTACGCGAGCTGGGGGAGCTCGGTCTGGCAACGGTCCTCGTGGGAGACGATCCTGCTTCGGACATCTACATCCGGCTGAAGCACAAGGCCGCCGGCGAGGTCGGGATCAACGCGCGGGACATCAGGCTCGCCTCCCACACCACCGAGGAAGAGCTCCTCGAGCAGGTCGAGCAGCTGAACCGAGACGACACGATCGACGGGCTCCTCGTCCAACTGCCGCTGCCCGAGCACATCGAGGAGGCGCGCGTGATCCGGGCAATCGACCCGGTGAAGGACGTGGACGGCCTGCATCCGCTGAACGCAGGCCAGCTCTACCTGGGCGCGCCCGGGCACGTGGGTGCGACACCGGTCGGCGTCATGGCGCTCCTCGAGGAGTACGACGTACCGGTCGAAGGGGCGAACGCCGTCGTTGTGGGACGGAGCGACATCGTCGGAAAGCCGGCGTCGCTCCTGCTTCTGCACGCGAACGCCACGGTGACCGTCTGCCACTCGCGCACGAAGGATCTCGCCGCGCACACGCGCGAGGCCGACATCCTGGTCGTCGCGGTGGGTCAGGCCGGCGTGATCCAGCCCGACCACGTGCGCGAGGGCGCGACGGTGATCGACGTCGGCATGAATCGCGGCGAGGAGGGCGTGGTCGGCGACGTCGACCCGGCCGTGGCCGACCGCGCGGGACTGATCACTCCGGTCCCGGGGGGCGTCGGGCCGATGACGATCGCGATGCTTCTGCGCAGCGCGGTCCGGGCCGCCCGCTACCGCCGTGGGCTTCTTGCGTTCCCCGGAGCGTGACGTTATCTTTCGCGCGCTTCGGCGGCTCGTAGCTGGGCCGTGATTTTGTAGAAGGAGGAACGTTGGCTGAGGGCACCGTCAAGTGGTTCTCGAACGAGAAGGGCTTCGGGTTCATCGAGCGCGAGGGTGACGAGGACGACGTGTTCGTCCATCACAGCGCGATCCAGATGGACGGCTACAGGTCGCTAACCGAGGGTCAGCGCGTGCAGTTCGAGGTCGTGCAGGGCGACAAGGGCCTGCAGGCGTCGAACGTCACCGCCGCCTAGGAACTTCCGGACTCGAGACAAACGCGGGCCCCGGAAGGGGCCCGCTTCTATTTGGGAGGATTAGGAGAGTTTGGCGAAATATGGCTGAGTCGCCGGGACGCGCTGCTCGCCCCGAGGGCGGGTCCTCAGTCGCACCCAGGCTACTAGCCTGGATGCTCCCTGCGTCCGCGCCCTCGGAACGACCATCGCGTCCCGGCGACGAGCAACATTCCGCCAAACTCTCCCCGTGGCGATCACAAGCGATGAGGTTCTCCACGTCGCGCGACTCGCGCGGCTCGCCCTGACCGACGAAGAGGTCGAACGGCTCGGCGCACAGCTGAACGCCATCCTGGAAGCGGTCGGCAAGGTCGCAGAGCTCGATCTGGATGGCGTCGAGCCGACGGCGCATCCGCTCGAGCTCGTGAACGTGTGGGCGGAAGACCAGCCGCGGCCCTCGCTGCCGACCGAAGACGCGCTGGCCAACGCACCCGACAGCGAGGCGGGTTTCTTCCGGGTGCCGCCGGCGTGAGCGTTTTCATCGACGGCGCGATTTTCGGCACGGAGCTGTCACCCACGCGTGCGCTTTCCCTCGTTAGGCTCGCAGTGGGGAGGAGGTCGGCTGTGCCGTATATAGAGGCTCGCCGGCGATGATCGACACGCTTCGGCTGACCGCTGAGGAAGCGGAGGGCCTGATTGCGAAGGGCGAGGTATCGGCGGCCGAGCTGCACCGCGCCTATCTCGACGCGATCGCAGAGCGCGACCCCGAGCTCCACGCGTACCTGACGACCGTGGACGAGCCCGACGGCGACGGCGTGCCGATCGCGCTCAAGGACGTGATCTCCACGAAGGGCGTCGAGACCACGGCCGGCTCGAAGATCCTCGCGGGGTACATCCCCGTGGCGGACTCCACCGTCGCGGCCCGGTGCCGCGCGGCGGGCCTCCCGCTGATCGGCAAGACGAATCTCGACGAGTTCGCGATGGGCTCGTCGACCGAGAACTCCGCCTACGGCCCGACGCGCAACCCGTGGGATCCCGAGCGCGTACCGGGCGGGTCGTCGGGCGGCTCCGCAGCCGCCGTCGCGGGCGGCCTGGCGCCGTGGGCGCTCGGCTCCGACACCGGCGGGTCGATCAAGCAGCCCGCCGCGCTGTGCGGCCTCGTCGGCCTGCGTCCCACCTACGGCACCGTCAGCCGTGCCGGGATCGTCGCCTTCGCCTCGAGCCTCGACCAGGTCGGCCCGATCACGAAGACCGTCCGCGACTGCGCGCGGCTGTACGAGATCATCGCCGGCCGCGATCCGGCCGACTCGACGACCGTCGAGCTGCCCGAGCCCGTCGCGATTCCGCAAGGAGAAGACCTCAAGGGCCTCAAGGTCGGCGTCCCGAAGGAGCTGAACGAGGCCGAAGGCATCGAGCCGGGAGTCAGCGGCGCGGTGAACCGCGCGGTCGAGCTCTGCCGCGAGCTGGGCGCGGAGGTGGGGGAGACGACCCTGCCGCGCTCGGTCGAGTACGGACTGCCCTGCTACTACCTGATCGCCCCGTCCGAGGCCTCGTCGAACCTGGCCCGCTACGACGGCGTTCGCTACGGCCTCCGCATCGGCAACGGAGACATCCGGTCGATGTACGAGAAGACCCGCGACGCAGGCTTCGGAGACGAGCCCAAACGGCGGATTATGCTGGGCACCTACGCGCTCTCGGCCGGCTACTACGACGCGTACTACGGCCAGGCGCAGAAGGTACGGACGATCATCCGCGACGAGTTCGCCGCCGCGCTCGACGATTTTGATCTGCTCATCAGCCCGACCTCGCCAACCGTCGCGTTCCCGCTCGGCGCGAAGACCGACAACCCGCTCGCCATGTACCTCTCCGATGTCCTGGCGATCCCCCCGAACATGGCGGGGCTCCCGGGCCTCTCGATACCGTGCGGGCTCTCGGAGGGATTGCCTGTCGGCCTGCAGCTGATCGGCCCGCAGTTCTCCGAGAACCTGCTCTTCCGCGCCGGGCATGCGCTCGAGGGTGCACTCGAGTTCGACTACGTCCCGGAGCGGCTTCGATGAATTGGCAGCCGGTCATCGGTCTCGAGATCCACGTCCACCTCAAAACGCGGACGAAGATGTTCTGCCGTTGCGAGCTCGAGTACTTCGCGCCCGAGAATTCCCGCACGTGTCCGGTCTGCCTCGCGCACCCGGGTGCGCTGCCGGTCCCGAACGAGCGCGCGGTCGAGATGACGATGCTGCTCGGGCTCGGCCTCGGCTGCGAGATCGCCGAGCGCGCGATCTTCCACCGAAAGCACTACTTCTACCCCGACAACCCGAAGGGGTACCAGATCTCCCAGTACGACGAGCCGCTCTGCGTGGACGGCAAGATGACCCTCGCGACCGCCGACGGCGAGCTGGAGGTTGGCATCGTCCGCGCGCACCTGGAGGAGGATGCCGCGAAGAACGTGCACATGGGCGGCGCCGGGGGGCGTATCTCCGGCGCAGATCGAACCCTCGTCGACTTCAACCGAGCCGGCACACCGCTCGTCGAGATCGTGACCGCCCCCGACATCCACTCGGCCGAGCACGCGAAGCGCTTCCTCCAGCTCCTCCGACAGACCGTCGTCGAGCTCGGCATCTCCGACGCGGAGATGGAGAAGGGATCCCTGCGCTTCGACGTCAACGTCTCGGTGCGGCCCGAGGGCTCGGACGAGCTACGCACCCGCACCGAGCTCAAGAACATGAACTCGTTCAACTTCGCGGCGAAGGGGATCGAGCGCGAGATCCTGCGGCAGGTCGAGATCTACGAAGCAGGCGGAGAGGTGGTGCAGGAGACGATGCACTTCGACCCCGGCAACGAGTCGGCGCCGCCCCTGCGCTCGAAGGAAGAGGCTCAGGACTACCGGTATCTGCCCGAGCCCGACCTCGTGCCGCTGGAGCCGCAGCGGAAGCTCGTCGAGCGCCTCCGCGCTGCGCTGCCCGAGCTTCCGGCAGAGCGCATCAGGCGCCTGGCCGACGAGATCGGCTTCGAGACCGCCGAAGGGCTCGTGACGAGTGGCCGGGATCGACTCTACGAGCGGGTCGGCGGTGACCGGCGCGAGGTCGCGAACGTGCTCATGAACCAGTTCGCCGCGACGGGAGTCGATCCGGCGGCCGTGAACGCGGAGGAGCTGGCGAAACTGATCGAGGCGCGCGAGCGGATCCCGAGGCAGTCCTTTACCGAGGCTCTCGCCGCAAGTGGGGACAAGGGCTTCTCCGCCGAGACCTACCTCGGCGACGGTCAGATCAGCGAGGCGGGAGCCCTCGAGCCGCTCGTCGACCAGGTGCTGGCGGCGAACCCGGGCCAGGTCGAGTCCTACCGCGCCGGCAAGGAGGGCCTGCTCGGCTTCTTCGTGGGCGAAGTGATGAAGGAGACCGAGGGCCGCGCGAATCCGAAACTTGTGAACGAGCTCCTTCGGAAAAAGCTCAGCGCGTAAAGACGCCTACTCGCTCTTCTCTGCCTTGGGCTTCGCGGCCTTCTTCGGCTTTGCGGCCTTCTTCGGCTTTGCGGCCTTAGCGGCCTTCGCCGTCGCTGCGGCCTTGGCGGCCTTGGCGGGCTTGGCGGGCTTGGCGGGCTTCGCAACTTTCGCCGGCTTCGCGGGCTTCGCGGGCTTCGCAGCCTCAGCCTTCCCGGTGGGCTCAGCCTTTACGGGCTCTTCGGCCACCTCGGCCACCTCGGCCACCTCGGCCACCTCGGCCGTCGCGACCTCCGCGGGCTGCCCAGGCGTCTGAACTTCTTCGGCCTTCGCGTCGGTCTCGACCCTCTCGGCTTTCACGGCCCTTTCGGCCGGCTTCGGCTTGGCGGGCGTCCGGCGGCGCGCCGTCGCAGTCGTGGTAGGCGCGGCCGCCGCGTAGCGCTTGTCGCGGTCCTTCTTCTTGCGCTGGCGATCGGCCTTCCAGCGGCGGATAGGTCTTGAGCCACGTCCCACGGCTCAGAACACTAGCTAGATCAGTCCGCAGTAACGCGCCGTATTCGGCCACGGGTAATAACCGCGGCCGCTGCGGTAAGCGCGCTCGGCGACCCACATCTGCTCGAGCGGTGTCCAGTGGTCGGCCGTCCCCTTCCGGCGGAGTAGCTCGCGTCCGTAGCTGCGCTGGAAAGTCAGATCCATCTGGAGCCCGCCGTAATAGGGCGCGTTCGGATCCTTCCACGAGCCCTCGTAGCGATGGATGCAGAGCCAGCCGGAACGGTGGGGCGGACGGGCAGCCTTGCGCCGGGCCTGGATTGCACGCTTCTTCCAGAGGTTGCGCGTCCAGAGCCTGAACGCGCGCGCGTCGCTGTCGGAGCGCTCAGCCGCGCGCGACGTGGGTGTCCGCCGTACGTCCATCAGCGACTGCCACCGCCACGTCTCGCTTCGATAGCGGCGGACCTGCTTGAGGACGACGCGATCGGCTGGATAGACACGGACCTTCTTCTCTTCGGCCGCCGCTTGCCGCGGCCCGCTCAGAGCGACGAAGGCCAGACATACGAGTATGAGCGCGGGCAAAAGCCGCAGTAGTTGTCGGAACAAGAAAACCCCCTCTTGTCCGGAGCCACGCGCTCACCGGAGAGACTGTGCCGCAGTCATCCGAGCGAGCTCCCTGGGCGGGCCCCGGGATCGTTTTCAACCCTTAGACCCTGACCGTAGCGATTGGTTAGTCCTTGTGGGCGAAGAAGCTGTAAAGCCTCCGTAAAGAAGAAGTGCTGCAATTGCCACAAAAACACTCGTCTTCGCCGCTCCCAAGCCGGATAGAGCGGTTCCTGCCGCGGCAACACCGACCCCGGCGAGGACGAGTGCATTTCCGAGCGGGCGGCGCCTGATCGTGGCAACTGCCACACCGACGACGGCGATCGTGCCCGCGGTATTACCGACGATCGCAATCATCCTGGCCGGGAAAAAATCGAGGTGATCCTGGGCTGCCGGAATGCTCGAGCCCCAGACGCCCTGTACAGGTGCCGACATCGCGACTCCGATCGCGAGGCCGACGTAGACGAGAGCGATCGGAAGCGCCCATCGGCGCCTCACGAGCAGCAGCGAGCCGACCCCCAGGAGGGGCGCCGTCAGTAGGCCGCCGAAGAGGTAATAGACCCGGAACGACGGCGCGTCCCACCCCGCCGCCGCTCCCCATGCGAGGGCGGCGGAGGCGACGGCGTAGGCGACGAGCGCGGACGACCAGGCCGCGAGCTCCGGAGCCCTGCGGGCCCGCCAACGAGCCGCGAGCATGCCTCCCAACCGCAGCGCGAGAAGCGCCGCCGCGAACGCAAATAGAGCCTCCACGACGACAGCCTAAGAGTCGCGACGAGCGCAGGGCACTGCGCGAGCCCCCTCGACCGTGGCATGGGCGGGCCCGTCGAAGTGTCGTCCCTCGGCTTGGGTGCTTTTAGTCGCGGAAAGTGCGCAGCACTTTCCGCGAGTCCCGGCCCCGTGGGCCGGGACCATCGCTAAGGTCACGAGGCTTGGCTGAGAAGCGCTATCTGATGACCCCGGGGCCGACGCCCGTGCCGCCGGAGGTACTCGCCGCGATGGCGCTGCCGATCATCCATCACCGCAGCCCCGACTTCCGGCCGATCTACAAGCAATGCCTCGAGCGGCTGCAGGAGGTCTTCCGGACCAAAGGCGACGTCCTTCTCTACACGGCGTCCGGAACCGCCGGCCTCGAATCTGTCGTCTCGAACCTGACGTCTCCGGGCGACCGCGTCGTCGTCGTCTCGGCCGGCTACTTCGGCGAGCGCTGGGCCGACATCGCGGCGGTCTACGGCTGCGAGGTGGAACACATGCGATACGAGTGGGGCGAGACGCCCACGGCCGACGATTTGTCGGCGCGCCTGGTCGAGCTCGGCGGGGCGAAGGCCGTCCTCGTGACGCAGTCCGAGACCTCCACCGGTGTTGTCACCGACGTCCGCGCTTTCGCGGCCGCGGTCAAGGACGCCGGCGCGCTCATCGGAGTAGACGCGATCTCGAGCCTCGGCGCGATCCCCTGCGAGACCGACGCCTGGTCGCTCGACTCGGTGGTCTCCGGCTCGCAAAAGGCGCTCATGGCCCCGCCCGGCCTGGCGATGGTCTCGGTCTCCGGCGATGCCTGGGAGGCGCGCAAGGAAGCGAAGGCTCCGCGGTTCTATGTGGACTGGGAACGGACGCGAGCGGCGCAGGAGAGTCTCGACGCGGCTTTCACGCCGGCGGTCTCGATCGTGATCGGGCTCAACGTCGCGCTCGGCATGATCCTCGAGCGCGGGCTCGAAGCCGCGTTCGAGCACCACGTGCGTCTCGGCCGCGCATGCCGCGAGGGCGTCAAGGCGATGGGCCTCGAGCTCTTCTCGCCGGACGACGACGCATCGGCCGTCGTGACGACGGTCCGCGTTCCCGAGCCGGTCGACGGGACGCAGTTCCTCCTCGACCTTCGTGACCGGATGGGGATCACGCTCGCACCGAGCCAGGGGCCGTTGAAGGGGCGCGTCTTTCGGATCGGCCACATCGGCTTCTTCGACGTCTTCGACATCACGACGGCGCTTGCCGGGATCGAGCTCGCGCTCGCCGAGGCGGGTGCGGACATCGAGCGGGGAGTCGCGGTCACGCGCGCGCTCGAGACGTACGAGCACCTTCCAGCGTGACCCGACCAAAGGTTCTTGTCCGGGAGCTGATCGCCGAGGCCGGGATCGAGCTCCTGCGGCAGCGCTTCGACGTCGACGTGGACACAAACGGGGACCTCGCGGGCAAGATCGGTAACTACGACGCGATCGTCATCCGGTCGGCGACCAAGCTCGACGCCGACCTGATCGGGCGGGCCGAGCGGCTGAAGGTGATCGGGCGGGCGGGAGTCGGGGTCGACAACGTCGACGTCGAGGCGGCGACCCGGAGAGGCATCGTCGTCGCCAACGCTCCCGAGTCGACGGTCATCTCCGCGGCAGAGCACACGATCGGTCTGCTGCTTGCGCTTTCGCGGCACATTCCGCAGGCGCATGCGGCGCTGAAGGCAGGGCGCTGGGAGCGCTCCCGGTGGGGTGGCCTCGAGCTCGCCGGCAAGACGCTCGGCGTCCTCGGTTTCGGCCGGATCGGCCAGCAGGTCGCGAAGCGCGCGCTCGGCCTGGAGATGAGAGTCGTGGCTCACGACCCGTTCGTCTCCAAGGACCGGTTCCGTGAGCTCGGCGTCGAGCGCGTCGAGACACCCGACGAGGTGTTGGCCGCGGCCGACTTCCTCACGCTGCACCTGCCCCTGAACGCCGAGACCCGCCGCTCGATCAACGCCGAGGCCTTCGGAAAGATGCGCGATGGGGTTCGCCTCGTGAACGCCGCGCGCGGCGAGCTCCTCGACGAGGGCGCCCTGCTGGATGCGCTGCGTTCAGGGAAGGTCGCGGCCGCTGCCCTGGATGTGTTCGACACGGAGCCGTACTCAGGCCCGTTTCTCGAGCTCGACAACGTGGTCCTCACGCCGCACCTGGCGGCCTCCACCGAGGAGGCGCAAGACCGTGCGGGTCTGATCGTGGCCGAGCAGGTCGTGGCGGCGCTCGAGGGCTCGCTCGTCTCGAACGCGGTCAACATCCCCTCGATCGGAGCGGAGGACCTCGAGATCCTCGGGCCGTTCATCCCGCTGGCCGCAACGCTCGGGCGGCTGGCCATGGAGCTCGCCGGCGGCCGGGCGGAGCGGATCGAGCTCGCCTACTACGGGTCGCTTTCGGGCTTCGACACGCGACTGCTCACAGTGGCGGCGCTGAACGGCGCGTTCCAGGGGCGCTCGGACCGGCCGGTGAACTACGTCAACGCGCCGGTGGTCGCCGCGGAGCGTGGGATCGAGGTGGTCGAGGAGCGTCGCCGCGCGTCGCGCGACTTCACGAATCTCGTTCGCGTCTCGTTGAAGGCGAACGGGGACGAGCTGCGCGTCGCCGGGACGACGATCGGCAACGAGCACCGCCTGTGGCTCGTGAGTGCGCTCGGCTTCGAGCTGGAGGTGGAGCTCGCGCCCCTGATGGCGATCTTCCGGTACGACGATCTCCCCGGCGTGATCGGCCGGGTCGGGACGCTGTTCGGCGAGGCCGGCGTCAACATCGCGAACATGGCGGTCTCGCGGACGCGGAAGGGCGAGAAGGCTCTCATGGCGCTCTCTCTCGACAGCGCCGCGCCGCCGGAGCTGGTCGAGTCGCTGAGCGCCGCCGGCCTCGACGACGCGTTCTTCATTTCGCTCAGCGACTAGGTCTGGGCGCGCCGCGGGTTCAGGCGCTGTGCGAGGGCGCCGACGCCGCTGAGCTTGGCGATGACACGAAAACCCGGCCGAGTCCTGACGACGTCCTCGTGGTCCTGAAGCTCGTGGCCTGGCGCTACGAGGAAATGGGATCCGTTGGCCCGCGTCTCCTCGTAGTCCTCGAGCGGAGCCGCGATTCGCTCACCGCACTCCGGGTCTGCGCACTCGCAGACCAGCTCGGCCTCGTTCGCGCCGATCCGCTCGGCGGTCTCCGCGATCCGCTCGTTGACGTCGCGGAAGCGCGACTCGATCTTCGCAATCTGTAGCTCTTGGCTTCTCATTTCGGGGGGTCACGAGGAAAACGGAGAAGCCGCGCGCAAAGTTTCGCCTATTAGCTTGATGTGTCATTCGGCGTCGACCGTGGCATGGGCGGGCCCGTTGAAGCGTTGTTCCTCGGCTTGCGTGCTCTTAGTCGCGGAAAGTGCAAAGCACTTTGCGCGAGTCCCGGGCCCGTGGCCCGGGACCTTTTGCGCGAGTCCAGGCCCGTGGCCCGGGACCATTCGCCTAACCTGACTTCGTGGCTCGTCCCTGGCCTGAAGCCGTTGAGCGCGTCTCGTCCTTTCTGCGCCAGATGGGCGTCGAGGCGCGCATCGAGGAGTTCGAGACGGGCACGCCGACTGCAGTCGAGGCCGCCAACGCCGCGGGTTGCAAGCTGGGGCAGATCGTGAAGTCGCTCGTCTTCGACTGCGAGGGGCGCTGGGTGGTCGTGCTCGTGCCGGGTGACCGGCGCGGGGACCGGGAGAAGATCGCGTTCGCGGCGGGCGTCTCCAAGGCGCGGATCGCGTCGCCCGAGCAGGTCGAGCGCGCGACCGGGTTCGTCGCGGGCGCCGTCGCGCCGTTTCCGCTCCCGGCCGTCGACCGCGTCTTCGTCGACCACGCCCTCCTCGCTCACAAGCGCGTGTGGGTCGGAGCCGGCTCGCCCAGGCATATGGCGGTGCTCTCGTCCGCCGATCTCGTGCGCCTGGCGAGGGCACAGCCAATGGACGCCGTCGAGGCGGCCACGTAACCTTTGACCGACTTCGCCAAGGAGGCAGGCGCGTGCGCGAGACCGACAAGATCTGGATGAACGGCGAGCTCGTCGACTGGGCCGACGCAACGGTTCACGTCGGCACTCACGGGCTCCACTACGGAACCGGTGTCTTCGAGGGCATCCGCTGCTACGAGACAGACAAGGGGCCGGCCGTCTTCCGGCTGACCGACCACCTCGCGCGCCTGCACAACTCGGCCAAGCTCTTGTACATGGAGCTCCCGTACTCGGTCGAAGATCTTCACTCCGGCTGCATGGAGCTGATCGGCGCCAACGGGCTGCCCGAGTGCTACCTGCGGCCGATCGCATTCTCCGGGTACGGCGAGCTCGGCGTCTCCACGGCCGGGAATCCGGTCGACGTCGTGATCATGAGCTGGCCCTGGGGCGCGTACCTCGGCGACGAGGGGTTGAAGAACGGCATTCGCGTGAAGATCTCGTCCTGGCAGCGCGTCGGCCCGAACACGATCCCGCACGCCTCCAAGGCGACGGGCATCTACCTGAACTCGATGCTCGCGGTCACCGAGGCGAACCGCGCCGGCTACGACGAGGCGATCCTCCTCACAGCCGAAGGGTTCATCGCCGACGGCTCCGGTGAGAACGTCTTCGTCGTCAAGGACGGGAAGATTTCGACTCCGCCGCTTTCGACCTCGATCCTCCCGGGAATCACGCGCGACTCGCTGATCCAGATCGCGCAGGACCTGGGGTACACCGTCGAGGAGAAGAACCTCATCCGCTCGGACCTCGTGTCCGCCGACGAGATCTTCATGACCGGCACCGCAGCCGAGGTGACGCCGATCCGCGAGGTCGACGATCGCGAGATCGGGCCGCCTGGACCTGTGACCAAGGCGCTGCAGACCGCGTATCTCGACACGTGCCGTGGTAAGAGCGAGCGCTGGGCGCAGTGGCTCGAGTACGCCAAGATCGGTAACGCCACGCCCGCCGAGGCGTGAAAACCGGTACACGGGTTCCGCTCTCGCGGCCCTACATAGACGAACGCGAAGAGGAGCTCGTCCTCGACGTGCTCCGCTCGGGCCGGCTCTCGCTCGGGCCTGCGATCGAACGCTTCGAGGAGCTCTTCGCCGAGAAGGTCGGCGCTCCGTATGCGGCCGCGGTCTCGAGCGGAACGGCAGGCCTGCACATGCTCTGTCACATCGCGGGCGTGGGGGACGGAGACGAGGTGATCACCTCGCCGGTCTCGTTCGTCGCGACCGCCAACTGCTTCATCTTCGAGGGTGGCCGCCCGGTGTTCGCGGACGTCGACGCCGAGACGCTCAACCTCGATCCGCGCGCCGTGGAGGCGGCGATCACGGAGCGTACGAAGGGGATCGTCGCCGTCGACATGTTCGGCTACCCATGCGAGCTGGACGAGCTGCGCGAGATTGCGGAGCGCCACGGCCTGTTCCTCATCGACGACTCCTGCGAAGCGCTCGGCGCCGAGTACAAGGGGGCGCCGGTCGGCTCGCACGGCCTCTCGGGCGCCTTTGGCTTCTACCCGAACAAGCAGATCACGACGGGCGAGGGCGGAATGGTGACGACGCATTCCGAGGAGGAGTGGGAGCTCGTGAAGAGCCTGCGCAACCAGGGCCGCTCGTACGACTCCCGCTGGTTCCACCACGTCCGTCTCGGGTTCAACTACCGCATCACCGACCTGCAGTCCGCGCTCGGTATCGCGCAGCTCGAGAAGCTCGACCGGCTGCTCGCGATGCGAAGCGATGTCGCGGCGCGGTACGGCGAGCTCCTCGCGGGGGTCGACGGAGTGGAGGTTCCGGTCGCCGACGACGCGGACCACAAGCGCTCGTGGTTCGTCTATGTCGTCAAGCTCGCCCAGGGGATCGACCGCGACGCCCTGCTCGAGCGACTTGGCGCGCAGGGCATCGAGGCCGGTCTCTACGTCCCCGCCGTCCACCTGCAGCCCTACATGCGCGAGCGCTACGGGTTCGGCGAAGGGACGTGTCCGGTCGCCGAGGACGCCTGCTCTCGAACGCTCGCCCTTCCGTTCTTTCCGCAGCTCGAACGTGAAGACCAGGAGCGCGTCGTCGAGAGCCTGCAGGCCGCGATTTCCTGAGGTGGGTTAGGATCCCGGCCGAATGCTCGGCGATAACCGCCTCGCCAGCGAAGACCGGTCAGCGGCGGGGACGTACGTCCCCGCGATCCTCGCCGGCCTGGTCGCGGCCGTTGCCGGCGGCGTCGCCTGGGGGCTGATCGTCAAGTGGACGGACTACGAGGTCGGTTTCGTCGCGTGGGGCATCGGTTTTCTGACGGGCATAGCCATACTCGCGGCGACTCGCGGCGCCCGCGGCCTCCCCTTCCAGGCGATCGCCATCGTCTGTGCGCTGCTGGGAATCCTCATCGGGAAGTACCTGGGCTTCGTCTGGATCCTGCAGGGAGCCGCAGAGGACGCCGGCGGCGACATCAGCATCCCGGTCTTCTCGAGCGACACGATCAACCTTTTCTTCGACGAGCTCGGCCTAGTCTTCGACTGGATCGACCTCCTCTGGGTCGGTCTCGCCGTCTACACGGCATGGCGCACGCTCCAGCCGGAACAGCCGGAGCCCGTCGGGACGCCGCCCGAGCCCCGGCGCCCCGCAGAGCCAGCGCCCTAACGTTCGTCCGGCCTTCCGTCACGAAGCCGACACACCCTTGGAGCGGGGTCTGACCCCGTAAGCTTTACAGGGTCTGACCCCGTAAACATTTACAGGGTCTGACCCCGTAAAGTTGTGGGCATGGCGGACGGTGCTGGGCGGATGATCTTCCTCGGCTTCGGCAAGTACGCACGTGCGGACAAGATCTACGCAGTCGAGCCGATCGTCGGCAAGGACCGGGGAGGAGGGCACCGGACGCGCGTCTGGATCGAGGGTGTCCCGGACCCGATCATCGCCGGCCGCACCGAGCGGACGATCCTCCACGACATGGGCCAGGACGCGGCGATGAGCGCGCCGATCATCGACGAGGCGCTCAAGCTCGCCGAGCGGATCGTCGTCGACGCCGAGAAGGGCCGCGTCGACCTGAATGACCTCGGCCGGCGTGCGCGCCGCTTGCTCGAGAAGACCTCTCGCCCCGGCGAGGGCGAAAAGCTCTTCTGACCGATCTCGGCCGTCCAGAGCCGCCGAGTCGCGGCTTCCTTGCCCGGATCGCAGTCGACACCCGGCCGCTCCGCGAGTCGCGCGATTTCAGACGGTTGTGGTTCGGCACCGGCATCTCGGCGATCGGGAGCCAGATCACGACGGTCGCGATTCCCTTCCAGGTCTACGAGCTCACGCACTCGACGTTGCTCGTCGGGCTGCTCGGGCTCGCAGCGCTCGTCCCACTGCTCACGGTGCCGCTCTACGGCGGGGCGGTCGCAGATGCGGTCGACCGCCGGCGGCTGCTTCTCCTCTCGGACATCGCGCTCCTGGCCGTCACCGGCGGGCTGCTCGCGAATGCGCTCCTCGCCAACCCGAGCGTGTGGTTTCTGTTCGTAGCAGAGGCCCTCGGCACCGCTGCCTATGCGTTCCAGAGGCCGGCGAGGAATGCGTTGACACCGGCACTCGTCGGCGAGGGCCAGCTCCTTGCGGCGATTGCCGTCGAGGACGTCGTCTTCACGCTGGCCCGCGTCCTCGGGCTGGCGCTCGGGGGTGTCCTGATCGCGAGCATCGGGCTTCCCGGGGCGTACGGTGTCGACCTCGTCACCTTCGCCGCCTCGCTGATCGCGATCTGGCTGCTGCCGTCGGTGCCGCCTTCGCCTGACGCCGACAGGCCAAGCATCAGGTCGATCATGGAGGGCCTCCGCTACGTGCGGCGCAAAAAGGTGTTGCTCGGCATCTTCGCCGTCGACACGAACGCGATGATCTTCGGCATGCCGCGCTCCCTCTATCCGGCGCTCGCCGACCGCCTCGGTGGCGGGGCGAGCCTGCTCGGCCTCCTGTATGCCGCGCCCTTCGCCGGAGCCCTCGTCGCTTCGCTGCTCTCCGGCTGGATGAATGCGGTTCGGCGACAAGGGCTGGCCGTCTGCTTCGCCGCGGCCGCTTGGGGAGCCGCGATTGCGCTGGTCGGCCTCGCGAACGCAGCGTGGCTCACGCTGGCCTGTTTGGCGCTCGCCGGCGCGGCCGACTTCGTGAGCGCCGTGCTCCGCTCCAACATCCTCCTCTCGGTGACGCCCGACCACCTGCGCGGGCGTGTATCCGGGATCGAGCTCGCCCAGGTGGCCGGCGCGCCCGAGATCGGGAACGTCGAGGCCGGAATCGTGGCGTCGGTCGCGGGGGTTCGTGCGTCCATCGTCTCGGGCGGCCTGCTCACGATCGTCGGCACTGCGGCCGTAGCGCTGGCCGTGCCGGCCCTCGCGCGCTACGACGCCCGGGATCCCAAGAAAGAATGAAGCTGCGCAAGGATTTCTTCGCGCGCAGCGTCCACGACGTGGCGCCGGAGCTCGTCGGAGCGACGCTCCTCGTGGACGGGATCGGCGGCCGCATCGTCGAGGTCGAGGCGTACGACCACGAGGATCCGGCCGCACACAGCTACCGGGGCAAGACCGCGCGCAATGCGTCGATGTTCGGCCCTCCCGGCCGGGCCTACGTTTACCGCTCGTACGGCATCCACTGGTGCCTCAACCTCGTCTGCGAAGACGCGAGCGCCGTCCTGCTTCGAGCGCTCGAGCCGACCCACGGGCTGGAGGCAATGGCCTCTCGGCGCGGCATCGCCGAGCCGAGGCTCCTCGCGTCCGGCCCGGGCCGTTTGGCGCAGGCACTGGGAATCACCCGCGAGCACGACGGGCTTCGAGTCGACCGGCCGCCCTTCGAGATCTATGCGAGAGAGGACGTCGAAGTCGAGGTCGGCCCACGAGTGGGTATCACCAAGGCGGCCGAGCAACCCTGGCGCTACGGCGAGGCAGACTCGAGGTTCCTGAGCCGTCCGCTCAGGCCGCGACGGCGATCCTGATCAGCATTCCCGGCGCTGCGGCGACTCCGGCCCGCGGCAGCTGGAAGACGACCCGCCCCGGCCGGCCCTCCGTCGCGGTCTCCACTTCGTACTTGAACCCGCGGCGTTCGAGCTTGTCCTGAGCAACGCTCACGGGCAGGCCAATGACCTGCGGTACGACTCCGTGCGTCGGCTTCGCCACGATCAGCTTGACCCGCTCGTAGGCCGAGAGGCGACCGCGCTTCGGCACCTGCTCGAGCACGACGTTCAGACGTTCGCCAGGCCTTGCCACCCGGTTGACGAGCTCAGGAGTCAGCGGCTGCCCGATGAGCCTGGCGCGGGCAGCCTGCACGCTCTCGCCGACGACATCGGGGACGTCGACCTCGTTCGGCTTGCAGTTCGCGGTCTCCCGGGGCTGCTGGTCGAAGAAGAGGACGAGCTTGGGTGAGTGACAGTTGCCGTTGTCGACCTGGATCCGGCCGTCGCGGAAGACGACTTCGCTCGGCGTTCCGTACGGCGCGTAGGTCGACGGAAAGGACTGCGGCTCGGGGTCGCTCAACAACGGGAGCGCGGCCTGCACGAACGTTCGCCAGATCTCGGCGGGATAGGTTCCACCGGCGACCGGGTCCCCGTGGTACTCGGTCTCCATCGACTTCAGCTCCCGGGGATAGCCCACCCAGACGGCAACGGTCAGCTGCGGGATGGAGCCCACGAACCACGCGTCACCGTAGTTCTCGGTCGTGCCCGTCTTACCGGCGACCGCCCGGTCGGGGAGAGCGGCGCGTCGTCCGGTTCCCTGCGTCACGACCTTCTGGAGGATCGAGTTGAGGATCGCCGTCTTGGTTGGGCTGAGGACACGATTCGCGACGGGCGCGTTTCGCTTCTTGTTCTTTCCCGTACCGATCTGGACCACCGCTCGGGGAACGTTTCCGAGAGCCGATCCGTCGATGCGGTTTCCTCCGTTTGTAAAGGTCGAGAACGCACGCGCCATCTCGAGCGGGTTCGCAGCCTCCGCGCCGAGCCCGATCGCGAAGTAGCTGTTCAGCTTGCTGCGAATCCCCGCGTCGCGGGCGATCCGGGCGACGTTCCGCGGGCCGACCAGCTGCGTCAACTGCGCGTACACCGCGTTGTCCGAGTGGATCGTCGCCTGCTCGAGGTCGATTCTGCCCAGGTATGAGCCCTCGTAGTTGTTCACCTGCCACAGACGGTCGCCGAGCGGGATGACGACCTGGCGCGAATCGAACTCGGTGGCCGGTGAGATCCCCGCGTCCAGCGCAGCGCCGAGGACGAACGGCTTGAAAGCCGATCCCGGCTGCCGCTCGCCCTGGACGGCGAGGTTGAACTGGCTCTCGCGGTAGTTCGAGCCGCCGACCATCGCGAGCACCTCGCCGGTGCCCGGATTGATTGCGACGAGCGCCGCCTGCGGGCCCTCGGGGTCCGAGAGCACCTTCGCGATCGCCGCGCGTGCCTTCTTCTGCAGGTCGAGGTCGAGCGTCGTGTAAACCCGGAGCCCGCCGCCGAACACGCTCCCGGGGCCGTACTCATCGTTGTTGATGAGTTGCTCCTTCACGTAGTTGACGAAGTACTGGCCCTCTTTCTCCTGGGTTCCGGGCAGCTGAACCTGGTCCGGCGAGGGCAGAGCGGCGCTTCGCGCGAGCCGGTATTCGTCCGGAGCGATGACTCCCTGGGCAAGCATCAGGTCGAGCACGAGCCGTCGCCGCCCCGTCGCCGCCTTCGGGTTCGTGACCGGGTCGTACCGAGCGGGATCCCGCGGGATCCCGGCGAGGAGGGCGGACTCTGGCAGGGTGAGCTTGGTCGCGTGTTTGTGGAAGTAGGTGAGCGCTGCCTGTTCGATCCCGTACGCGCCGTTCCCGAAGTAGATCGTGTTCAGGTACGCCGTCAGGATCCAGTCCTTGTCCCTCCGCTGCTCGAGCTGCCACGCGAGCGCCGCCTCCTTCAGCTTGCGCGCGACCGAGCGGTTGTCCTTTACGTAGGCGTTCTTGATGAACTGCTGGGTGATAGTCGAGCCGCCCTGGACGACCCGCTGGTTTTGGATGTCGGCCCAGAGAGCGCGGCCGATCGCGCGCATGTCGACGCCACGGTGGTCGAAGAAGCGCTTGTCCTCGATCGCGACGATCGCCTGCTTCATGATCGGGTTGATCTGCTTCGAGGTCAGGAGCACGCGGCTCTCGCGGCCGCGGAGGACCGCGAGCAGCTGCCCGTGCCGGTCGTACATGTAGCCGTCGTGCGCGATCTTCAGCTGGTGCGCCGGGTTGTACTCCGGAAGCTGGCTCGCGATCGCGGTCACCAGCCCGAACACGAACGATGCAGACGAGAGCAGGCCGAGCACCGCGACGAGCGCGAAGAAGCGGAGCTTGCGGATTCGGCGGCCGTTCTTCTTAGCCGGCCGGGGTCTGCGGCGTAAACGCAAGGTCCTGAGTCTAGACTCGCCCGCGTGAGTCTCGACGACCTCACTCGCAACGCCGTTCACGTTGCGCCGGAGGGTGGCCTCGAAGCGAAGCTGGCGCTCGGTCGGCCGTTACGCGTGAAGCTCGGCATCGATGTGACGTCGCCGGACATCCACATCGGTCGCGCGATCCCGCTTCAGAAGATGCGGGCCTTTCAGGACGAGGGTCATGTCGGTGTGCTGATCGTCGGCGACTACACAACGCGGATCGGAGACCCGTCCGGGCGGTCGGCCGAGCGCCCGATTCTTTCCGACAAGGAGATCGACGAGAGCGCGAAGACCTACGTCGCCCAGGCGCTGATGATCCTGGATCCCGACCGGACCGAAGTGAAGTACAACGGCGAGTGGCTCTCGAAGCTTTCCTACGCGGACGTCGTTCGCCTCGCACGGACGATGACGGTCGCGCGCATCCTTGAGCGTGACGACTTCGCGAACCGCTACGCGGCCCAGGAGCCGATTTCGATCTCCGAGCTCCTCTATCCGCTCATGCAGGCCTACGACTCGGTAGCGATCGAGGCCGACATCGAGCTCGGCGGGACCGATCAGCTTTACAACCTGCTGGCCGGCCGCGAGGTGATGCAGCACTACGGCCTCGAGCCGCAGGTCGTGCTGACCACACCGCTGCTCGTCTCCTGGGACGGGCAGAAGATGAGCTCGTCGGTGGGGAACAACATCCCGCTGACGATGGCGCCCGAGGAGCAGTTCGGTCGGACGATGCGGATCTCCGACGACCAGCTGCCTCAGTGGTACGAGCTCGTCATGGAACAGAAGCCGCCGGAGGGAGACCCACTTGAAGCCAAGCTCGAGCTCGCGCGGTTCATCGTCAGGCGATCGCACGGGGAGGACGTGGCGACGCAGGCCGAGAGCCACTTCACGCGCGTGGTCCGTGAAGGCGGGCCTCCTGAGGACGTCGAGGAGGCCGTCTTGCCCGGCGACGAGACGGTTCACCTGCCGGCGCTCCTGGCCGAGCATCTGGGGATCGGATCGACGAGCGAGGCACGCCGATTGATCGGCCAGGGAGCCGTCAAGGTGAACGGTGAGGTGGTGAGCGAGCTCGACCTGCCGCGTGACGCCCTCGAGGGAGCCCTCGTTCAGGCCGGAAAGCGTCGTTTCATGCGCTTTCGCAGCGCTTGACACCCCATCGCGTACTGCTACCATTCGCAAGCCGCCTCGATGGGTGGCGTAAGGAACGTCCCTGTAACTCGACAACTGGAGCGCCTTCGGACGCAATCGGATACGAAGCAGTACCGAGAACTCTGGAGGCCTCTGGCGCGAGTCGGAGGCTTTTTTTGCGCCAGTCGCACGGCAACGGTCTTTGAAAACTCAACAGCGTGAAACGTCGAGAGCCTCGAACGGTTCCAGGCGGTCGCGCCGGCAGAGCCGGCACGACCTCTTAGCGGCATCGCAAGCGAAGCCGTAGCCGCTCGAGGTCATTAACTCGTCACACTCTCAAGTACGAGGGTGCGACCTTTGAGCTCCAAGCTCATCGAGAAGTAGATGTCAAAGCCGGCCTAGCCGGACTGACAACCATCTTCACGGAGAGTTTGATCCTGGCTCAGGACGAACGCTGGCGGCGCGCTTAACACATGCAAGTCGAGCGAGAACCATGGCTTCGGCCATGGGGACAGCGGCGAACGGGTGAGTAACACGTGGGTAATCTGCCCTCGACACTGGGATAGCCCGGGGAAACCCGGATTAATACCGGATAGCCTCTCGAGCTCTCGGGCTCGTGAGAAAAGATGGCTTCGGCTTTCGGTTGAGGAGGAGCCTGCGGCGGATTAGCTTGTTGGTGAGGTAACGGCCCACCAAGGCGACGATCCGTAGCTGGTCTGAGAGGACGATCAGCCACACTGGGACT
>CAZQAG010000017.1:0-39120 GCA_964591295.1 uncultured Gaiellales bacterium | reverse complement strand
CTAGTAGCGGGGGCAGGATTTGAACCTGCGACCTCCGGGTTATGAGACGTCTGTTACCAGGTCGGCTAACGTCTAAAACGGCGTGGTTGGGCGCCGCTTGGTGAGCTGAGGTCAGCTTAGATCAGCTCAGGCGGGCAAAAGTTTGGCCAAAAGTCTTGGGGCCAGGCACACCGAATGATGAGCTGCGGCCCGGATGGCGGTAGCGCCGCGTTTTTCGCGGCAGGAGTGGCTGGATCAATTCCCAGAGTTGGTCGTCAACCAGGGTTGGTGGCATCACGGACCTCCGATCCTCTCTCCGCTGTTAGCGCGCATGGTTGCGGGTTAGGCTCTTGATGTGATCATTTGCTCGAACTGCGGCGCCGAGAATCCTTTCGCGAAGAAGTTCTGTGGCGACTGCGGGAGCGCGCTCGCTTCGGTTTGTTCTTCCTGCGGAGGCTCTAATGCGCCTGGCAAGAGGTTCTGCGGCGACTGTGGGGCGCCACTGGAGGTTGGTGCGGTTTCGGTGGTGGCCGCCGCCGCCCCTGCAGCAGCCGCCGCACCGGTGGCTGAGCGTCGTTTGGTGTCGGTGTTGTTCGCGGATCTGGTCGAGTTCACGACCGCATCGGAAGGGCGTGACGCGGAGGACACGCGTGAGGTCCTAACCCGCTACTTCGACAGCTCCCGACAGATCGTCGAGCGCTACGGCGGCACCGTGGAGAAGTTCATCGGTGACGCGGTTATGGCCGTCTGGGGCGCGCCGGTCGCGCAGGAGGACGATGCCGAACGGGCGGTGCGCGCCGCGCTCGACCTGGTCTCCGGGATCTCAGTGCTCGGCCAGGAGGTCGGCGCGCCCGACCTGCGCGCGCGAGCCGGTGTGCTCACCGGGGAGGCTGCGGTATCGATCGGCGCGGAGGGCCACGGGATGGTCGCCGGCGACCTCGTGAACACGGCGTCACGGGTGCAAAGCGCAGCGGAGCCCGGCATCGTCCTCGTCGGCGAAGCGACCAAGCGGGCGTCGGAGGCGGCGATCGTCTACGAGGACGCGGGGACGCACGAGCTGAAAGGGAAAGCGGAGCCGGTCCAGCTCTGGCGTGCGTCGCGAGTCGTCGGGTCGAGGCGCGGCGAGGGTCGCTCGACCGGGCTCGAGGCGCCGTTCGTCGGCCGTGACCGGGAGTTCCGGCTCGTCAAGGACCTGTTCCACGCAACCGCGGACGACCGGCGTGCGAGCTTCGTCGCGGTGGTCGGGGTGGCCGGCATCGGCAAGTCGCGCCTAGCCTGGGAGTTCGAGAAGTACATCGACGGCCTCGTTGACAACATCTGGTGGCATCGCGGCCGCTGCCTCTCCTACGGCGACGGCGTCGCGTACTGGGCGCTCGCCGAGATGGTGCGGATGCGCGCCCGCATCGCGGAGGACGATCCGCCGGAGGAGGCGCTCGCGAAGCTACACGCGACGATCGAGGAGCACGTACCCGACGCGGACGAGCGCGAGTGGGTGGAGCCGCGCCTCCAGCATGTCCTCGGACTGACCGACCGCGTCGCGCCGGACCGGGAGGATCTCCACTCGGCCTGGCGTCTCTTCTTCGAGCGGATGGCGGAGACCGGCCCGGTCGTGCTGCTCTTCGAGGATCTCCACTGGGCCGACGCCGCGCTGCTCGACTTCGTCGAGTACCTGCTCGACTGGTCGCGCAGCCATCCGCTCTACGTGCTCACCCTCTCCCGGCCGGAGCTCGGCGAGCGGCACCCGACGTTCGGCACGCGGATCCGCAACTCCACTGCGCTGACGCTCGAGCCCCTCGACGACGCGGCCATGGATTCGCTCCTGCACGGGCTCGTCCCCGGCCTGCCGGAGGAGCTGCGGGTGACGATCCGCGACCGGGCCGACGGCATCCCGCTCTACGCCGTCGAGACTGTGCGGATGCTGCTCGACCGCGGCCTCTTGGAGCGCGACGGTGACGGCTTCCGCGTCAGCGGCCCGGTCGAGGCGCTCGAGGTGCCGGAGACACTGCACGCGCTGATCGCCGCCCGGCTCGACGGGCTCGAACCGCCGGAACGCCGCGTGCTCGAGGACGCAGCCGTGCTCGGCAAGACGTTCACAAAGCGCGGGCTCGCGGCGGTAACGGGAAGCTCCGAGGCCGACCTCGAGCCGATCCTCGCCTCACTGGTGCGGAAGGAACTGCTCACGCTCCAGACCGACCCGCGCTCGCCCGAACGGGGCCAGTACGGCTTCCTGCAGGCGCTCGTCCAGCGGGTCGCCTACGAGACGCTTGCGCGCCGTGATCGCAAGGCTCGGCATCTTGCGGCAGCCGGCTTTTTGGAGCGCGAGGCGGGGTTCGACCCGGATGAGATCGCGGAGGTGATCGCCGCGCACTACCTCGACGCGCACGCCGCCGACCCTGCAGCCGACGACGCCGACGTCGTCAAGGCACAGGCGCGTGAATGGCTCTGCCGGGCAGGCGAACGAGCGGCCGCTCTCGCGGCGCCCGAGGACGCGCGCCGGGCATTCGATCGCGCCGCAGGGCTCGCCGACGCCGAGGAGGAACACGCGCGACTGCTCGAGCGCGCCGGCGAGATGGCGCTGTTCGCGAACGACGCAGGAGCGGCGGAGGAGGCGCTGCGTGATGCGCGAGCGCGGTTCGAGGATGCGGGCCTACCGCACGACGCCGCCCGCGCCACCGCCCGGCTCAGCCTGGCTCTCTGGGCGCTCGGGCGTGGTGAGGAGGCGCTCGAGCTCCTCGAGCCCGCCCTGGCCGTGCTCGCCCAGGATGAACCGGACGAGAACGTCGCTCAGCTAGCGGCTGAGGCCGGGCGAATCCACCACTTCCAGGGCAACGACGAGACGGCCAAGGAGCGCATCGAGTTCGCGCTCGAGATCGCCGAGGGACACGGCTTCCAGGCTGTGCTCTCCGAGGCGCTGAACACCAAGGCGTTGCTCCTGCAAGGACGGCCCAACGAGTCGCGCGCACTGCTCCGAGAGGCGCTCGCGATCGCGCTTCAGCATGACCTCGTTACCCAGGCGCTGCGCGCCTACAACAACCTCTCCGTGTTCGCGTTCAACGAGGACCGCCACGAGGAGGCGCGCCGTGCCGTCGAGGCGGGATTCGAGCTTGCCCGTAGCCGAGGTGACCGCCAGTTCGCCGTCCAGCTAGGCCTGGGTCTGACCGGAGAGCTGCTAACGGATGGCGATTGGGACGGCGCGTTCGCCCTCGCCGATGAACTGCCGCTCGAGGTTCAGACGGCGGTGCCCGGCCACGTACATGGGTACCTCTGGCTCGCCCGCACGGCATATGCACGCTCTGACCCGGAGCAGGCCGAGAGCTGGCTGGCGCGAATCTCGCCCGACGTTGGTGCGTCAAGCGACATTCAGCTCCAGAACCTCGCCTTGTGGCAACGGGCCGTCGTAGCGATCGGAGAGCGCCGGCCGGCCGATGCGCTCTCCCTCCTCGGGGAGGTTGCTCAGAAGCTGATCGCTCTGGACATGGTCGACTACACCCAGCCGGTTTTCGAGGACGCCGCGACGGCAGCGAACGATCTGCAGGACTCCAGCCTCGCGCTTCCGGTCGCGGCGTTGCTCGACGCGATTCCACCCGCACGACGAACTCGCGCCGTCGAGCTCGGCCGCGCGCGAATCCGTGCCAACGCGGCTGCGGGGAGAGAAGAACACGACACCGCCGCCGAGGAGTACGCGCTGGCGCTTGCAACGGCGCGCAACCTCGGCAAGGCCGCTCTGCTCGGACCGGTTCTCGTCGACTACGGTCGCTGGCTCGTACAGACAGGTCGCACGGAGGAGGCGGCGCCACTGCTCGAAGAGGCGCGGACGCTCTTCGAGCGGATGAAGGCAACCCGCTGGCTCGAACGAGCGGCACAAGTCCTTGCCAGACGCGAACCCGAGACCGCGATCTCCTGACAGCCACCGAGCCAGCGAACCCGGCAGCTCAGTTTGTTACACGATCTTAGCCACACCCGATAGGCCAGAACGGCTCGTCCGTACTTACCTCGGGGTTTCTTCACCGGCGGTCGACGAGGCCGACCTAGGCGCGGATTCGAACAGCGGTACGAGTCCGTTCAGCGGCGGAAACAGAACCCGCGCAACGTTGCTACTAACGGCTGAGTTAGACGACCGTCCGTCTATGACGCCTGTGGGAGACCGGCAACCTGCGCCTGGCCGACGAGCTCCTCGTCGATCGTCGGTCTGCTCGGGGTCCGCTTGCTTCTCGGACTTCGGCGCTGTGAGGTCACAGATCGCGTCGAATTCGTTGAGCATCGCGCCGAGCTCATCCGCGGTGTGGGCGCGAGGGTACAACTCCAGCGCCTCGTGGTGAGTCTTCGGCGAGGCCTGCTTCATCGCCTTCTCGATTCGCTCGACGATCTCAAGGCTCCACTTCACCTGGAACAGTTGTTTCATCCGTACATGCTTGTGGTAACGACGCACCGTGCCAGCGAGGACATAGTCCTCGATCACCTGGTCGTAGCCCTTGCGCAAGTCGGACACCCACAGGTCGGCCGCACGCTCGTACTCCGGCTTCTGCCCCTTGAACATCGGCGTCAGCTCGAAGCGGAGCCGGCGACGTAGCTCCTTGCGGCGATCACTCGGCGACATCGCCTTCGTCGGCAGCTCGTCGCGGACGATGCCGACCTCGTCGAGGGAGCGCTCGAGGGTCTGCCCGTGGAGTTCGATTCCCTCGCTCGCGGCCGCTTCCTGAAGGTAGACGAGGAACGTCAGGTCATGCGTGTAGATCACGACCTGGCGCTTCGTCGCCTCCTGGACGAGCCTCTCGGCGAGGTACTCCCGGTGGTCGTGGTCGAGCGATGACACCGGGTCGTCGAGGACGATCGTGCTCCTACTCTCGCTCGCCGTGAGCTCGGCGAGGAAGAAGGCTGTGCCTAGCGCAGCCTGCTCACCGGTGCCTGTCGGCAGCGAGCTTGGGGAGGCGACGGAGGCGGCCGAGATCGTGCGCCGGGACTGCGATCCGCTCTGTCGGTGTATTGCGCGCCACGGTGTTCGCCGGCGGCCACCGTGTGATCTCGCGACCGCCGGGGGTCGCCTCGTGCGACGGATCTCGCGTGTCCGGCGCGCGAGCCCGAGCTCGGCTTGCTTGCGGACGCCGCTGACGCTGAATCTGCGCATCGGTGGCCGCGGAACTAGGCCCGTCGTGCTCACCTTTGGCCGCCCCGACGTACCTGGGCAGCCCGCCTTCCCCTTGGCGGTGCCCGCCAACCCGCCAACCCGCCAACGTCGAGCCTGCACCCCTGCAATGAAGCCGGATCGGGCCCGCGAGGCAGCCCGCCTAGAGACCCGCCAACGAGGGGCCCGGGCTCGACCCCAGGGCGCTGTGTCGCCTTCCGGCTCTTCCGCGACAGCCAGCGCCGACTACGCCCCGGTGGCAGGACGAACGCGCCTCCCGTTGCGTAACGGGGCGGTCGCCGATTACGGTTGGTCGGCGTTCGCAGCTTTCCATGGCGCACTTGGCGGAGATGCGCGAACGCCGCTGCAGCTGCGCGGCAGGCGCTCGGGACCGTGCTGGAGAAGGCGACCGTCGCGCCCGGCAAGGGCGAGGCGTGGGAGCGGATCGAGATCGAGTGGAAGGCGGCCTAAAGTGAGAGTGGAAGGAGGACTGTGATGAGCGACGCTCGCCAGCTCGAAGACGGTTCGGTCGTGCTCATGCCGATGGGCGTCGCGCGCAAGCTCAGGTACATGCTGTACGTCCCTAACTGGTCGGCGGTCAACGCGACGGCGCCGATGCGCTGCGACCAGTGCCGCGAGTCGAAAAGGGGCGTGCACTGGCGCTACTGGTGCCCGCCCGCGCGCTGGCGGCTCTACCTCTGTGAGGCCTGCGCGGATGGCTACTGGAAACCGGGCGATCCGCTGCCAGTGCGCTTGGAGGACGACGAGTTCGGCTTCCCTGTCTACGAAGTAAACGGCCGAGTGGTCTAGAGCCGGGTTGAGCGCGTCGCTGGTCCCGGGCTTTAGCGCATGCGGGCGAGGCGCTCGGCCTCGTCGAGCCAGCTGTTCACCGAGTGGATCACGCTTTCCTTGGCGGGAATGCCGCCCGGGAAGAGCGTCTGGAGCAGGGCGTCGCGGTTGACGGCGCTGTCGGTGCGCGAGTTTGACCGCCTCGAGCGGCTTCCGCTGCTGGGCGCCGTGCGCGTCGTCCGGGCCGCGCGTGTTCTCCGGCGCTCTGTTTTTGCACCTGTGCGCGACGCAGTGGCGGAGGGTCTTGTCGTTCGCGAGCGCGATTGACTTGACGCGCCGGCGACTCCGTGCGCCTGGCGGCGGTGGGCGCCGAGCGCCGCTGCTCGCGTGAACGTCCGCCCGCACTCGGGACAAACGAACTCTCCCGCTTTCTCAGTTTGAGGTTTTCTCGCACGCGCCATTGATTGCTCCTTAGGGTCGGAGTGTGGCTTTAGTGGTTCGCGACAGAGGATACGACAGCGAACCAAGTTCTGGTCTACGGTAGTGGCTACGAGCTCGGATGCCATGCGGCGACGGCGAAGGAACTCATTGCTCCGACGCTACTTGAGATACCGCCACATGCGCGACGGGCGATTGGGGTCAGCGTCGCGCCGCTCTCAGTGGCAGGCGATACTGAGTGACCTAAGTAGCACGCCTCATGCCTGACCGATCGTCCTTATTCCGCGCCGCCCTCTTTCACCTGGGGGCGCTAAGCACTGGTTTCAGAATGCCCGAGTACGCCAGTAGATGAGGCATGCGCCGAAGGCAAGGAACGTGCCGGCGCAATGTGGTCCCTCGCGCGCGTCAACAAGAAGTGGTGCTCGTGCGGTGAACGGCCTGAGAAGATCGCTCGTGTGCATACCTTCGATACTCCAGCGGTGACAGACAACCTCGTCCCTCCGCTCGTCCTCCGCAACGGGAATGGTCGTCGCGGCGCTGTGTGAGGAGCCACGTGGCTTCCGGGCGCTCCTCGACGAGCGCGGGCTCAGCCGCGCTCTCGCCCACCTAAGGGCCAGGGCCAATCGGGGGCAGCGAAAGCTGAGCCGGAAGCGGCCTGAGGGACGCTGGACCCTTTCGACGCGCACTGTACTGTTGGCGCATGGCAGCCGAGCGGTCGGCGATCGAGTGGACCGAGGCGACCTGGAACCCAGTCACCGGTTGCAGCAAGGTCAGCCCGGGCTGCGCCCACTGCTACGCAGAGACCCTGAGCCTCCGGTTCGGCTGGTCGAAGAAACCTTGGACGCCCGAAAATGCCTCCGTGAACGTCGTTCTTCACGAGGAGCGGATCGACCAGCCACTGCGTTGGAAGCGACCGCGCCTCGTGTTCGTGAACTCGATGAGCGACCTCTTTCATGAGCTAGTCCCGTTCGAGTTCATAGATCGTGTGTGGGATGTCATGACGCAAACATCCCGCCACACGTTCCAGGTCCTAACGAAGCGCCCAGAGCGAGCCCTTGAGTGGTCGCGACGCTTCCCGAACGTGGACGCTGTCATTGCCTCGAACGTCTGGCTCGGAGTCTCAATCGAGAACAGTCGGCATTCCGGACGAGCCGATGTTCTCCGTGAGATACCGGCAGCCGTTCGATTCGTCTCCGCCGAGCCTTTGCTGGGCAGCCTCTTCGACGAATCGAGGGACCGTCGGCCGCTCGACCTCACCGCGATCGACTGGCTAATCGCAGGAGGCGAGTCGGGCCGGAGCGCTCGCCCCGTGGATGTCAGATGGATTCGAGAGCTCCGCGATGCGTGCGAGAAAGCTGGAGTGGCGTTCTTCTTCAAGCAGTGGGGCGGCCGAACCGCTAAGGCCGGAGGGCGTCAGCTCGACGGCGAGACCTTTGACGAGATGCCTAGCGCCGCTATGGGCTAAAGCGCATCCGCGTGCCGGTCGGGTAAGTAAAGCGACTCTTCCGCTGTGAGATCACCTTCAGGATTCCGTCCTGCTCGAGCGGCTTGAGGGTCCGCTTCTTGACGTGCGACGGGATGAAGGGCGTCTCGACAAGCGTGAAGTCCAGCGCGTCCTCGATTGTGAACGGCTTCGTCCCGAAGTGGTCAATTAGCGCGTCGCGTAACTGCGTCGTGTCGACCTCCGGCTCGAAGAGAGGCTGCATCCCCATCTCAGTAGTGTCCTTGTAGCGCTGGCCCTCCACAGGGTCAATGCTCCACATCGACTCCTTCATCCGCTGCAGACCCAGCTTGTGCTTTGTTCCAAAGAACAGGGTGTACCCGGCGTTGGGATTCGAGCTGTTCACGATCTCGAAAGAGCGGACATACGTGAGCCCGCACTCACGCTTGACCTGGCGGTAGAAGAGGTCGTGGAGAAACCGTGCTCGCGTCCGCCCTGACATCTTGCGAGCCTTCTTCCATTCCTCGGTACCGAACAGCGAGTTGAGCGCGTTCTCCTGGGTCGGCATCGACAGGAACCGGTTCAAGAACCTCAGTGGCACGTAGATCAGGACTTCGCACCGGTCGAACTGGAGGAACCGTCCGGACAGGCTCATGGGTGCCTGCGCATACCCGAACGGATCAATGAACGCGAAGGTGGGCGCGAGTTCGGCGCCACTCCCTTCGACGTCGTCCAAGACGCCACTGAACGTGTCTTCAAACGCCCCCGGGATCACGTGCCATTTGATTTGCTTAGGCAGCTTCCCGAGCTTCTCGATCTCCTTGGTCAATCTTGCAGCGCGGTCGTCGTCCTCCTCGATGAACACAAACACGAGCTCAGCCGTGATCAGCTTGCGCTGCGCGTGACGAAGGAACGTTTCGATCGCAATGATCGGGGAACCCGGCTCGCCCTTCTTGTAGACACCGGGGCCTGCAAAGCCATCTACGTAGACGAGGCGTTCGTTGTACTTCGACATGATCGGAAACCACGCCGAGAGATAGCCGCGCAGGATGTCGTGCTTCGCCTGCGTATGCGGCTCCATTGCCCAGACAGTCTGGTGCGGCTTCGCCATGGGCAACGAAGTGTGAGGCAAGCCGCTGGCTCGTGACAAGTGTCGCGCACCGCGCCGGTTACGACCTGGCCAAGCCGCATCAGTCCGCAGCTCCCGGCTGCGGCCATCGCCAACGCGCTCCCATCTACGCGCGGCTCCAGTTGTGCGCATAGTGAGTCCATTCTGGACTCTCGCCTCGAACGGCTAGCCTCGAAGAGTGACGGCAACCGCATTCATCTGCCGCCCGCACCAATCCACCACACCTTCACGCCCTCGGCCACCGGCACGCGCTGCCCCTTGCCAATCGGCTCGACGACAACCCACGCGCGATGAACCGGGCGTAGTGGTCGCGCATGAGACCGGGAGCGGCCTACGCGCGTTCGATTAACTCAACTCTGTACTGATCAGGATCCTTGACGAACGCAAGCCGCGAGCCCCCCTCGCGCACGCGGTACGGCTCGCGCTCCGGCTCGATCCCCTGCTCCTTCAACCGCGCGAGCGTTCCGTCGAGGTCATCTACTCCGATTGCGATGTGGCCGTAGCCGGTGCCAATCTCGTACGCCCGCCCGTCGTGGTTGAACGTGAGCTCAAGGACGTTCTCCTGGTCGCCAATCGAGAAGAAGTAGTTCGTCGCCTCGCGTTCACCGTCGCGGACGATGTCGAAGTCTCTGCTGAACGTGAAACCGAGCGCCTCGTAGAAGGCGCGGCTCCGATCCGGGTCGGTGATACGAACCATGGTGTGCAGGTATCTCGCCATGCCTCCATCCTAGGCTGAATGTTGGGCCGGGCGGCGAGCCGAATGCCCTGGGCGCTTCGCTGTCCCCGCGCGGCTTGCGGGAACTGCGCGACGGGCTGATCGAGGATGTCGCCACGTACGAGTTCGCTCTGCGCTCCGACTTCAAAGCGCGGATCCTTGCACCGTGAGCGCGCCATCATCGTCGTCCTACGCCGTCGTCGCGCGGGCGAGGAGCAGCCAGTCGACGACGCGGAGTTCGCCGACGTGGAAGACGCGGAAATCGAGGTATACGACTCCGAAGCCGAGCACGCTCCGGAAGAAGCAGACGAGCTGCCAGGTGAGCGAAAGGTTGCCCTCTGCCGTTTAGGGCGGTGCGCCATACAGGTGCGAGGTGAGCCCGCCTCGCCGGGGTTCCGGGTGACGACGCCAGGGACGGCGGCGTTGGCGCGACAGGCGCTAACAGGGCCGCCGTGAGGGCCGTGTTGACGCGCAAATCTAGGCGCCTCGCGACTAGCCGCGAGGCGTGGATCGCTAGGCTGGCTCAGTTCGCAGCCGTGCTGTACCCGTCCGGATCCCGGACGAAACAGAGGCGTGACCCGCCTTCGCGGACGCTGTACGGCGGCTTCTCCGGCTCGATGCCCTTCTCGGCCAGGCGCTCCAGCGTCGCGTCGATGTCGTCGACCGTGACGGCGATGTGGCCGTACCCGGTGCCGAGCTCGTAGGAGTCAACCCCGAAGTTGTAGGTCAGCTCGAGCCGATCGCCGTCGCCGGGTAGGCCCATGAAGACGTTGATCGCCTCGTCGCGGATCGGCATCCGGCGCCGCTCCTCGAAGCCGAGCGCCTCGTAGAAGGCGACCGAGCGGTCGATCTCGGTGATCCGGTAGCAGGTGTGGATGAGCTCCATCAGTCGAGATCTTCTCGCACGAGGCCGAAGAGCACGCCGTCCACCCACTCGCCGTGGCGCCAGTAGGCCTTGCGCTTGGCGCCCTCGCGGATGAACCCGGATCGCTCCGCGTGCTTGATCGCCCGCTCGTTGAAGCCGTAGATCTCGAGCTGGAGCCGGTGGAAGTCGAGGTCGACGAGCAGATGACGCTGGAACGCGCGCGCGGCATCGTCGGCGAGGTGGCGGCCCCGAAAATCCGGATGCACGGCGAGCCCGCCGAGGGTGGCGATCCTGCTGCGCTCGTTCGCGAGGTCGAAGCCCATCACGCCGGCGCGGCGCCACTCTCCCCCCTTCTCGACTTCGATCAGGAAGCGGCCGCATTTCTTCGGCTCGGCGAGCGAGAGCGCGATCTCCCCCAGAAGCGCCTCGCGGTCGGGCCGGACTGCGCGAAGGAAGGGATCGACGTCGTCGTGGGCCGAGAGCTCGAGCACGAAATCGACGTCGTCGGAGGTCGCCCGGCGAAGGCGGAATCCGTCGCCCAGGATCGTCTCGCTCACGGCGCGGCCGGGACGGCTGCGCGTCGCGGCAGGCGAAGCACGCCGGAGCCAAACGCGGTGCCGGTCAGGATGAGCACGAGCCCGACGATCGCAGCCGTCGTGATCGGCTCGTCGAGCAGCAGCGCGCCGTAGAAGAGGGCGGTCACCGGCAGCAGGTAGACGACGAGGCTCGAGCGGGCGGAGCCGTACCGGTAGATCATGCGGAAGTAGATGAGCTGGCCGGCGACGGTGCCGAGCAGTGCGAGCGCCAGGATTGATGCGATCACGCCCCAGCTCGGAAAGTGCGACGGCGCCTGCACCGCTCCCAGCGGCGCGAGGAAGATCGTGCCCCACATCACGGAGGTCGCGGCGAGCACATCGTTGTGGACGTTGTCGAGGAGGCCCTGGGTGTAGAGCGTTGCGACCGCGTACGAGACCGACGCGACGACAACCGCGAGCGTGCCGGCGACCCCGGCCCACCCTCCCTCCGGGTTCACGCCGGTCAGAACGCCCACTCCGAGCAGCCCCAGGACGACACCGAAGAGACGGGACCCGGTCGCCCGCTCGCTCGAGCGGAACCTGATGGCGAGTGCCGCGACGAAGATCGGCATCGACGCATTCCCGATCGCCGCGACACCGGAGTCGATCTTCGTCTCGCCCCAGGCGATGAGTGTGAACGGCAGCGCGGTGCTGACGATCCCGAGGAACATCGCTGCTCGAGTGATCGATCGCATCTCGCGGAGGGCCGGCCTCAGCCCGCGGTTGACGACGATGATCGCAAGCAGCGGAATGGCCGAGAGGACGAGCCGCAGCGCCATCGTCGTCGTCGGCGCGAGCTCGTCGACGGCGATCTTGATGAACATGAACGAGGCGCCCCAGATCGCCGCAAGCAGGAGCAGCAGGGGAACGTAGCCGCGCATCTGTGCAGGCTACCTCCCTAGGTCCCGGGCCACGGGCCCGGGACTCGCGCAAATTGCTGCGCACTTTCCGCGACTAAGAGCACGCCTCCGGAAGAACGACGCTTCAACGGGCCCGCCCATGCCACGGTCGATGGTTTTGGGGGACCCCGGATCATCCAACGGCACCGCTAGACTCGGATCCCTGACGCGGGTCGCAGAACAGCCGCTCCATCGTGCCCTCGGCCTCACCGATGGGGAGCTCGACCGAATCTGCGAGTTGCTCGGCCGCGAGCCGAACCATTTCGAGCTCGCCGTCTTCTCGCTCCTCTGGTCGGAACACTGCGCGTACAAGCACTCGGCGCCGCTGCTCCGCCGCTTCCCCACCGACTCGCCGCGCGTGCTCCAGGGGCCTGGCGAGAACGCCGGAGTCGTCGACCTCGGCGAAGGCGAGGCGGTCGCGTTCAAGGTCGAGAGCCACAACCACCCCTCGGCCGTCGAGCCGTTCCAAGGCGCGGCGACTGGAGTTGGCGGGATCATCCGCGACATCATCGCCATGGGCGCGCGCCCGGTCGCGCTCCTCGACGGCCTCCGCTTCGGCGAGCCCGGCTGGATGTTCGAGCGCGCGGTCGCCGGCATCGGCCACTACGGCAACTGCGTCGGCGTTCCGACCGTCGGCGGCGACACCTTCTTCGACCCCGCCTACGCGGACAACTGCCTCGTCAACGCGATGTGCGTCGGACTCCTCCCCACCGAACGCGTCCTGAAGGCGCAGGCGCGCGGCACCGGCAACGTCGTGTTCCTCTACGGCGCGACGACCGGCCGAGACGGCATCGGCGGCGCGAGCGTGCTCGCAAGCCAGGAACTGGGCGAGGAGGACGCCGACAAGAGGCCCACGGTCCAGATCGGCGACCCGTTCACCGGCAAGAAGCTGATCGAGTCGAGCCTCGAGCTTGTCGAGCGTGGCCTCGTCGAGTCGCTCCAGGACTGCGGCGCCGCCGGGCTCGCATCCTCGCTCGCGGAGATGGCCGATGGCGACGGCGGCATCGACGTTCAGCTCGACCGCGTGCCCCTGCGCGAAGAGGAGATGGAGCCCTGGGAGATCATGATCTCGGAGAGCCAGGAGCGGATGGTCGCGGTCGTCCGGCCCGAGAACGTGCCCGCGGTCGAAGAGGTCTGCGCCCGCTGGGAGCTGGACCACTCGCCGATCGGCGAGGTGACCGAGACGGGCGAGCTCCGCGCCTACTTCGACGGCGACCTGGTCGGCTCGATCCCGGCCGCCCACCTCACCGACGAGGCTCCCCGCTACGAGGTTCCGCGTCGGCGCAGGCCCGCCGCCGAGCCTGCGCCGGCGCCCACGGGCCCGAGCGTCGATCGCGCGTTGCTCGAGCTGCTCGCGTCGCCGAACATCCGCAGCCGCGCCTGGATCTATCGCCGGTACGACCACCTCGTCGGCTCGCGCACTGTCCGCCGGCCCGGGCTCGACGCGGCGGTGCTCCGCCTTCGTCCGTCCTACCGCGGCCTCGCCGTCAGCCTGGACGGCTCGGGCCGGATCGCCCGACTCGACCCCCATACGGGCGGCGCGCTCGCCGTGCTCGAGGCGGCGCGCAATGTCGCCTGCGCCGGCGGCGAGCCGCTTGCGATCACCGACTGCCTGAACTTCGGGAACCCGGAGAAGCCGGAGATCGCATGGGAGCTGGCCGAGGCGATCGAGGGCATGGCGGCCGCCTGCGAGGCGCTCGACATTCCGGTCGTTTCCGGAAACGTGTCGCTCTACAACGAGACGGACGGCCGCGCAATCCACCCCACTCCGGTCGTCGGCTGCGTCGGTCTAGTCGCCGACGTGCGCGAGGTACCCGGCACCTGGAACGCGGGCGACGCCATCTTCCTGGCGGGCAGCCCGCGGCTCTCGCTCGACGGCTCCGCGTACCAGGCTCTCTACGGAGAGCTCGCAGGCCGACCGGCGCCGCTCGACCTCGCAGCCGAAGCCGCGCTCGTCGCTGCCTTGGCGCACGTGGCCCCTACGTGCTCCCTCGTCCACGACGCAGCCGAAGGCGGCCTGGGAGTCGCGCTCGCCGAGGCTGCCATCGCAAGCGGGCTCGGCGCGGAGCTCGACCTACCGGCCGACGCGCTCGCGCTCTTCGGCGAGGGCGGCGGTCAGGCGATCCTTGCCTCTAGCGCGGATCTCGATTTCCCGCGCATCGGCACCGCCGGCGGCGCTACTCTGCTCGGGGTCCCCGTCGAGCAACTGCGGCAAGCCTGGGAGCTGACTGACTAGATGTGCGGTGTCTTTGGCATTCGTGCGCCGGACCGTGACGTTGCCCGCGTCGCGTTCTTCGGGCTCTTCGCGCTCCAGCACCGCGGGCAGGAGTCCGCGGGCATTGCCGTGTCGGACCGCGGGCGTCTCACGGTCCTGCGGGACATGGGCCTCGTCGCCCAGGTGTTCAACGAGCAGAACCTGAGCGGGCTCCAGGGCGAGGTCGCGATCGGCCACACTCGGTATTCGACGACCGGCTCGACGCACTGGACGAACGCGCAGCCGATCGTCCAGCACGGCAAGGCTCGAACGGTGACCCTCGGCCACAACGGCAACCTGACGAACGTCGAGCAGGTGCGCGAGCAGCTCATCGACGAGGGAGTGCTCCTCGCCACCACCTCCGACACCGAGGTGATCGCCGCGCTCATCGCCAACGATCCGGCTCCGCTCGAGGAGGCGGTCGCGGGAGCGATGCGCAGGCTCGAGGGTGCGTTCACAGTCGTCGCGCTGGCCGACGGGAAGCTAGTCGGCTTCCGCGACCCGCATGGCTTCCGGCCGCTCAACCTCGGTCGAATCGACGGCGATCCCGTCCTGGCCTCCGAGACCTGCGCGCTCGACCTCGTCGGCGCCGAGCACGAGCGCGAGATCGCACCGGGGGAGCTCGTCGTGATCGACGAGGAGGGCGTCCATTCGGCGCAGGCCGTGCCCCAGGCGGGAGCAGGCGCTCTCTGCCTCTTCGAGTTCATCTATCTCGCTCGGCCCGACTCGACCCTCGCGGGCATCGAGGTGCACGCGGCACGCATCAGGATGGGCGAGCGGCTCGCCGAGGAGGCCGGCGTTGAGGCGGACTTCGTCCTGCCGGCGCCTGATTCCGGAACCCCTGCCGCGATCGGGTTCGCGCGCCGCAGCGGGATCCCGTACTCCGAGGGACTGATCAAGAATCGCTACGTCGGCCGTACGTTCATCGAGCCCGACCAGGGCCTTCGCGAGCAGGGCATCCGCCTGAAGTTCAACCCGCTCTCCGAGGTGGCGGGGAAGCGCCTCGTGCTCGTGGACGACTCCATCGTTCGTGGAAACACGACTCGCAAGATCGTTGAGCTCCTCTTCGGAGCCGGGGCGCAGGAGGTGCACGTCCGGATCTCTTCGCCTCCGATCGTGTCGCCCTGCTTCTACGGAATCGACTTCGCCGACGAGGAGCAGCTCGTGGCCTCGTCGAGGTCGGTTGACGAGGTGCGCGAGCAGATCGGCGCCACCTCTCTCGCGTACATCTCGCTCGAAGGAGCACAGGCGGCCACGACGAGACCGGCCAACGAGTTCTGCCGCGCCTGCTTCACGCGGGAGTATCCGACGAAGATTCCGGAGGGTCATAAGGTCGCGAAGACGCGATTCGAGCCTAGTCACGCGTAGGAGAACCTCCTAAGATCCCGTCGGCGTGATCGCGATTCCTCGATTTCTCTTTGGAGCCCTGCTCGCGACTGCCTTCTTCGCGTTTAGCGCGCCTGCGCTAGCGAGCCACAACACCGACCAGCACAGCCCGAACATGCGGATCGACTGGAGCCTGCCGGATGGGCCGACCCGGACGCACTCGGACATCGCCTTCTGGGGCGACACCGGCGTCGCCGGCAACTACGACGGCTTCCGCATCTTCAACAAGCAGACACACCAGCTCTATGTCTCGTACCTCTGCCGAGGGCCCCAGGACGACGTCTCGCTCTGGAACCACAACGGCCGGATGCTCCTCTTCCTCTCGGTCGACAGGCCACAGCGAAACGGCGACACGGTCTGCGGCCAGAACACGTCAACCGACACGAACGCCAACGATCCCCTGGCCTGGGAGGGCATCCGCATCTTCGACATCACGGATCCGACCAATCCGGTCTACCTGCGGGCGGTGCGCACCGACTGCGGCTCGCACACGAACACACTGATCCCTGACCCCGCCAACAACCGCCTGCTGCTCTACGTGTCGTCGTACCCGATCGGCTCCAACAACATCGGGACGAACTGCCAGCAGCCGTTTGCGAAGATCTCAATCGTCTCGGTTCCGCTCGACGCACCGGAGACCGCGAGCGTGATCTCTCAGCCGCAGATCTCCGCGCCAAGCTACAGCGGCGCCGTGGGCTGCCACGACATCACAGTCTTCCTCGCCATTCACAAGGCGGCGGCGTCTTGCATGAGCGACGGCCAGCTCTGGGACATCACAGATCCGGCCAACCCCGGGACCCTGAACGCGACGCACATCGACACTAGCTCGGTGGGCTTCTGGCATTCGGCCGAGTTCACCTGGGACGGCCAGTACGTCGTCTTCGACGACGAGGGCAGCGGAAACTGCTCGTCGGGCAGCAACGGGAAGGTCTGGATCTACCGGGTGAGCGACGCGGCATTCCAGAGCTCGTTCATGATCCCCCGGCCTCAGGGCAGCTACTGCTCCTCGCACAACGGGAACATCATCCCCGTCGCCGGGAAGTATCTGCTCGTCGCCGCTTGGTATTCGGGCGGCACGAGCGTCGTCGACTTCACGAACCCTGCCGCCCCGGCGGAGGTCGCTTTCTACAAGGGGATCGCCGGCCGCGGCGCCGCCGACACCTGGTCGTCGTACTGGTACAACGGCAAGATCTACGCGAACGACATCACGCGGGGAATTGACGTCTTCAACATCGTCACACGGAGCACCGCCTACGCCGCGACCTTCACGCGTTTGAACCCGCAGACCCAGGAAGACCTGCTCCCACCCTCGATCGCGGCGATGTCGCCCATCGCGCGTCTGTCCAGCGGAACCGGGTAGACGATTGTCCCGTTTCGGATATCTGCTCGTCCTCGCCTGCGCCGCAGCCTTCTTGCTGCCGGGCGCGGGCTCGTCGGTGAACAGCCCGAACATGCGGCTCGACTGGAGCCTGCCAGAGGGCCCGACCCGGACCCACTCGGACATCGCCTTCTGGGGCGACACCGGCGTCTCGGGAAACTACGACGGCTTCCGCATCTTCAACAAGCAGACGCGCCAGCTCTACGTGTCGTACCTCTGCCGCGGGCCGCAGAACGACGTCTCGTTGTGGAATCACAACGGCCGGATGCTCCTGTTCCTCGGCAACGATCAGCCCCAGCGGAACGGCGACACCGTGTGCGGCCAGAATGCTTCGACCGACACGAGCGTGAGCGATCCGCTCGGCTTCGAGGGGATTCGCATCTTCGACATCACGGATCCCGCAAGCCCGGTCTACCTCCGCGCCGTGCGGACGAATTGCGGAGCTCACACCCAGACTCTCGTCCCGGATCCGGCGAACAACCGCCTCCTGATCTACGCGACGACCGCGGCGAGCTCGGCCGGGCCCTACTGCCAGATCCCGCACAACAGGATCCCGATCGTCGCCGTTCCGCTCGACGCCCCCGAGACGGCGAGCGTCATCGCCGAGCCGCGCCTCATCTCCGGCCTGAGGGGATGCCACGACATCACCGTGTTCCTCGCGATCGATCTCGCGGCCGCGTCCTGCGAGAGCGAGGGGCAGTTCTGGGACATCTCGGATCCGGCCAGCCCCGGCACGCTCAGCCCGATCGCGCGTATCGACCATGCCTCGGTGAATTACTGGCACTCCGCCGAGTTCACCTGGGACGGCCAGTATGTGGTCTTCGACGATGAAACCTTCTCGAACCACGGCTGCAGCTCGACTGCGACAACCGGGAAGGTCTGGATGTTCCGGGTCAGCGACCGGGCCCTGATGAGCTCGTTCATGACTCCGCGCAATCTGGGCTCAGGCAGGTACTGCGGTTCCCACAATGGGAACTTCATGCCGGTTGACGACCGCTACCTCCTCGTGATGAGTTGGTATGAGGGCGGGACCAGCGTTGTCGACTTCACGAATCCTTCCGCGCCGGCGGAGGTCGCCTTCTTCCGCGCCACAGGTGGCCGGGGGGTGGCCGACACGTGGTCGTCGTACTGGTACAACGGGAAGATCTACGCGAACGACATCGTGCGTGGGGTCGACGTCTTCAGCATCGTCACGCCGCTCAACGGCTACGGCGCGACTTGGACGCACCTGAACGCACAGACTCAGGACGCTGTGATGGCGCCGCCGATAAGCACGCTTACGCCGCTCGCACGTCTCGCTCGCGGCGCCCTGACGGGCCTGCGGCCCGCCAGGGGCACCCAGTAGATCTACTGCTCTAGAACGCGGCTCGCCTTGGCGATCCCGCGCGAGAGCAGGTACGCCGCGGTGACGACCGTGGCCGCGGTCATCCAGGCTCCAGCGTCCACGTGGTCGTCGATGAGCGCAACGAGCAGGAAGACGATCAACGAGATCACGTAGACGAGGAACTCGGCGTTGCCGGGGATCGGCAGCCGTGCGAAGTCGAGCGACGCCCCGGGGTGGTAGCCGTAGCTCGGTCGGGACGATTGCTCGGGCGGTGTCGCCATGCGTTCTCCTTTCAAAGCGCGTGTCCGGGAACTATCTCTGGTTTTCGGCCGTGGGGATACTAGTAGGAGGGTCTGGCCGAATACAGCTGTGCCGAGCAGTATCCCGCCAGACCCTCCCAGGCGCTCACGACGAGCCAGACAGCTCTTGCCCGCGTCCATAACGGACGGCTCGGCGCACCGCGCGCGGATCGAGGCCTCGCTCGAGCAACTCCTGGCGCAGCTCGCCCTCCTTCGCGAGCCGCAGGAAGAGCCAGGCGAGCGCGCCGACCGTCACGAGCGAGCCTTCGATCATCATGATCCCGCCCGCGATCCCCTGGTCGGCCGAGGCCGAGATGCCCCAGGGGCGATCGGCTTCCTCGTAGAGAACGTAGAAGGGCGCCCCCGCCCACACGAGGACGTTGCCGAGAATGGTGGAGACCGCGCGGACGGCGGCGATGTAGCCCATCTTCGCGGCCGTGCCGAACCACTCCGGGCCGGGAAGCACCTCGACGACGGCCGCCCACATGATCGCGCCCGTTGTGAAGAAGAACACGTGCTCGAGGGCATGGATGGACTCGTGCCGTAGCGCCGCCTCCCAGAGGCTCGGCAGGTGCCAGAGCATGAGGTTCGCGGTCCAGAGCGGAAGCGCGACGAGCGGGTGGGCGAGGAAGCGCAGAGCTCGAATCGCCCGTACGGACAGGAGTGGCCGCAGGATCGGCCCGGTCAGCCCGGCGACGATGCACAGCGGTCCGAGATCCCCGAGAAGAAGGTGCTGGACCATGTGGGCTGCGAACGACTCCTCCTCGCCGAGCGATGCGATCGGCGAGACGAGCGAGACGGTCACGAGCGCGATCCCGAGACCGAACAGAGCGGAACGCCACCTCGCGACCGACGTACCGCGCCGCGCGAGTGTCCGGGCCCGCTTGGCGTACAGGAGCGCGCCGATCGCCAGCGGGACGAGCTGGAGCGGCTCGAAGGACCACGTCCACGCCGAGTGCGCAAGCACCATCCGCCGAGTGTAGGCCGCTCCTGCGCTTAAACTCGTAGAGAAGGTGGAGGGGAAGACGTACGAGGCCTCCGGGGTCTCACTCGCGCTCGCCGATTCGATCGTCGAACGGCTGCGTGCCGCTGTCGAGTCCACGGGCGCGACCGGGTTCGGCGCATTCGCAGGCCTCTACCCGCTCGACGCCGAGCGCTTCCTCGCCGCCTCGACGGACGGGGTCGGCACGAAGCTCGTGCTCGCGCGCCGCGCCGGACGGCTCCGCTCTGCCGGCGCCGACCTCGCCGCGCACTGCATCGACGACGTGCTCTGCACCGGGGCCGAGCCGCTCTTCTTTCTCGACTACGTCGCCGGCCACTCGCTCGAGCTCGAGCAGGTCGCCCAGCTCGTGGAAGGTGCGGCGGACGTTTGCAGGGCCGCGGGCTGCGCGCTGCTGGGCGGCGAGACAGCCGAGATGCCCGGGGTCTATCGCGACGAGGAGCTCGACTTCGCGGGCACGTGCGTCGGGCTCGTCACTCGTGACCGGGTAATCGACGGCGCCCGAGTCGAGGCCGGCGACGTCGTCCTCGGCCTCCCCTCCTCCGGTCTGCACACGAACGGCTTCTCACTCGTGCGGAAGCTCGTCGGAGACGGCGACTTCGACGCCGACCTGCTGCTCGAGCCGCACCGGCTCTACGTGGACGAGGTGCGGGAGCTACGCGAGCGTGCAGACGTGAAGGCCCTCGCCCATGTCACGGGCGGCGGCATCCTGGGAAACCTCTCGCGCGTCCTCCCCGAAGGCCGCAGCGTCGAGGTCGACTGGGACGCCTGGGAGCGCCCGCCCGTCTACGCCTGGTTGACCGAGCAGGGAGTCGGGGAGGACGAGCAGCGACGCGTGTTCAACGTCGGAATCGGGATGTGCGCCGTCGTGCCCGCGGCCGATGCGGGCGCCGGCCAGGTGATCGGGAGGATCACGTGATCGGCGTCCTCGTCTCGGGCGCGGGTACGAACCTCCAGGCGCTGATCGACGAGGGTCTGCCGGTCGCAGCGGTTGCCTCGAACAAGGCCGGCGTGCCCGCGCTCGGGCGGGCCTGGGCCGCAGGGATCCCGTCGCAGGTCTTCGAGCTGGAGGACTACGAGAGCCGCGACACGCGCGACAAGGCGATGGCCGAGTGGCTCTCGGAACACGGGGTCCAGCTCGTGGTCTGCGCCGGCTACATGCATCTCCTTCGCCCCATCTTCCTCGACCATTTCCCCGGCCGGATCGTGAACACCCACTCGGCCCCGCTGCCAGAGTTCCCGGGCGCCCACCCGATCGAGGACGTGCTGGCCGCCGGCGCGAAGGAGACGGCTGCGACCGTGCACTACGTGGACGAGGGGGTCGACAGCGGAGCCGTGATCGCCGCCGAGCCCGTCCAGGTTCACGAGGACGACACGGTCGAGTCGCTGCGCGAGCGCGTCAAGGCCGTCGAGCACCGCCTGCTGCCGAAGGCCGTGCGGGAGCTGCTCTCGTGATCGAGCGCGCGTTGCTTTCGACCTTCGACAAGACGGGGCTTGCCGAGTTCGCGGGCGGCCTCGCCGACCTGGGCGTCGAGCTCGTCGCGAGCGGGGGTACCGCGGACCACCTCGCAGAGCACGGGATCGACGTCAAGCGCGTCGAGGATCTGACCGAGGTCCCGGAACTGCTCGGCGGACGGGTCAAGACGCTCCACCCCCGCATTCACGCGGCCATCCTTGCCCGCCGCGACCACCCCGACGACCTCGCCGCCCTCGACGAGCACGGCATCCGTCCGTTCGACCTCGTCTGCGTGAACCTCTACCCCTTCACGCAGGTCGTTTCGCGGCACGGCGTCACGGAAGCGGACGCGGTCGAGATGATCGACGTCGGCGGGCCCTCGATGCTGCGCGCGGCCGCGAAGAACTTCGCCCATGTCGCGCCCGTGTCGCGACCCGAGCGGTACGGAACGATCCTGGCCGAGCTCCGCGAGTCGGGAGGGATCGCGCTCGAGACGCGCCGGGCGCTCGCCTCTGAAGCGTTCTCGATCACCGCGGCGTACGAAGCGGCGATCGCGCGCTGGTTCGCCGACCGGGATGCCTTCCCAGAGCTGCTGATCCCGAGCTTCGAGAAGGTGACCGACCTCGTCTACGGGGAGAACCCGCACCAGAGAGCCGCCTACTACTCCGAAGTGGGAGCCCGGCGGCATCTCCTCTCGCAGGTGCAACAGCTACACGGGCGCCAGCTCTCCTTCATCAATCTGTATGACCTCAACGCGGGACGGATGCTTCTCCGTGAGTTCGAGCTGCCGGCCTGCGTGATCATCAAGCACGCGAACCCGTGCGGGGTTGGGGTCGCAGGCTCAGTCGAAGAGGCCTACGAGAAGGCGCTTGCTTCCGACCCTCTCTCTGCCTTCGGGATGGTCTGCGTCATGAACCGGGCGGTCGGCGCCGAGCTGGGCGTGCAGCTCTCGACCCAGTTCGTCGACGTTCTCCTCGCGCCCGACTACCACGAGGAGGCACTCGAAGCTCTGCGCCAGAAGCCGAACACGCGCATCCTGGTCGACCGCGAGCGGCGTCGCTTCGACCTCGGCGAGAAGGACTACAAGCGTGTCTACGGCGGCTTGCTCGTCCAGGACCGGGACTGGGACGTGCAGGCCCGCGAGACCATGGAGGTCGTCACCGGCTCGGTCTCCGAGGACGAATGGGGCGACCTCCTCTTCGCCTGGCGGGTCTGCAAGAACGTCTCGTCGAATGCGATCGTGATCGCCAAGGGGCTGCAAACCCTTGGCATCGGAGCGGGTCAGACGAGCCGCGTCGACTCCGTACGGATCGCGGTCGACAAGGCCCGAGCTTTCGGCCATGACCTAGCCGGCTCCGTACTAGCTTCGGACGCGTTCTTCCCGTACGCGGATGGACCGGAGCTCGCCCTGGAAGCGGGCGTCGAGTCGATCATCCAGCCGGGCGGCTCGAAGCGCGACCAGGAAGTGATCGACGCAGTCGAGAAAGCGGGCGCGACGATGGTCTTTACACACCGGCGCCACTTCCGTCATTGAGTGACTGCTACGCGGCTTCGGCGAGAGCAGCGACCACTTTGTCCGCCACCTGCTTTGGCTTGAGATCCCGCGCGTTGATCGCTTGAAGCTCCGTTGTCGAGGTAGGCAGATACGTTCGGGCGCGGCGCCAAACGTTGTCAGAGAAATAGATCGGCATTATCCGCTTGCCGCTCCCGAGAGCAGCGCCTAGCTCGAAGAAGATCGAGGGGGACGTGAGCGCATCTTCGGAGAGCAAGAAGACATAGAGCGACGATGATTCGAGCGCCTGCTCGAGCTGACGTCGAACCGGTTCCTCGGTTCGCGCGAGGCGGACATACCAGTTGCCGAGCCCTCTCTCCTCGAGCGCACGTGAAAGCGCGCGGGCGTACTGCGAGTCCTTCGACGAATACGAGATAAAGACTGCCGCTTTTGTCGTGTCGCTCATTTGCGAATCCTCCTTCGCAGTTCCACAAGATAACCATCGAGATCGTTCAGGTCGCGGAGCTTGATGCCTTTCAGAAGAGCCGGGGCTCCATCTCGCTCGATCAACTCGCTCCGCGTGAGGTGGTGGAGGATGCCGACGACTCTTTTGCCTTGCATCCAGGCTGCCCCGATCTCCATCCACACGTAGGGGCGGTCTACGGACCAGGGACTCAACAGCACGAGAAGCTCTGAACACGCTTCAAGCCCCTCGCGCATCCGGGCTTCAGCCTCGTCCCCGGTCTCGATGTCGACCTCATCGAACCACGTCTCCCCACCCAGAGCTGCGATCTCCTTTCCAATCTGATGAGCAACCCATTTGTCGCGCGAGGAGTGTGAGATGAAGATATTCATCGCTGTGAGCGAATCACACGACTGGCGACTGTAAGGCGCAGACAGGGGCGTCGCAACTCCCGAATCGGGACAGGTCGGTCGCGGCCAAAGATGTCCAGCACTACTAAGCTAATCGACAATGGCGCGCGAGTACCCGACCGTCCTCGACCTCGTCGGCCACACGCCGCTCGCGCGGCTCCAGCGCATCGTCCCCGAGGACGCCGCGACAGTCGTCGCGAAGCTCGAGTACATGAACCCCGGCGGCTCGGTCAAGGACCGGATCGGGATCAAGCTGATCGAAGAGGCTGAGCGCGCCGGAAAGCTCAAGCCGGGCGGGACGATCGTCGAGCCGACCTCGGGCAACACGGGCGTGGGTCTCGCGATCGCGGCCGCGCTCAAGGGCTACCGCTGCATCTTCGTCATGCCCGACAAGATGAGCCAGGAGAAGATCTCGCTGCTCCGCGCGTACGGCGCCGAGGTCGTGATCTGCCCCTACGCGGTCGCGCCCGAGTCGCCTGAGAGCTACTACTCGGTCTCGGACCGCCTCGCCGAGGAGATCCCCGGCGCCTACAAGCCGGACCAGTACACGAACATGGGCAATCCGGATGCGCACTACGAGACGACGGGCCCCGAGATCTGGGAGCAGACCGGCGGCGAGATCGACGCGCTCGTAATCGCCGTCGGCACCGGAGGGACGATCTCCGGCACGGGCAAGTACCTGAAGGAGCAGAAGCCCAACCTGCTCGTCGTGGGCGCCGATCCCGAGGGCTCGATCTACACCTCGGGCGAGGACGAGATGCATCCATACCTCGTCGAAGGCGTCGGCGAGGACTTCTACCCCGAGACCTTCAACCGCGACATCGTCGACCAGTGGGTGACCGTGTCCGACAAGGACTCGTTCATCACGGCCAGGCGAATGGCGCGGGAGGAGGGCCTCTTGATCGGTGGCTCGGGCGGCACCGCCGTCCATGCGGCGATCGAGGTCGCCAAGCAGCTGGGCAAGGGCAAGACCGTCGTCACCCTGATTCCCGACAGCGGCCGCCCGTACCTCTCGAAGTTCTACGACGACAACTACATGCTCGACCTCGGGTTCCTCGAGCGCGACGCGCCCTCGCCGACGATCGAAGAGGTGCTGAGCGCGAAGAAGACCGAGGAGCCCAAAGTCCCGGACCTGATCACGATCGCGTCGCACCAGAAGGTCGGCGAGGCCATCGACCTGATGCAGCAGTACGGGATCTCGCAGCTGCCGGTCGTGCGAGACGGCGAGCTCGACTCCCTGGCCGATGTGATCGGCTCGCTCCAGGACCGCGATCTCCTCGACCGGGTGTTCAAGAACCCGGATGCGCTGCACGAAAACGTCTCGTCGGCGATGCAGCCTCCGCTGGCCGCACTCGACGCCGACGAGAAGCTCGACGAGGTCTTCTCGACGTTGAGCGGCGGGCGCGCGAACGCGGTCGTCGTCGCTCGAGCGGGCAAGCCGATCGGCGTGCTCACGCGCACCGACCTGCTCGAGTACCTCGCACACCGACGGTGAGGGAGGTCGCTCCGGCCGAGGCGCGCCGCATCGCCGTGCGCGCTCAGCGCCTCGACGGCTCAGCGAGGGGCGTGCTCGACACCGTTCGCCGGTTGGGCCGCCTTCAGATCGACCCGATCTCGACGGTCGCGCCTCCGCAGTACCTCGTCCTCTGGAGCAGGCTTGGGCCATACGACCGCGCGGAGCTCGATCGGCTCCTGTGGAAGCGCAAGAAGCTGTTCGAGTGGAACGCGTTCATCTACCCGATCGAGGACCTACCGCTCATTCGCGCGCGGATGCGAGAGCCCTGGGGCCACTACAAGTGGCAGCGCTGGGCGAAGGAGTTCCTGAAGGAGCAAGCGGGGCTGCGGAGGTACGTGCTGCGCGAACTCGAGCGGCGAGGGCCGCTGCTTTCGCGTGAGCTCGAGCACCACGCCGCGCGCGCCGACGAGCGGACCGTTTGGTGGGGCACCCGCGCCCAGCTGACGTGGATGCTGGAGCTCCTTCACCGTCGAGGCCGAATCGCGGTCGCGGGCCGGCAGTCGGGCCACCGGCTGTGGGACCTCGCGGAGCGCTGGTATCCGGAAACCGAGACGGTGCCGCTCGCTGATGCGCGTCGCCTCCTCGAGGAGAAGCAATTCCGAGCCCAGGGCGTGCGCCTTGGGACGCGCGGGTTCGTTGCGCATCCGGGCGCGGACGGTCGCCCCGTGCCTTCGCGCGTGACGTTCCTGTCGCCCTTCGACGGCCTCGTCAAGAACCGCGACCGGGCCGAGGCGCTCTGGGACTTCTTCTACCGGCTCGAGATGTACGTCCCGAAGGCGAAGCGCGAGTACGGGTACTACGTCCTCCCCATCCTCCGCGGCGACCGTCTGATCGGTCGCATCGAGCCCGTCTACGACCGCAAGGCCGAGGCGATGCACATCAAGGGCGTCTTTGCCGAGCCCGGTGCCCCGGCCGGCGCGGGGCCGGGAATAGCGGGCGCGACTCGCAGACTCGCGAAGTGGTTGGGCGCGAAGGAGATTTCGTACTCGCGCCGGGTCCCGTCCATCTGGCGGGACAGCCTTTGTAACGCGGATCGATGAAGCTCTCGCTCGCGGACGCGCGTCGCATGGCCGTCGCCGGGCAGCTGCTCCCGGCGCAGCGCGGAACGTCGATCCTCGACGTGGTTCGGCACATCGGCTATCTCCAGCTCGACCCAACGCGTGCCGTCGAACGAAACCATCTGCTCATCCTGTGGAGCCGGCTCGGGAACTACTCCGTCGAGGAGCTGCAGCGGCTGCTCGACGAACGCGAGCTCTACGAGTTCTCCGCCGCGATCGTGCCGACCGAGGACTATCCGTTCCATCGGTCGGCGATGCGCCGTTATCCAGCCACCCACCTTCCGGCCTGGAACGAGCGCATCAAGCGCTGGTTGACGGTCAATGACGCCGCGCAACGCAGGATCTTCGCGGAGCTCCGCCGAAACGGGCCTCTTGCTTTGCGGGAGATCGATTTCGCAGACGTTCCGGTGCGCCCCTGGGAGTCGACCGGCTGGACGAACGATCGCAACCTCACTCGGATGCTCGAGATGCTCTCTCTGCAGGGGAAGGTGCTCGTCTCGAAGCGCCAGGGCGGCCAACGGCTGTGGGACGTCGCCGAGCGCGTCGTGCCGGAGCGCGTGCGAAAGTCAGCCTCGCCGCCTCTGCGAGAGGTCGTGCGCCGGGCCGCCGACCGTTCGCTGCGCGGACTCGGCGTCGCGACGCCCCAGGAAGTTCACCTCGAGCCCTGGGTCGGCGGCCCCTACCCGGGTATCCGCGAGGCCGCCCAGCAGATCGGTCGCGTGGCGGAGGTCGAAGGCCTGGGGAGACGGCTCGTGCACCCGGACGCCGAGCCGCGGCGCTCGCGGCAGGCAACGCTCCTCTCCCCGTTCGATCCGTTGATCCGGAACCGCGAGCGGACGCAGGCCCTCTTCGGCTTCCGCTTCCGGCTCGAGATCTACGTCCCGGCAAGCAAGCGCGAGTTCGGGTTCTTCGTGCTCCCGATCCTGCACGGCGACCGGCTCATCGGCCGCGTCGACCCAACGATGGACCGCAAGGCCAAAGTGCTCAGGGTCAATGCCGTCTTCGCCGAGGAGGGAGCGCCTGAGACAGCCGGGCCTGCGGTCGCAAAGGCGATCTCGCGTCTGGGTCGCTGGCTTGGCGCCGAGGAGGTCTCGTACTCCCGCCGAGTGCCGTCCAGCTGGCGCGACAGCCTTCGTAACTAATATCTGGATATGGATTTCGAGACCCGCGCCATTCACGACGGACAGGAGCCCGATCCGGCGACCGGCGCGGTGATCGTGCCGATCTATCAGACCTCGACCTACGCGCAGGACGCGGTCGGCCAGCACAAGGGCTACGAGTACTCGCGTTCCGCGAACCCGACGCGAACCGCGCTGCAGATCTGCCTCGCCTCGCTCGAGAGTGCCGAGCACGGGGTCGCGTTCGCATCGGGCATGGCCGCGACGACGACGGTCATGCATCTCGTCCATCCGAACGAGCGCATCGTCTCCGTCAACGACGTGTACGGCGGCACCTACCGGCTCTTCTCGCAGGTGTATGCACCGAAGGGATACGACATCGACTTCCTCTCTTCCGAGGAGATCAACGAGAGCCTGGCCGACCGGATCGACGAGAAGACCCGGCTCGTGTGGCTCGAGACGCCGACGAACCCGCTCCTGAACGTGATCGACATCCGCAAGGCCGCCGATGCCGCGCACGCGGTGGGCGCAATGGTCGTCGTCGACAACACCTTCGCGACGCCCTACCTGCAGCGCCCGCTCGAGCTGGGCGCCGACATCGTCGTCCACTCGACGACGAAGTACATCGGCGGACATTCGGATGTGATCGGCGGGTTCGCTGCGACGAACGACCCGACGATCGCCGAGCGCCTGTACTTCCTCCAGAAGTCGCTCGGTGCAGTCCCCGGCCCGTTCGACTCCTGGCTCGTCTTGCGCGGCTTGAAGACGCTCGCGCTACGGATGGAGCGGCACTCGGCGAACGCACGCAGGGTGGCCGAGTACCTCGGGTCGCACCAGTCTGTCGAGAAGGTGCTCTACCCGGGCTTGCCGGATCATCCTGGCCACGAGATCGCAAAACGGCAGATGAAGGACTTCGGCGGGATGGTCTCGTTCCTCGCGGCCTCCGAGGAGGAGGCGGTCGAGATCGTCGGACGCACCAAGATCTGGACGCTCGCAGAGTCGCTCGGCGGGGTCGAGAGCCTGATCGAGCATCCGGCGCGGATGACCCACGCGTCCACGGCGGACTCACCGTTCGCAGCTCCCGCGAACCTCGTGCGCCTCTCGGTGGGCATCGAGTCGGTCGACGACCTGATCGCCGACCTCGAGGCTGCGCTCGTCCGCTCGACGGCCGCCGCCGGCACCTAGGGAACCGAGAGCCGCGCTGCGGTGTAGAGGCGGCAGACGCCACCTCGAAAGGAGCTTTTCATGAAGCGCTTGCTCGTCATCGCCGTGCTCGTCGCGCTCGCGCTGCCGGCGGCGGCGCTCGCCAAGGGCCCGTCGGAGGCATCGTTGAAGGGGCCGGGGCTCGGCAAGACGGTCAAGTTCACAGGCTCCGAGAGCGACTCCAGCTCGTCGCTGATGCAACTCGCGGACGCCGCGGGCTTCTTCCCAGCCGTCTTCGCGCAGCAGCCGGACCCAATCCGGTCGGAGCGTCCCAAGGGCGACCTCGGCCCGAAGTACACGATCGACTACACGGTCCCCGGGCCCGAAAGCGACACCTTCTACATCAAGCAGGACGCCTACCCGTACGCCGAGCCCTATGGGATCACGTACACGGCGCCCGGACAGAAGATCTTGGACACGACGACCAAGGGCGGATGGTTCGTGGCCCCGGCGCTGAGGGAGACGTTGAACGTGCCCGCCACCGCCCCGGACGTCCGCTCCTCGAGCTCGGCAGGGTTCTTCTCGACCGGAAGGCTCGGCGCGCTCTTCGTGGCGCTCCTGCTCCTGGGAGCTGCGACGATCGCCATGAGACGCCGCTTCGGGCGGGACGCCGTAGCCTGACACTAGCGTCCTTGCCGCTTGGCGGGTAGCGACCGGCCGCCGTCTATGGGCTGCTCCAAGTAGGAGCAGCCCATCTCGACCCCGGCATGGGCGAGGGAAACCGAGGAGTCCTTCTTCGGCTGGCGTGCTTTAAGTCGCGGAAAGTGCGAAGTACTTTCCGCGAGTCCCGGGCCCGCGGCCCGGGACCACACTCCATAGGATCCGGCGCGTGGCTGCGCTGGATCCTATGGACCTTCACCACCAGGGCGAAGAGCGCATCATCGGCGTCTACCTGGTCGAGACCGACGACGGCCTGGCGCTCAACGACTGCGGGCCGTCGACGTGCATTCCCGCCCTGAAGGAGCGGCTCGCGGAGCGTGGGCTCGCTCTCACCGACCTGCGCCACCTGCTGCTCTCGCACATCCACCTAGACCACGCCGGCGCTGCGGGCTCGCTCGTACGGGAGCACCCCGGGCTCCACGTGCACGTCTCCGAGATCGGCGCGCCGCACCTCGTCGATCCCTCCAGACTCGAGGGCAGCGCGCGCCGCTTGTACGGCGACGAGTTCGACACGCTCTGGGGCGAGCTGGCTCCGGTGCCGCAGGAGAACGTCCACATCGTCGGCGCCGAGGTGCTCGGCCTCGCGTGCTTCCCGTCGCCCGGCCATGCCTCGCACCACGTCTGCTACCTGAGCGAGGACGGGACTCTCTACGCAGGCGACGCGGCCGGCGTGCGCATCCTCCCCGACCGCCACGTCATGCCGGTGGCGCCGCCGCCGGACATCGACCTCGACGCGTGGGAGCGGACGATGGACGAGATCGAGCGCCGAGCCCCCGAGCGGCTCGCGCTCATCCACTTCGGCGTCGTCGAGGAACCGGGCGACCATCTGCGCCGGCTCCGCACGCAGCTACGGCTCTGGGCGCAGCGGGTTCGGCAGGGGATGACCGAGGAGGAGTTCGTCGAGGCCGGTCTCGCTGACCTCGAGGAGGAAGTGGACGAAGCCCCGTACTACGAGCGGGCGGCTCCGCTCTGGCAATCGTATGCGGGCCTCAAGCGCTACTGGGACAAGGCTGCGGCATAGGTGCGCACGTAGTCGCTGACCATGCGCTCCGGGGCGAAGAGCTCCTCGACGTAGCGGCGGAGGTCGATCGGGTCGAGAGCGTCGGCCTGCTCGAGGGCCTCGGCCATCTGGCGATAGTTGTCGACGATGATGCCGCTCCGTCCATGCTCGATCACCTCGGGCACCGCGCCGTGGCGGGTCGCGATCACGGGCGTCCCGCAGGCCATCGACTCGACCATCACGAGGCCGAACGGCTCCTCCCACTCGATCGGGAAGAGCGTGGCACGCGCGTCCTGGAGGAGCTCGACCTTCTCACCGTGCGACACCTCGCCGAGGTACTCGATCCCGCCGTGACCGAGGTGGGGCTCGACGAACTCCGCGAAGTACTGCCGCTCCTTCGGCTCGCGGTTCTTGCCCGCCAGCTTCAGGGGCATGTCGAGCTCCATCGCGACAGCGATCGCCCGATGGGCGCCCTTGTCGGGGCTGAAGCGCCCGAGGAAGAGGAGATAGTCGCCGCGGTGCGGCTTGCAGGGGTAGAGCGAGAGGTCGATCGCGTTCGGGATCGTGGCCACCCACGGGAGGTCGGGCATCGGGCGCCGCTGGTTCTCGGAGATCGAGATCAGCCCGACCCTCGGCGCGACCGCGGCGATTCCCGCATAGCCTTCCTGGGCCTCGCGCGTGTCGAGCGGCCCATGGACTGTGTGCACGACCAGCGTCTGGACGGCCCCGCCGAGGGCCGCTGCGGGCATTCCCGAGTGGTCGTTGATCACGTCGAACTCGTCCGCGCGCGAGTAGCACGCGAGCGCGTGCCGCAGCTCGGGCATCGAGCGCCCGATCAGCTCGCTCGGCGCCTCCGCGAAGACGTACGAGAGATTCGCCTTCGTCAGCGAGTCGCCCGAGGCGAAGAGCGTGACGTCGTGGCCCGCGTCGACGAGCCCTTCGGTCAAGAGCGAGACGACGAGCTCGATGCCGCCGTAGCCGGTCGGCGGCACCGCAAACCACACCGGCGACAGAACTGCGATGCGCAACTTTTCACTCACTCTCTACCACCCGCACCATCGCATCCTCGACCCGCACGTCCCAGACCTTGTCGAAAGCGCGAATCCCCGTGAGGCGGATCGAACCGGCCCAGGTCGGGAGCTCGCCGGGCATGATCGAGCGCAGGTGGAACTGCCTGCGGTCGGGCTGCAACCCGAGCAGGATCTGCAGGAGGAGCACGGGAGCGCCCGCGGCCCAGGCCTGCGGCCGCGCGGCCGTGGGGTACGCGATGGGGAACGGCGTCTCCGCCCGCGGCAGCCCGGCGAAGACCTCGGGCAGCTGGTACTCGAAGTGGCCCGCGGCGTTCAACATCCTGCGGATGATGCGCTGCGCCTCCTGCCAGCGGGCGTAGCGCGCGAGGCCCCAGGCGATGAGGGAATTGTCGTGGGGCCAGACCGTGCCGTTGTGGTACGAGAGCGGATTGAAGCCCGCGTCTGCCGCCGACATCGTCCGCACGCCCCATCCGGACCAGAGATCGGGGCCCATGAGCCGATCGACGACCTGGTCGACGCGATCCGGCTTGACGATCCCGCTCCAGAGCAGGTGTCCGAGATTCGAGCAGAGCGAGTCGACCTGCCGCTTCTCTCCGTCCAGCGCGAGCACGTAGTAGCCGCCGCGCGCATCCGTCCAGAACGCTTGATCGAAGCTTTCGCGGAGCTCTTCGGCTTCGCTGTCCAGCCGCTCGGCGAGCTCTCGCTCGCGCCAGACCTCCCGGGCAAGCTCGGCCATGCGGCGCTTCGCGTCGTAGACGTAGCCCTGTGCCTCGACGGGAGCGATCGGGCCTTTCGCGAGCGAGCCGTCTGAGAAGCGCTGAGAGTCCCATGAGTCCTTCCAGGACTGGTTGTCGAGGCCCGTCTCGCTCCGCTTCCCATACTCGATGAAACCGTCGCCGTCGCGGTCGCCCCAGTCGTCGATCCAGCCGAGCGCGCGCATGGCCGGCTCCTTGAACTGGCGCGCCAGCGCTGCGTCGTCCGTCCAGCGCCAGACCTCCGAGAGCAGGATGAGATAGAGCGGGGTGGCGTCGATCGTGCCGTAGTAGGCGGTGCCACCGAAGTTTCTTGCCGCCTTGCCGCGCCGAATCTCGTGGACGATCTTCCCGGGCTCGGCGTCGATCGACGGGTCGTCCTCGGTCGCCTGGAGCTTGGCGAGGACCTCGAGGGCGCTCTGGGCGAGCTCCGTCCCGAACATGAGCGTCTGGAGGCACGTGATCAACGTGTCGCGGCCGAAAACCGTCATGAACCAGGGCATCCCCGCGGCGGGCAGGTTGCCGAGCCCGTTTCCGCCGCGCAGGCGGAGCGAGGCGAGGTCCGCGACCGACCGCGGATACGCATGGTCCATGTCGTCCCAGGTCGAGCGCAGCTTGGGAACACGCAGGTTCCACGCCGTGAGCGAGGCCTCGACGCGCTCTCGCTCCTCCCCGAATCGCCGGTGGGCGACCTGGGGCCGCACTTCCTCGCTCTCGAGCGAGGGAACTACGTCGATGCCCAGCTCCCAGCTCCCGCGAGGCTCGAGCTCGATCCAGTACCGCATTTGGTCCTGCTCGACATGGCCGCGTTCCGAGAAGATCACCTGCGTCCGCGCGGGAAAGGTCTCGTCCTCCAGCACGAACTGGTTCTCTGCTTCCTCGTAGCGCGCCTCTGCCCGATCGGGAAGCGGAAGCGCCTTGAGCGGGTCGCCGAGCGAGAAGTCGAAGTTCTTGACCGCGAAGATGTCTGCGAAGTCGTTGCCGAACTCGACCGCGACCTCGAAGCCGACTTTCTCCATGCTCTGGTTCTGGATGAGAACGCGGTCCTGCATGCCCTCGCCGACGAAGCGGTGCCGGGCGATCGAGATCGCGTCCTGGACGAGCTCGCCGGCGAGCGGGTTCCGCAGGTAGAACGCGGCCGAGTAGTACTCGACTCGGCCTGCGGAGAGCAGCAGGGGGCGCTCGCCGTTGATCCTCAGCTCCAGGCGGGAGAGGAAGCGCGTGTCGAATGCGTAGAGGCCGCTCGTCGTGAACGTGAAGTCGCCGTTCTGGTCGCTGATGCAGAAGTTCGAGCCCTCGAGGATCGTGATTGCCATTTAGTCGCGGGCAATTCTCGTCGGGCTGGACTGCGCCAGCGCTTTGACCACGAGCTCGTCGACGTTGACGTGCAGGGGTCTCGTGACCGCGAAGAGGACACAGTCGGCGATGTCGTCCGGAGTCAGCGCCTCGACGCGCTCGTAGACCTGCTTCGCCTTCTCCTCGTCACCGCGGAAGCGGACCTTCGAGAAGCCGCTCTCGACGAGCCCGGGGTCGACCGTCGTCAGGCGGATCGGACGGCCGAGAAGGTCTTCGCGCAGCGCGTACGTGAACCCGCGAACGGCGAATTTCGATGCGACGTAGACGGCCGCGTTCTCGTACGCCTGGCGCCCGGCGATCGAGCCGATGTTGACGATGTGGCCACCGTCGCGGATGTGCGGCAGTGAAAGGCGCGTCATTCGCATGAGGCCGAGCACATTCGTCTGGATCACCGTTGCCTCGTCCTCATCGCTCGACTCCCAGAAAGCCTCGCGGCCCAAGCCGAGTCCTGCGTTGTTGACGACGATGTCGAAGCCACCCAGGTCGGCCAAGGCCCGCTCGACGAAGCGCTCGCAGCTTTCCCGGTCGGTGACGTCGAGGTCGAACGCGTACAGCCCCCCTCGGTCGGGAAGAGTCTCGACGCGCCGAGCCCCGACGGCAACGCGGGCCCCGGCCTCGGCGAGGGCGCGCGCGATCGCTGCCCCGATCCCGCTCGAGGCGCCCGTGACGACAGCCGTCTTGTCCGCGAGCGAGGCCAGACGGCGAACCTTAACGGGGTCAGACCCTGTAAAGATTTACGGGGTCAGACCCCGGCTGTAAACCGTCACGGTTTCGTCGCCGAACGCAGGAAGCTCGTCCACAAACCCTGTATCGATCCCCACGACCGACAACCGCCTCTTAACGGGGTCAGACCCTGTAAAGGTTAACGGGGTCAGACCCTGTAAAGGTTAACGGGGTCAGACCCCGTTTTGAGGTGCGGGCTACGCGGCTACGGTAGCCGGAGGGGCGTCGAGCACCTTCCGCACCTTTTGGGCCAGGTCGTCGAACGTGAAGGGCTTCTGGAGAAACTCCGTGTGCGGGTCGAGCACTCCGTGCTGCCCGATCGCGCCGTCCGTGTAGCCCGACATGTAGAGGACGCGGGTCTCGCGATGAATCGTCACGAGGCGCTCCGCGAGCTCGCGGCCGCTCATCTTCGGCATCACGACATCGGTTACGAGGAGCTGGATCGGCGTCGTCACCCGGCGCCCGAGATCGAGTGCCTCGGCGCCGTTCTGGGCCTCGAGCACCGTATAGCCGTTTCCTTCGAGGATCTCGCGCACGAGGTTGCGCACGACCTCTTCGTCCTCGACGAGCAGGACGGTCTCGGAGCCTCGTGGCCGCTCCTCTTCGATGTGCACGACCCGCTCGATCTCGTCCATGCCGGCCTCGAGCCGGTGCAGGAAGACCTTGAACGCCGCGCCCTTCCCCGGCTCGCTCTCGACGATGACATGGCCGCCACTCTGCTTCACGATCCCGTACACGGTCGCGAGCCCGAGCCCCGTTCCCTTGCCCTGCTCCTTCGTCGTGAAGAAGGGCTCGAAGAGGCGGCTCTTCGTCTCCGCGTCGATGCCGTGCCCGGTGTCGTGAACGGCAAGCATGACGTAGCGGCCGGCGGAGAGTCCCTCGTGCGCCGCCGAATACTCCTCGTCGACGTCCACGTTCGTGGTCTCGATGGTGAGCTTGCCGCCGTCCGGCATCGCGTCACGCGCGTTCACGACCAGGTTCACGAGCACCTGCTCGACCTGACCCGGATCGGCCTTCACGCGCCCGAGCGCGCGCCCGAAGATCGTCACGACTTCGATGTCCTCGCCGATCAGCCGGCGGAGCATCTTGTCCACCTCGCCGACGACGTCGTTCAGCTGCAGGATTCGTGGCTGCAGGAGCTGCTTCCGGCTGAACGCGAGCAGCTGGCGGGTGAGCGAGCTTGCGCGGTCGGCCGACTTGGCGATCTCTTCGATGTCCTTGCGGATGCTCGATTTCTCGGACCCCAGGCGGTTGAGGGCGAACTCGCTGTAGCCGCGGATCGCGGTCAGCAGGTTGTTGAAGTCGTGAGCCACGCCGCCGGCGAGCTGCCCCACGGCTTCCATCTTCTGCGCCTGGCGCAGCTGGCTCTCGAGGCGAAGGCGCTCCTCCTCGGCCTGCTTGCGCGGCGTGATGTCCTCGAGCATGGCGATCGCGAACTTCGGCTTGGTGAACGCGTCGCGGACGAGCGAGACGGTGTGATGGCCCCAGACGACCTCGCCGCCCTTGGCAAGGCACCGCTTCTCCAGGCGGTACTCCTCTCGTTTCCCGTCCGCCAGCTCGGCAAAGAGCTCGAGCTCGCCGCACCGATCGTCGGGGTGCGTCAGCTCGGCGGCGGTAAGGCTCACAAGCTCTTCCTTCGTATAGCCCAGCATCTGCTCGAGCGCGCGGTTGCTCGTCACGACCTTGCCCTCGAGATCGAGGACGCCGGTGCCGATCGCAGCCGAATCGAACATGGCGCGGAAGCGCTCCTCGCTGTCCCGCAGCATTGCGAGGATCGAAAGCGAGCGGTGCGAGACGACGAGAGGCGCAATCACCGCAGGCGTCAACCAGGGATTCGAGCGCCAGAAGCTCGCGAGCGCGACTCCGAGCGCGGCTACCACGAGGTCCATGGCCATCGTCTTCACCGAGAAGAGGCCGCTTTCGCGATAGCTCTTGTCCCGCGCAAGACGGAGCATGGTCGCCAGCAGGAAGTGGTTGACGAGAATCCAGACGACCGAGGCCGCAGCGCCGGCGAGAGCGAAACGCAGCTGGGAGTCTCCCGGCGCCACCTCGCCGACGAGCTGCGCCGCGCCCCAGGCGGCAAGCGCGGCAGAGGTGTAGTTGCAGACGTTGAACGTCTGGATGTACCAGGGGTAGCGCTGCTGGAGGCCGTGCGGAAGATGCTGCACGAGCGCCATCAGCGCAACGAGCTCGGGCGGGAGCAGCAGCGCGCCCGCGATGACGAAGGCGATCGCCGTGTGGAGCCCGTGGTACGAGCCGCCGCCGACGAGGAAGAACTGCGCGACCGAGGCCGCGCCGGCCAAGAGGGCGAAGGTCAGCCAGTCGCCGGCGCTCGGCCCCGCGGGTATGAGGGTGAGAGCGGCTGCAGCGAGTGTGGTGATCCCCAGAGCGAGGAGGTAGAGCTGCCCGCCCCGTGGGAAGTCGGCCTTAGCCGCCGGCCGGTCCGCAGACTCGGCACCGCGGCTCGCTCGGAGTTCGCGTGCCTGCATCCCAGTAGTCCCTACGGGCTCGAGAGTCCGAGGTCGGCTTCCGCAGCGGCAAGCTCATCCGGGTCGATCCATTCGCCGCCGCCGGTGTTCGCCTCGGTTTCGGCGCTGGTGGTCCAAGTCGCGTCGTTGTATGCGGTCGTCCAGGTGGCAGTCGTCCAGGTCGCCGACGTCCAGGTCGCGCTCACCCAGGTCGCAGTCGTCCAGGTGGCCGTTGTCCAGGTCGCCGTTGTCCAGGTCGCCGTCGTCCAGGTCGCGGTCGTCCAGGTCGCGGTCGTCCACGTGGCAGCGTCCCAAGCAGCATCGTTCTGCGCCGCCGTCGTCCACGTCGCCTGGTCGAAGACCGGGACCGAGCCGCCCGCGGGGTCGGGAATCTTGAAGCTGTTCAGAGCGAGGTTCGGGTTCGGTGGATCCGTCACGTTCGCCGCCGCCGCCGCGTTCACTTCGCCTACCCCAGACGAGCCCGGCGCCGCGTTGGGCGTCGGCCGCGCCGTCAGCAACAGTGCGCCCTTGACTTGATCGGGAGTCCAGCTCGGGTGCTCGGCCAGCACGTAGGCGGCAGCCCCGGCGACGACGGGTGCTGCGAACGATGTACCTGAGATCTGCATGTAGCCCGGCTCGACGATTCGGTCAGGACGCTCCTGAGCAAGCGTCGCATTCGGCGACACCGCTCCGACCATGTAGCGGCCGGGTGCACCGAGATCCGGCTTGGAGAACCCGTCGGGGGTATGCCCGAAGGCCGACCAGGGAGCCGCGAAGTCGTCGTTGACGCCGGTCGTGCCGGCGATGTCCATCGCGCCGACAGTAATGATGAAGGGGTCGTTGCCCGGCGCGTAGTTGACGCCGCTCTCGTTCTCGCCGTAGTTGCCCGCTGCCGCCACGACCACGACCCCGCTGAACCAGAGCTTCTCGACCGCCCGGTCGAGGGGATCGAACCGGAACGTCGAGCGTTGGGAGCTGTGCAGAGAGAAGTTTGCGACGCGGATGCCGTACTGGGCCTTGTTCTGGAGAATCCAGTCACAGGCCGCGATGACGTCACTCGTCATCGCCATGCCGTTGTCGTCCGTGACGTCGATCGAGACGAGGTCGGCGTTCGGCACGGCCCCGGAGTAGCGACTCGCCGCCCCGGCTGCGATGCTGGCCACGAAGGTGCCGTGCCCACGGCCGTCCCCCGGCGCATTCGGCGTCAGCGAGGTCATCCTCACCTGCGCGACGACGCGCCCGCCGAAGTCCGCGCGTCCGGCATCGATGCCCGAATCGACAATCGCGATCGTCGGCGCCGCGAGCGCCGGCCCGGAGCCGGTGCTGTCTGCCTCCGCCCAGAACCGCGCGGTCTTCGAGACGTAGGGCCAGCGCTGCATGTTCGAGTACTCGCCACTCGACACCCTGACTGGAACGTCCTCGGTGATCGAGAGGATGAACGGCCTTCGGGAGAGCTCGAGGATCTGCCGGCCGGTCAGCTGCGCCGCGACGCCGTTGACGGTCGCGAATCGATGCCTAAGCCCCTTCGCCCTCGCAAAATCCTCGAGCTGGAGGGCGAGAACCTCGTTGGCGATGCGGGCCGTCTTCCTCCCAGACGTCCCCTGGACGATGACCTTGAAGGACGCCGTCGGGTTTTCCCTGGCCCGGTCGGCAAGTCCCGCGGAGAGCGCCGCATCCGCAAAGGCGGACGACGGAGCGATCAGCATCGCCGCAGTCATCGCAGCGAGGAGAAGTAGCTTCACGCGCGCGCCGCGCAGTGGAGTCGTCTCCATGGTCGTCGAACCTCGGCCGCACCGAAATCTCACAGGTGACCCTTTCTCTCCGCGCAGGCCGCGCGGGCCGCATTACGCCTTGCTACAAGCCGCACCGTAGGAGTTCGCCTGCCCCTGGGAATCACCCCAACGGGGTACGGCCCCTCCACGCTTCGACGCAGGCTCGGCGGAGATCACTCGTTCGAGGGACGCCCCCGGAAGTGAGGCCAGACCGTCCTAGTTGAAGAGGCCGAGCCGCAGCGCGGTTGCGACCGCGTGGGTGCGCGTCCGTGCGTTCAGCCGCTCGCAGGCCTTGCGGACGTGAGTTCGTACGGTCTCCGGGCTGATCGAGAGCTGCCGGCCGATCTCGTCGTGCGAGAGACCGTCCGCGACGTGCGCCAGTACCTCGGCCTCGCGGGGAGTGAGGCTCGGCTTGCCCGTAGGAGCACCGAGGGCCACGCGGGCCAGAGCCGGATCGACATAGCGTCGGCCCGAGCGGATTGCGTCCAGGGCATGAACGAGATCGCTGAGCGGAGCGTCCTTGAGGATCAGCGCGTGCGCTCCGGCTTCGAAGACCGCCGCGACGATGCTCGCGTCCGAGTCTGCGGTGTAGACCGCGATCAGCATGTCGGGCGCGTTCTCACGCAACTGAGCGACGAGCTCAGCACCTTCGAGACGGGGCATTCGGTAGTCGACGAGCGCCAGGTCCGGCTTCATCTCCAGCACGCTGGCAATCGCAGCGAGGCCGTCGCGTGCCTGACCGACGATCTCGTATCCCTGGTTCTCGAGGAAGTCAGAGACAGCTGCGACGAGCGCCGGATGGTCGTCGGCGACGAGGCAGCGAAGCGGTTGGGCTCGAAGGGGCTGGGCACTCATTGGGCGGCTTCCTGTGCGCCGCCGAGGAGCTCGTCACGCGACTTGGCGCCGGGAAAGCGAAGGACCGCGGCGGCTGCTCGGCGCGGAAGCACTTGTGAGATCCGCAGACCGTCGGCGGCGAAGCTGACCGCGTCCGTCTCGATCAACCTCAGGACGAGGTCGACGAGGGTCGGGTCCCACTGGGTCCCACGGCC
>CAZQAG010000016.1:0-39131 GCA_964591295.1 uncultured Gaiellales bacterium | reverse complement strand
GTCCAGGGGATCACCGACCTGATCACGATGCCCGGGCTCATCAACCTGGACTTCGCGGACGTCAAGACGATCATGAACGACGCCGGCTCCGCGCTGATGGGCATCGGCTTCGCGACCGGAGAGGACCGTGCCGTCAAGGCCGCCGAGAGTGCCCTCAGCTCGCCGCTGATCGACACCGAGCTCGTCGGAGCGCGTGGGATCCTGCTCTCGATCGCGGGCGGCGACGACCTCTCGCTCTACGAGGTGAACGAAGCGGCTGAAGTCGTCCGCCGGGGGGCACGCGACGACACGAACATCATCTTCGGCGCGACGATCGACGAGCGGCTGACCGGGCAGGTTTGGATCACGGTCATCGCGACCGGCCTCGCAGGCGTCGTCGGACGCATGGCGGCTCCTCGGCCGCGGCGCGAGGCGGATCCGCTAGAGCCGCCGGCCTTCCTTACGGACTAGAGCCAGGCGCGAGACACTCGGCAGGCCCGCGACCGACCATCGTCGCGAGGGCTCGACTCGTGTCGACCTTGAAGCGGAGCATCAGGTACCCGCGCCGGCGTGCCATCAGCCGGACCATCCCGTCCTTCCCGCGGAAGACGCAGGCTCCGGTGACCTTCCAGTAGGGCGAGTAGCGAACGGCGAGCCGATAACGACCGGGCTCCTCGACGCGAATGAGCAAGTACGTCTGGGCAAGCGAGACCACCTCCGCCGGCGCGGCGCCGGTCAGGAGAGGTCGCGGACGCGGCACCGAGTAGATTGTGATGTGCTTGGTGCGCAGCACGGGCTGAAGCCCCGAGCGGCCGCTCCGGATCAGGCGCGCCTCCCCCTTGGCGCTGTAGTCCGGCGGTGCGTCCGTCAGGACGACGTAGCGGACGCCGAGCTGGCGTAACCAGCGCAGGTAGGTCGCCCCGTCGAGCCGGTCGTAGAGGACCTCGTTCTGGGGAAAGTCGTCTTGCCGGAACCAGCCACGTGTGAGCGGGATGCCTGCTCGCGGCAGGTATACGGCAGCCCAGTGGCCGGAGGTGTCGACCGCCTCGACTCGATACGCAGGCGTGAGATGCTGACGCAGATAGTTGACCGCGGGTTGCCAGTACGCCGCGTGGGCGCTTGGCTCGACAGTCGCCCGCGAGAAGCTCCACGCGTGCGGGCTCAGGTTCCAGGAGCCTGCGAGAACGAGGACGAGCGCGGCGACCGGAAGAGGGCGCCAACTGCGGAGCGAGAGGACGAGCACTGCGATCGGGAGGGCTGCGAAGCGGACACGGGCGATGTTCTCACCGAGCGGCGAGGCGACCGCGAAGGCCGCGATGCTGGCGGCGGCGTAGGCGACGAAGAACCAGCGGATCATCCGTGCGCTCTCGACGTGCCAGGTCAACATCCCGCCGAGCACGCAGAAGAGCAGGATCGTGCCGAGCTCGAGAAACGTGAATGGGTAATGACCACCGTCCGAGAATGCACGGGCAAGGAGGAACTGACTCGCCCCGACCGCGCCGATGATCAGGGTCGGCACGAGCAGTCGCCGGCCGCGCTCGCGCATCCCGAGCCCAATGCCTGCGAGGAAGATGGCGAGTAGGAGGAACGCGAGAGGGCTCGCAGCGGCTGTCAGCACCGCGAGGATGCCGAAGCGCCAGCGCTTGCTCGCCTGCAACGCCCAGATGGCGAGCAGCCCGAGCGCGATGCCGAGTGCGAAGGGGAAGGCCGCCGAGATCACGAGCCCTGCCCAGACGACCGCGAACGTCCGGCTCGACCAGCGCGCTAGTGGCCCCCATTGCCGGCCGACGACGACGGCGAATGCGAGCGCCGCGGTGGCAATCGACGCGACCGCGAGCGGCTTGATCCCGAGGACCCCGGCGAGCGGGTAGTAGAGGACGCTGTACGTGACGAAGCTGTAGCGGCCTCCGTACCAGAAGTTGTTCCAGAGCTGGAAGCCGTCGTGGAGGAAGACGGTCCGCTGGTAGACGTGGGCAGCCAGATCGTTGCCAGGAGGCCCGAGCCAGATCAGGAGTGCTGCGAGCGAAGCGGCGGAGCCGGCGGCGAACATCGCCTCGCGCAGGAGAAAGTGCGCGCGGTGCACGAGCACGAACCCTACAAGGAGTAGCGGGCCCTTTCCGGGCCCCGGACTACCCTTTCTGCGATGAGAGGAGCGATCGCTGCCGGGCACCGGCTGACGGCCGAGGCCGGCGCCGAGATCCTCGCCGAGGGCGGAAACGCCGTCGATGCGTGCCTCGCCGCGGCGTTCGCCTCGTGGGTGGCCGAGAGCCCGCTGACGGGCCCGGGCGGGGGCGGCTTCATGCTCGTCCACCGTGCCCGCGATTGCTCGACGAGGCTGCTGGACTTCTACGTCGCCATACCGGGCCTCGGGCTCGGGAAGGCACAGACCGCAGAGATGGAATCGGTGGACGTCGACTTCACGTCCGAATCGACGCAGGTCTTCAAGATCGGGGCCGCCTCGTGTGCCGTCCCGGGCACGCCCGCGGGCCTCGAGGCAGCGCACCGCGCGTACGGCACAGTGCCCTGGGCGCGCCTGATCGAGCCGGCCGTCTCGCTGGCCGCGAACGGTATCGAGCTGACCCGCGAGCAGGCGTACCTCCACGCGATCCTCGATCTCATCCTGCGGCATACGGACGAAGGACGTGCGATCTACGAGAACGGCGGGAGCCGCCTCGTCGCCGGCGACACGCTGGTGATGGCCGACCTCGCGCAGACGCTCAAAACTCTCTCCGAGCGTGGGGCTGAGGACTTCTACCGCGGAAAGCTCGCCCGCGCGCTCGTGCGCCATCTGGGGGAGCACGGAGGAGCCATTACGACGAGGGATCTGGCCGAGTACCGCACCATCAGGCGCCGACCCGTCGAGGCCGGCTACCTCGGCCACGAGTTCGAGTCGAACCCGCCTCCTTCTTCCGGGGGCGTGCTGATCGGCTACGGCCTGCGCCTCCTCGAAGGGCTCGGAGCAAACGGAGAGCCGGGTAGCGCCGAGGCGATCACTGCTCTCGTCGAGGTCATGCGAGCGCAGGCGCGGGCGCGCGACAGCCGGTTTGGACGAGATCTCTATCGCGGCGGCCTGGCTAAGCGTCTCTACACCGAGAGCGCCGTGCGTGATGCGGTCCAGCGGATGCGCGACGGTGGAACGGCTCCGGAAGCCGCGCCGCCTGGCGGCACGACCCACATCTCCGTCGTGGACGAGCGGGGTAACGCTGCCGCGCTCACGGTCTCGACCGGCTCCGGCTCCGGAGTGATCGTTCCCGGGACGGGCATCCAGCTGAACAACATGCTCGGTGAGTTCGATCTGGGTCCGGCGGGGGGCGATCCTCGGCCGGGGGTTCGGCTCACGAGCATGATGGCGCCCTCCGTCGTGCTCGAGGACGGCCGGCCGCGGCTTGTCGTCGGCAGCGCCGGCTCGCTGCGCCTGCGGGGGGCGATCCTCCAGGTGGTCGTGAACGTCGTCGGACACGGTCTGCCCGTCGAGGAGGCGATCTCAGCGCCGCGCGTCCATGTGGACGACAGCCACGTGCACTGCGAGGGCGGCGCTGACCCGGCCGAGCTCGATCGGCTCCAGGCGCTCGGGTACGAGCTCGTGCGCTGGCGGCGGCGCAATCTCTACTTCGGCGGCGCCGCGGCTGTGGAGATGCTGCCGGACGGAAGCCTCGCCGCGGCCGGCGATCCTCGGCGCGGCGGGCATGGCATCGTCGTACCGGCATGAGTGACTGGCTCATCGTCAGGCCGGCGGCAACTGCAGACGCGGAGCCGCTAGTCAAGCTTGGTCGGAGCGTCGCGGGCGAGGGAGAGCTCTGGCTGACCTACAACCGAAGCGCGTCGGACGAACGGCGCAACCTGAAGAGCCTGCGCCGGGACACGAACGCCGCGGTCTTCGTCGCCGAGACGCCGTCGGGCGTCGTCGGGCGGCTGTCGATCGCGCGCGACGGCAATCCCGTGAGTCACCACGTCGCCGAGCTCGGCCTGATGGTTGCCGCCGGTGAGCGCCGCCGGGGCATCGGCACGGCGCTGATGGAGGAAGCCGCCAAGTGGGCGCGAGGCTCGGGCGTGACGAAGCTCGAGCTCCACGTGTTCCCGCACAACGAGCCGGCGATCGCCCTCTACCGCAAGCTCGGCTTCCAGGAGGAGGGCCACCGGCGCCGTCACTACCGGATCGCCGGTCACTACGTGGACGCGATTCTGATGGCGCTCTACCTTGACCGATGAAAGTCCGGCTCGGCTGCGCCGAGCCATGACGACTTTCATCGGATTGATCTCCGCGGGCCAACGCATGTAAGCGGAGCCGGGCAAAGCCCGCCTCCGCAGCCGATTAGGCTTTGTCCCATGGCGTTTGCAGAGATCTCTGATTCGTTCTTCAAGCCAGCCGTCCGCGACTTGGTTCCGTATGAGCCTGGCAAGCCAGTTGAAGAAGTGCAGCGCGAGCTGGGGCTTGATCGGGTGGTGAAGCTCGCCTCGAACGAGGGGCCGTTCGGGCCGTTCCCCGAGGCGCTCGAGGCGCTTGCGCGCGGAGCCGAGGAGCTGAACCGGTATCCCGACGGCGGCTCGTACCGGCTACGCGCTGCGCTCGCCGAGCGACATGACGTGCGCTTCGAGGAGGTTGCGCCCGGCGCCGGCTCGGACGGGATCGTCGACTACCTCTCGCAGCTTGCTCTCGACCCGGGCGACGAGATCGTCTGCGGATGGCCTTCCTTCCCGAGCTACGTGATCGATGCCCTCAAGCTCGGCGCGGTGGCGCAAAAGGTGCCGCTGACCGGCTACCGCTACGACCTGAACGCGATGCTCGAGGCAATCGGTCCGCGGACGAAAATCATCTACGTCTGCCACCCGAACAACCCGACCGGGACGATGAACACGCGCGCGGAGCTCGACGCCTACTTCGACGCCGTGCCCGACCACGTGCTGACGGTCCTCGACCAGGCCTACTTCGAGTACATCGACGACCCGGACTACGTGGACGGGCTCGAGTACGTGAAGGCCGGCCACAAGGCCGTCGTCCTGCGGACGTTCTCGAAGATCTACGGGCTGGCCGGGCTGCGGGTCGGCTATGCAGTGGGGCCGGCGGAGCTCGTGAGGGCGATCGGCAAGGTGCGCCGCGCCTTCGACGTCAACGCCGCCGCACAGGTCGCCGCGCTGGCGAGTCTCGACGCGCCGGACGAACTGGCGCGCCGCCGGAGCGTGAATGCGGAGGGCCTCGTCCAGCTCGAGCGGATCCTGCGGGAACACGGCCTCGATCCGCCCGGCGCGGTGGCGAACTTCCTCTTCGCCGAGGTCGGCGAGGACTCGCGTCCGCTCTTCGAGCAGCTCCTCCGAGAGGGCGTGATCGTCCGTCCGACCGGCGGCTTCGGCGCAGCGGGTGCAATCCGCGTCACCGTGGGGACGCCGGAGGAGAATGAGCTCTTCGGCGCGGCGCTGGGGAAGGTTTTTAGCCGTGTGGCTGGGCCGTAGCCTCGCGGTTGCGCTCGTTCTTGCGTTCGTAACTGGATGCGGCGAGTCTGATGCGAAAACCTACGGGGCGCTCGAGGTCAGGGACGCCCTTCGCCAGCATGGCTTCGATGTCGATGTCCTGTCTGAGAACGAACGGGAGTTCGGTAATGTGTTTCCGGACGCTCTGCCAGGAGGCACCCGGGATGTAGTCGCGTATCGGGGTGGGCTGGTGCCGCCCGGCGGGCAGGCGCACCTGTATGAGTTCGTCATTACGGCAGTGATTCTCAGCAGCGAAGAGAGGGCTTCGTGCCACGAGCCGGACGAGATCACGACGTGCTTGAAAAAGGGAAACGTCGTCGTAGTCGTTCGCAGTAGCGTGGCGAATGCGGCACGCGAGGCGCTCGACGATCTGGATTAGCGGCGCAGCGCAGACTTGGCTCTATCCGCCAGCGCCAGCCCGCCGTAGGCGAGGCGGGCGAGACGGAGCTGCCCTCTCGACATCTCCGGTGGAATGTCCTCTTGCAGAAGGCGCCCGGCTGCGGCCGAGGCCAGGTCGTAGCGCCCGTGCCAGAGCGCGATCTGCATGCAAGCAGCGATCGTCTCTGCCGACTTGCGCTGCGAGTCGTCGTGCGCGGCGCGCTCGAGGATCTCGGCCCAGCGCCCACACCCATTCGACTTAGCAACAGTCTGTTGCAAAGTCGAATGGGCCAGGGCGGCTCGGTACGCATCGGAAAGGGTGGTCTCGCCGCTGCGATAGGCGACGCCGACGCGTTCGACGTTCGCGAGGCCGGACAGTTCCGCGTCGAGTCTCCGTGCCAGCTTCCGGGGAGGCCAGGGACGGGAGTAGACGACGGGACTGAGATAGGTCGGGTCGTCGGCTCCGACGAGGCGGTCAGGCTCCTTGTCCGCGATTCGCGCCAGCGGCGTGTGTGGATAGACGCGCGCGCCTGCCGAATAGAACGCCTTGATCGAAGGCGGAAGAGCGCGGACGAAGTCGATCGTCTCGGCGATCGTCTCCTCGGTCTCGCCGGGCAGGCCGAAGATGAGGCCGAGGTCAGCCGAGACCTCGTGCTCGGAAAGCAGCGCGACGAGTGCGTCCAGGTGGCGGCGCCGGAAGGGCTTCTGCGCGGTCTCGAGGAGAGGGTCGGCGGCGCTGTCGACCGTGATCGAGACGTGCCCGTTCGTCTCTCGAACGAGCTCTGCGAACTCCGCCGAGAATGGCGTGGGGTTGAAGTAGGCGCGCCACGTGAGGTGCTTCGCGAGGCCGCGATCCTGGATGCCCTGCAGGATCGAGATCGGGTGACGCTCGTCCGGGAGATTGAACTCGTCGTCGGCAAAGAAGATCGAGACCCGGTCGACGCCACGCTCGCGAGCGACCTGCACCGTCTGCTCGATCTCGTCCAACACGGTCTCGAGGTCGCCGTTCGCGTGCTGGCGGCCGAGGTTCGCAGCCGTGCAGTAGACGCACTGCATGGCGCAGCCGATGCGAGTCCGCACAGGGAACGAGTTCGCCGGCGCATAGAGAGGATCCCGCTGCGTCGGCCCCCCGAAGCCGAGGTTGTACGCGCCGATGCCCTGGGCCTGTCCGCGACGGACGATGCCCGGGATCTCGTCGAGGGACTGTCCCTGGCAAATGGCGATCAGCACGTCCTCGCCCGCCCCGACGACCCCGTGCTCGACGCCGAGGAAATCCAGGCACTCCTGGGGGCACGCGGAGAACCCGGCTCCGCCCGCGAGGAACATCGCCTCGGGCGCGGCTTCGGCAAGGACGCGGCGCAGCTCGAGGATCTCGGGCAGCAGGAAGCTGACGTCGATCGGCTCGTCGTCCGGCGCTTCGAGTCGATCGACGACGATGCAGTCGTCGACGATGCGGATGCCGAGCCCGATCAAGTCTGGCCGGAAGCGCTCAGCTGCCCCCCGCGCGGCCCCCAGCGGATCCTCCGAGACGAGGTAAGGGTCGAGCAGCTCGACGGCGACGCCCATCGGCTCGATCGCGGTGCGCAGGCGCTCGAGCCCGTAGGCGGGCACCGGCGTCACCCGCTGAAACGGGTTCGCATGGACTAGCAGTACGCGTGAGGGTGACCCGGTTACGGCGGACCGGGCTGAAGAGGGCATAGCCGTTTGAGTGTAACTCGATCGTGACATTTCTCCCGCAAAATGACGCTTCGCCTTACGACTCGACTAACCTCCGCCGACCGTGCTCGGCGTGTTTTCCGGAGTCATGACCCGGTTGCTCGGGACGCAGGTCGACCTGCTCCGCCGAGTCCGTGGGCTACGCCTGCTCTTCCTCGCCGCATTCGGCTCGGGGTTGGGCACATGGCTCGCCTTCGTCGCCCTGACGATCGACGTCTGGGACCGGACGGGCTCCGGCAAGTGGGTGAGCGCGCTTTTGATCGCCGACTTCCTACCGGCGATCGCGCTCGGCCTGACGATGGGGCCGCTCGTCGACCGCCTGTCCCGTCGCCGCGTGATGATCGCCGCCGACCTCGTTCGCTTTCTGGTCTTCTGCGCGCTCCCGTTTGCGGAGAGTCCCACCCAGATCGTCGTTCTCGCGGCCGTCGCGGGGTTCGCGACCGGTTTCTTCCGCCCGGCGGTCTACGCGGGGCTGCCGAACCTCGTCGACGACTCGGAGTTACCGAGTGCGCAGGGGTTGCTCCAGGCGGCCGACGCGATGACCACCGTGTTCGGCCCCCTCGCGGGCGGCGTGCTCGTCGCTGCCACGAACCCGGACTGGGCCTACGGGATCAACGCCGTCACGTTCCTCTTCTCCGCGGTCCTGATCCTGCGGATCCCGGCGAACCTACTGCAGGTCGCCCACGCTGCGACCGAGGGTCACTGGCGCGATGTGGCAGAAGGCCTGCAGCTGATCCGTGGCTCCCGAGCCCTGCTGGTCGTGCTCGTCGCGTGGAACGTGAGCATGCTCGGGAACGCGGGCGTCAACGTTGCTGAAGTTGCGCTCGCCAAGGTCTCGTTCAACGCGGGCGACTTCGGATTCGGCCTCTTGCTGGCGAGCGCCGGCTTCGGGCTCGTCTTCGGCAGCCTCAGAGCCGGATCCCTCGTCGACCGGAGGGAGCTCGCCAAGGTGTACGTGACGGGGCTCGGCATGATGGCGATCGGCATCGGAGCCGCGGCAGCCGCTCCGAACGTCTGGGTCGCCGCCGTTTGCGTCGTCATCTCCGGGGCGGGGAACGGGATCGCGCTCGTCTGCAACGCACTGCTCGTCCAACGATGGGCACCCGATCGGCTGCGTGGGCGAATCTTCACGGTGCTGATGAGCTCGAACTACGCCGTGCTCGGCCTCGGCATGGCAGCGGCCGGGCCTCTGACGGATGAGTTCGGTGCGCGATGGATCTGGGGTGCATCGGCCGGTCTGACCGCACTTGCAGCACTCGTCGGCTACTCGCTCGCGCGCGGCATCCCGGACAAGCACACCGCGACCGCCGCCGCGCCGGGACAGGCCGGCTAGTGGCCAAGCGGCGAGAGTGGACGGGGGAGACCCTCGCGACCGGCGTTCGCGAGGGCGACCGGCGCGCGCTCGCCCGGGCGATCACGCTTGTCGAGAATGGCGACCCCATCGCCTACGAGCTCGTCCGCGAGGTCTACCCGGACACCGGCTCCGCCTACGTCGTCGGTGTCACCGGCCCGCCGGGGGTCGGCAAATCGAGCCTGATCGCCTCGCTCGTGCGCCTCGTACGAGAGTCCGGCCGCACGATCGGCGTCGTCTCGGTCGACCCGTCGAGCCCGTTCTCGCAGGGTGCGCTTCTGGGCGACCGGATCCGGCTCTCGGAGCACTTCCTCGACCCGGGCGTCTTCATCCGTTCGATGGGGACGCGCGGGCACCTCGGCGGCCTGGCCGAGGCGACGCTGCAGGCGGTGCTCATCCTCGACGCGGCCGGGAAGGACGTCATCTTCGTCGAGACGGTTGGCACCGGCCAAAGCGAGGTCGAGGTGATCGGGATCGCCGACACGGTGCTTCTCGTGCTCATGCCCGGCTCGGGCGACTCGATTCAGGCGCTCAAGGCGGGGATCATGGAGATCCCCGACGTGATCGCGGTCAACAAGAAGGATCATCCCGCTGCGAAGACGATGCTGAACGAGGTGCGGTCGATCCTGACGCTCGACCACGACCGTGCCTGGAAGCCCCCGATCGTCCTCACCGAGGCCGTTCAGGACGAGGGGGTCGCCGACCTCTGGGCAAAAGTGGAAGAGCATCAGGCCCACCTCGAAGAGGAAGGGCTACTCGAGGAGCGCCGCAGGAACAATCTCGGGCGCGAGGTGTTTGCGGTCGCCTCCGCCCGCGCCAAGACGCATCTCGAACGCGCAGTCAAGGACGACCCCGAGCTTCAGCGTCTCCTGGACGAGGTCCAGCGTCGAGAGCTCGACCCCTTGACAGCTGTAAGAGAGATCATGGACAAGGTATTCCACGTTCCCACTGATGGCGACGCAGACAGCACCAACTCTCGCTGACATCCAGGCCGCGCGAGAGCGGCTCTCGGGTAAGGGCGTCCGCGTGACGCCGCTGTACGTCTCCGAGACCTTCGGTCGCATGACGGGGCGACCCGTCCACTTGAAGGCAGAGACCCTGCAGCGGACGGGGTCTTTCAAGATCCGCGGGGCCGTCAACAAGATCGAGGGCCTGAGCGAGGCGGAGCGGAAGGCCGGCGTCGTCGCCGCGAGCGCGGGGAACCACGGCCAGGCCGTTGCCTGGGCGGCGCGAGAGGCCGGGATCGAGGCGACGATCTTCATGCCCGCCGAGACGCCGATGGCCAAAGTCGAGCCGACGCGGAACTACGGTGCACGGGCCGAGCTGGCGGGCGCAACCTTCGAGGACGCGCTCGCCGCGGCGGTCGCGCACGTCGAGGAGACCGGCGGCACATTCGTGCATCCGTTCGAGGATCCGCATGTGATTGCGGGCCAGGGGACTGTCGGGCTCGAGCTCGTGGAACAGCTTCCGGAGGTGGAGACAGTGGTTGTCCCGGTGGGGGGCGGCGGGCTCTCGGCGGGAATCGGGCTCGCGCTGCGTGCCCTCCGGCCCGAAGTGAAGGTCGTGGGTGTCCAGGCAGCGGCCTGCGCGCCGCTCGCCGGCGGCACGACGTTCGGCTACACGATCGCGGAAGGGATCGCCGTCAAGCATCCGGGGGAGCTCACGTCGGCCCTGCTCGCGGATCTGCTCGAGACGGTCGTGACCGTGACCGACGAGGAGATCAGCGAGGCGATCGTCCTCCTCATGGAGCGCGCCAAGCTCGTCGTCGAGGGAGCCGGCGCGGCCGCCGTGGCGGCCCTCGTCGCCGACCGGGTTCCGGGAAATGGGCCCGTTGCGGCGATCCTCTCCGGCGGCAACATCGACCCGACTCTCCTGATCCAGGTGATGAGGCACGGCCTCACGCTCGCCGGCCGCTACATCGTCGTGCGCACTCGACTGCCAGACCGGCCCGGCGAGCTGATCAAGCTGCTCTCGCTGTTCGCAGAGGAGCACGCGAACGTCGTCTCGGTCGAGCACCACCGGGAGGGGATGGACGTGCCGGTCACCGAGACCGAGGTCGAGGCCACGCTCCTCACCCGGGACCAGGAGCACTGCACCGCGATCCTCGATGCGATGCGCTCGCGCGGCTACGTGGTCGACCGGCTCCGCTAGGGTCAGCTGCCGCAGCGGCGGAACTGCACGGTCTTGCCGCCGCGTTCGGCCCAGTCCTCGACTCCGCCGCCGACGACGGGATGTGACTCGATGCCGTTCGCCGCGAGGACGCTCGCCGCGATCACGGCGCGCGAGCCGCTGGAGCAGATCGTGATCACGGGCCGCTCGCTTCGGAGGTCGTCGACGCAGGCTCGGACGAGGCGGTACGGCAAGTGTCGCGTGCCGTCGATGTAGCCCTCGTCGCGCTCGGACTTCTCCCGGACGTCGAGCACCTCGACTGTGCCCTCGGCGAGCAGCCGGTCAAGATCTTCGATCTCGATCGACTCGAGCTTCTCGCTCTCGTCGGCTTCGGGCAGGTAGCCGCGGAGCTCGAAGAGACCGACCGAGCGTAGGCTCTGCGCAGCCTGTTCGGCCTCCTCCGCGGAAGAGGCGTAGATGGAAACCGGCTCGTCGGCGGTGAGGACGAACGCGGCCTTGGTTGCGAACGACGAGCCCGAGACCGGCACGTTGAACGCGCCCGGAAGATGACCCGCCGAGAACTCGCGGGCGCTGCGGACGTCCAGCACGACTCCGCCGTCGGCCGACTCGACCGTTCCGAGCGGAGGCTGAGCTGCGAGGAACGGCCCGCGGTTGAGCGCGACGATTCGGTCCATGTTGGCCGGCCGCGGAGCCGACGAGTTGGCGCGGTCCTGGACGAACTCGTCCTCGCCGCGGCCGACGAGCTCGACCGCGTGGTTGAAGCGCCGCTCGAAGCCGATCGTGGAGGACGCCTTCGAGCTAATGCCTGCCCCACAGAGCGATCCCGCGACGTGACCCGGGTAGAGCTCGACGCCGTCCGGCAGCTCCAGCAGGCGCTGCAGGCTCCCATACAGGCCGCGTGACCCTTCGATTGCCTCCGAGGCGAGATCGGGGCGTGCCGCCCCTCCGATCAGGAGCGAGTCGCCCGTGATCACGAGCCACGGCTCGTCTCCGCGCGAGCCGTCGACGACTGCGAAGCAGCAGTGCTCCGGCCGGTGCCCCGGGGTGTGGAGTACGCGGATCGTGACCTCGCCGAGGGAGATCTCCTGGCCGTCAGCAAGGGGCTCGAACGGGTACTCGGGCTCGGCGGCGGGATGAACGAAGACCGTCGCGCCGTGCTCGAGCGCGAAGCGCCCGTGGCCCGAGACGTGATCGGCATGGGTGTGCGTCTCGAGCACCCGCGTGATTCGAACACCGCGCTTCTCCGCCTCGACCAGGTACTGCTCGATCGCGTAGGCGGGATCGACGACCAGCGCCTCACCCGAGGATCCATCGCCGATCAGGTAGGACGCGCAGCCGAGATCGTCACTGACGAACTGCCGAAACTGCACGAAGAGGGAGCCTAACAGCAGCCCTGAGGAGACTCAGGCCGAGCGGACGACCCGCAGTTCGAAGTAGGTCACCCACCCCAGCGCTTTGAATCGCGACGACTGCTCTCTGATGCTCGCCCGGTTGTCTTCAGACACTCGCCCGAGCGTGGGCCGCGCCGCTCGGTGCCTAGCGGCGTTATCGTCCGTCCTATGCTCAACGGACGAGAGCAGATTGAAATGGAAATCGCCGCGTTGGTCGGAAGCTGGCTTGACGATGCGAAGGACATCTATCCCGACGGATTCACGGTTCGTACCTTCGGTCTCGCACTAGAGATTGAGCAGCCATCGGAAGAAGAAGGCGGGCTTCCTTGGGCAGAAATCGGTTACACCTGCTCTGATTCCCGCCCCTGGGTACAGGGCTGGCCTCTTTAGACGAGCGATGCTCTCGGCAGAGCAAGATATGTACCAGCCGTACCAGCCGAGCGATTCAGATACGACCGACGGCGACGACTAGGGCGTGTCGCCAATCGAAACGCCAAGCCCTCCTACTAGAGGCCCAGGTGCCGGGCGATCACCATCCGCTGGACTTCATTGGTGCCCTCCCCGATCTCGAGGATCTTCTGGTCACGGTAGAGGCGCGAGATCGCCGACTCGTCCATGAAGCCGTAGCCGCCGTGGATCTGCAGCGCCTGGTTGACGACCCGGTGTGAGAGCTCCCCCGTGTAGAGCTTCGCCATCGCGGCCTCCCTGGCGAACTCTCGGCCCTGGTCCTTGAGCCACGCCGCCTTGTAGACGAGGTTGCGGCCGGCTTCGATCTCCACGGCCATGTCCGCAAGCTGGAACTGGATCGCTTGGAAGCTCGCGATCGGCTTGCCGAACTGCTCCCGCTCCTTCGCGTAGCGGAACGCGAGGTCGTAGGCGCCTTGCGCGAGCCCGACCCCCATCGCCGCGACCGAGATCCGGCCGCCGTCGAGGATCTCGAGGAACTGCCGGAAGCCCTGGCCGCGTTCGCCCAGCAGGTTCCCCTCGGGCACGCGGACGTCCTTGAACGAGAGCTCGCGCGTGTCAGACGCCCGCCAGCCGAGCTTCTCCATCGGCGGCGAGATCTCGTAGCCGGGGGTGCCGTTTGGGACGATCAGGTTCGAGATCTCGTCCTCGCCGGTGAGCGCGGTGATCGTCACGCACGCCGAGATGTCGGTGCCGGCGTTCGTGATGAAGATCTTCGAGCCGTTGATCACCCACTCTCCACCGTCGAGGTCGGCGCGCGTCCGAGCGGCGGCCGCGTCGGAACCGGCGCCAGGCTCCGTGAGCCCGAACGCAGCGAGCTTCTTGCCGGAGGCGAGGTCGGGCAGCCATTCCCGCTTCTGATCCTCCGAGCCGAAGAGGAAGATCGGCATCGTCCCGAGCGACGTGTGTGCCGCGACGGTGATAGCGACCGACGAGTCGACTCGCGTCAGCTCCTCGATCGCGATCGCATACGAAAGCGTGTCGCTTCCCCCGCCTCCGTGCTCCTCGGGGATCGGCATCCCCATCAGCCCGAGCTCGGCGAGCTCTGCGACGAGGTCGTAGGGGAAGCGGTGCTCGCGGTCGAGCTCCTCTGCTACCGGCGCGACCTTCTGCTCGGCGAACTCTCGGACCGTGCTCCGAACGAGCTCCTGCTCTTCGGTGAGGTCGAAGTTCACGCCGTAAGCCGATTTGCGAGCTCGACGATCAGGCGGACGCCGTATCCCGTGCCGCCCTTCTGCCAGAGGTAGTCGTCCCGTCCCCACGTGTAGAAGCCCGTACCGGCCATGTCCACGTGCGCCCACGGGCCCTCTCCGACGAATTCCTCCAGGAACGAGGCCGCGTAGGTCGGCTGGGCCTGTCCGCGCACCGACGAGTTCTTCATGTCGGCGAACGCGGAATCGATCAGCCCGCGATAGCGCCGGTGCATCGGCCACGGCCAGGCATGGTCGCCGCTCGCCTCGCCGGCCGCGACCACCTCGTCGCGCCAGGCGTCGTCGTTGCCGAAGACGCCTGCGTAGAGGTCTCCGAGCGCGCGGTCCATCGCGCCGGTGAGAGTTGCGAAGTCGAGCAGGTGGGTCGCGCCGAGCTGCCGCGCGTGCGTGAGCGCATCGGCGAGGACGAGGCGCCCTTCGGCGTCCGTGTTCGTGACCTCGATCGTCTTGCCGTTCATCGCGCGCAGGATGTCGCCCGGTCTGAAGGCACCGCCGCCCACGGCGTTCTCGGCGGCAGCGACGACTGCGAGCGTGCGCAGCGGCAGGCCGAGCTCCGCGATCGCGCCAATCCCTTCGATGACGGTCGCACCGCCGGCCATGTCGCCCTTCATGTCCTCCATGTAGAGGGCCGGCTTGATCGAGATCCCGCCGGTGTCGAACGTGATCGCCTTGCCGACGAGCCCGAGCAGCACGTCGCCCGCGGGCGATGGGGGCTCGTAGCGGAGGACGATCATGCGCGGCGGGTTGTGGCTCCCTTGGGCGACAGCGGAGAACGCGCCCATCCCGAGCTCTTCCGCCTCGTCCGGCCCGAGCGCCTCCGCGGTGAGGTTCGCATGTGCGCCTGCGAGCTCGGTCGCCCGTTCGGCGAGCTTCTCGGGGGTGAGGAGATTCGCGCCCGTGTTGGCGAGGTCACGCGCGCGGTTCGCCGCAGAGGCGACCGTCGCCGCGTGCTCGCCGGCCTCGCGCAGGGTGTCGTCGTCGCTGCCGACGAGGACGAGTCGCTCGAACGGCGGCTCGGAAGCTGCGTCGGCCTTCCAGCGTCCCGGGTCGTAGGCGCCCATGAGCAGGCCGTCGACCACCGCGCGGGCCTGATCGGCATGAGAGAGGCCGAGCGAATCGTCGAGCAGCCAGGCGATCGAGCCGCCGACGCGCTCGGTTTCCCTTGCGACTGACGCTGCGGCCGTTCTCACCGTGTCGGCGTCGATTTCCCCTGCCGGCCCGAGCCCGACGAGCACGATCCGGCGCGCAGGCGCCGCTCCGTTGGGATGCAGGACGGCCGTCCGGCCCACCTTCGCGGCGATGTCTTCCTCCTCGGCCACCTTGGCGAGAGGGCCGTCGAGTGAGGCCGCGGCCACGGGCAGCCCGTCAGGACCGATCGGTACAGCCAGGACGTCGGCTTCCGGCGGCGTTTCTTGGGCGGCGCTTACCTCGACCCGCATCAGGGGGCGCGATGCTATCCGACAGGGTTTCTACGGTGGACGCCGAAAGGTTTTCATAACTTTCAACCCGCCTTAACTTTCTCTTGAATCCGCCGATACAGAATGTGGCCATGAGCACCCTGCGGCCCCTTCGCTTCCCTCGTCGGCGCGTGTCGCCGACTGTCGAGTCGCTCTCCGAGCAGCTCGGAACGCTCACGCGCGAGCGACAGGGCCTGCGCTCGAGCGATGCGGGCTCCGTCGCCCTCGAGCAGAATCGCGTCGCAATTGCGCGAGCGCAGTGGGCGCTTTCGTACGCGCTGATCGAGCGCTACCTGCCGAAGCCGGCAGCCGCACAAAGCGCCGCGTAGCCCGCTAGCAGGGTTTAGCGGAACGTTGCTCGTCGCCGGGGTGCGATGCAGCGCGGCCCGGCGGCTCAGCCATGTTTCGCCAAACCTTCCCTGCTAGGCTCGCGCGCCAATGGAGCCCCGCGAGTTCTTCGACACCCTCGAGTCGCGCGTCGATGCGTCCAAGACGGCCGGCATGAGCAACTCGTTCCTCTTCGAGATCGACGGGGCCGGGACGTGGAAGGTCGACGTCGCCGACGGTAGCGTCAGCGTGACGGAGGGGGCCGGTGACGCCGACGTAACGATCCGGACCTCGGAGGAGACGTTCAGCGCGATCGCGAGCGGCGAGCAGAATCCAACGACCGCCTACATGACCGGCAAGCTCAAGGTCGAGGGCGACATGGGCGCCGCGCTCAAGCTGCAGAAGCTCTTCTGACCGGCTCGGGCTTTACTCCTCGAGCTCGACGAGGAGCGCTCCACCCGCGACTCTGTCTCCCTCGGCGACATGAACAGCTCGCACGACGGCTTCGTACGGGGACACCACCGGGGTCTCCATCTTCATCGCTTCCAGGACGAGCAGCGTTTGCCGGGGGCCGACCTGGTCGCCGGGGGCCGCGAGTACCTGGATCACGGTGCCAGGCATCGGGGCCGTCAGGGTACTCTGCCCGCCGCCGCCGGCTCCGGTCGCCGCATGCACTGCGTCGTCCACGTCCGGGGGCGAATGCGGCGCCGGCGGCGGCAGATTGAGGCGCCACGCGCCCTCCCACGGGCCGCTCGGCAACCGCGTCGGGGGGGCCGAGAGCGGCGGATGCTCTGTGAGGAAGGCGGTCGTCGTCCGCCCGGCCCGGACAGCGGGATGGGAGACGAGCCAGCGCAGGAAGGCCAGGTTCGTCGTCAACCCGTCGACCTCGGTCTCCGCGAGCGCGTCGCGCAGCCGGAGCAGGGCTTCGCCACGCGTGGGGCCGTGGGCGATCAGCTTGGCGATCATCGGGTCGTAGGCGACCCCGACCTCGTCGCCCTCTTCGACCCCGGCGTCGACCCGAATCCCGGTCGGCAGGCGAAGGCGCTCGATATGTCCGGCCTGCGGGAGGAAGGTTCTTGGATCCTCGGCGTAGAGCCGCACTTCGACGGCGTGCCCATTCGACTTTGCAACAGTCTGTTGCAAAGTCTCATCAAGGGACTCGCCGGCCGCGACCTTGAGCTGCTCGGCGACGAGGTCGACGCCCGTGACGAGCTCCGTGACCGGGTGCTCAACCTGGATCCGCCCGTTCAGCTCGAGAAGATAGAAGTCATGACCGTCGAGCATGAACTCGACCGTGCCTGCGCTCCGGTAGCTGATCGCCCGGCCGAAGGCGACCGCTGCCTCGCTCATCCGCTCGCGCAGATCGGGGTCGAGGGCGGGGGAGGGGGATTCTTCGAGCACTTTCTGATGGCGCCGCTGGATGGAGCACTCGCGCTCGCCGAGGGAGAGGACGGCGCCGTGCGCGTCGGCTAGCAGTTGGATCTCGACGTGCCGTGGACGCTCGACGAAGCGCTCGCAGAAGACGGTGTCGTCGCCGAAGGCCGCCTTCGCCTCGCGCTTGGCGGCACCCAGCGCCTCGTCCAGCTCGGCCGGGTCGCGCACGACTCGCATGCCGCGACCGCCGCCGCCTGCGGCTGCCTTGACGACCAGCGGGAAGCCGAGCTCGGCCGGCTCGCCGGAGGGCAGAACCGGCACACCGGCCTCATGCGCAATCCGCTTGGCCTCGAGCTTGTCGCCTCCCGTGCGCAGCGCATCGGCCGTCGGCCCGACGAAAATGAGGCCGGCCGTCTCGACCGCCTCCGCGAACTCGGGGTTCTCCGAGAGGAACCCGTAACCGGGGTGGATCGCGTCCGCACCTACCTCCCCCGCCGCGCGAATGTGCTCATCGGGAGCCAGATAGCTCGAGACCTCGACCGTCTCGTCGGCGAGCCGCGTGTGCAGCGCACCGAGGTCGTCGGGTGCTGCGACAGCGACCGTCGAGATGCCCTCTTCGCGGCACGTGCGGAAGACGCGAGCCGCGATCTCGCCGCGGTTCGCTACGAGGAGCTTTCGGATCTCCACGCAGGCTCGCGCTTGTCGAGGAAGGCGCGCAGGCCCTCCTGCCCTTCCTCGCTCGTGCGCATGCGCGCTGCGAGCTCGGCGAGATCGCGACCATCACCCGGGTCGGGCCGTACGAGGCGTTTGGCTTCCCGGACGGCGGCGGGACTTGACGAGAGCAGCTCGCCGACGACGGCCTCGACCGCTGCGCCGACGTCCGACGCCACCTCGCTGATGAGCCCGATCCGCAGCGCCACGTCGGGCCCGAAGCGCTCTCCGGTCAAGAAGTAGCGCCGCGCGGAACCCCGTCCGATCCTGGCGAGCGTGAAGGGAGAGATGACCGCGGCGACGATCCCGAGCTTGACCTCGGAGAAGCCGAAAATCGCGTCCTCGGCGGCGATCGCGACATCGCAGCACGCGGCCAGGCCGCAGCCGCCTCCGAGGCAATAGCCCTGGATCCCCGCGACGACCGGCGCTGGACACCCGTCGATCGCATCGAGCATCCGATACAGGCGCATGGCGTCTTCGACGTTCTCGTCGTAGGAGAGGTCGATGGAGGCGCGCTGCCACTCGACATCCGCGCCCGCACAGAAAGCGGGCCCGTCGCCGGCCAACACGACTGCGCGCGCGTCGCCGACGTCGGCGAACGCCTCGGTCAGCTCTCGAATCAGCTCCGCGTCGAAGGCGTTGCGCCGCTCGGGCCGGGCGAGGGTGACTCGCAGGACGGGCCCCTCACGGTCGATACGGAGCGCGGTCACGCTCGTGAGCTTAGAGTCGCGGCGTGCTCAGGGGAACGCTCGCCGCCGCCGTGACGCCGCTGCGCGAAGGAGGCGCCGCCCTCGACGACGGCGCGTTCCCGGCCTACATCGAGTTCCTGCGAGCGGGCGGGCTCGACGGAATCCTCGCCCTCGGCACCACAGGCGAAGGCATCCTCCTCGCTCCGGAGGAGCGCAAGCAAGCGGCGGGGCTCTTCATCAGGGCCGCGGGGGACGGTTTCGACGTGGCCGTTCACTGCGGCGCGCAGACGACGGCCGAAACCGTCGAGCTTGCGGCCGATGCCGCCGCGCAGGGCGCCGATGCCGTCGCCGTCATCGGGCCGCCGTACTACGCGCTCGACGAGGAGGCGCTCGTCCGTCACTTTGCCGTAGCGGCCGAGGCCTGCCGACCGCTGCCGTTCTACCTCTACGAGTTCCGCGCACGCTGCGGCTACTCGATCCCCCTAGGCGTGATCGATCGTGTGCGCGAGGTCGCGCCCAATCTCGCCGGCCTCAAGGTCTCGAACCAGCCCTTCGAGGCGGTGGAGCCGTTCCTGATCGAAGGGCTCGACGTTTTCGTCGGGGCAGAGTCGCTCATTCTGGAAGGCCTCGATCACGGAGCGGCCGGAGCGGTGTCGGGACTGGCGGCCGCCTTCCCGGAGCTCGTCGCAGGACTCGTGCGAGATCGCTCGGGGGATGTGGGTGAGGTGCGCGCAGTGCTCGAGCGGTTCCCTTTCCAGGCGGCTCTGAAGATCTGCCTGGTTCACCGGGGCGTCGAGATCCGCGAGGACGTGCGCGGCCCGCTGCGCACCCTCACGCCGGATGAGCGCTCGGAGCTGGAGCGATGGCTCGAGTCGTCGTAGCCGGCGCCGGTGCGATCGGAGCGAGCATCGCGTACCACCTCGCGTTGCGCGGCTTCTCCGACGTCGTTCTCGCCGACCGCGGCGAGATCGCATCGGGGGCGACCGGCAAGGCGATGGGCGGTGTTCGTCAGCAGTTCTCGACCGAGGCCGAGGTGAGGCTCGCCCGGGAGTCGATCGGCTTCTTCGAGGAGCTCGGCGCGCCGCTCTTTGAGCAGGTCGGCTACCTGTTCCTCGCGACGACCGACGAGGGGCTTGCCGAGCTCGAGTCGCGAGCGGAGCTGCAACGAGGGCTCGGAGTGCCGGTCGAGAGCGTGGATGCGTCCCGCATCGCCGGCCTGAACACCGACGACGTGCTGGGGGCGGTCGCCTGCTGGGAAGACGGCGTCGCGGAACCGGCTGCCGTGACTCGAGAGCTCGTGAAGCGGTCGGCCGAGCTGGGCGTCGAAGTCCGAGAGCGGAGCGATGCGCGCGAGATCGAGCACGACGTCCTCGTGATCGCCGCAGGAGCAGCTTCACCAGAGCTCTGGGCGGAGCTTCCGATCCGGCCGTTGTGCCGCCAGCTCGTCGACATCGGTCCGGTGGCCGGTGTCCCCGCCGATCTGCCGATGGTGCTCGAGTCGGAGACCGGCTTCCACTTTCGCCGCCGCGGGGAGACCCTCCGCCTGGCGATGAGCGAGCCGTCGCCTCGGTGGACCGATCAAGAGGAGGTGGACGATGCGCTCGTCGAGGACTGGCGGGAACGACTGGCGCGCCGGTATCCGCCCGCCACGGGTGCCCCGGTGGCCCGCGCGTGGGCCGGCCTGTACGACATGACTCCCGACGCCCACCCGATCATCGGCTTCGTGGCCGAAGACGTGTATGCGGCGTGCGGCTTCTCGGGTCACGGGTTCATGCAGTCACCGGCCGTCGGCAAGGCCGTCGCCGAGGAGCTGCTCGGCGGTCAGGCGTCCGTTGACCTCTCGCCGTACCGCATCGACCGCTTCGGGGAGGGCACGGTCTTCCCGGAAGAGCTCGTCCTCTGAGGCCACCTGTATCTCGGTACAGCCAACCTCCTCCCCGACTCGATCGTATCGGGGTAGTCCGCACCCGCGGGCGACAGCTCTGTGCCGAGACTGCTACTCGAAGGCGAGGCCGCGGCGCGATAGCTCCTCGAGTGCGAACCGACCTCGATCGTCGCCTCGACGTCGAACTCCTCGCCGATGTCCGGTTCCTTCCCGATCAGCTCGCGCACGCGGCTCGGCAGCTTCTGGTCGGCCGCCTCGCGCGACTCCCAGAGGTAGACGGCGCCCCAGCGCTCGGTCACCTCGTCCGAGATCCACGCCTTGAAGCGGAGGCCGGCCACGTCCTCGAACGCGTCTACCGACTCGTCGCGAGGTAGCGCCGCAGTTCGGCGATCGTGGTCTTCGAGTCGGCGAGGTTCCAGAGAACGAGGCGAAGGAGCACCATTGGAGTATCCACGCCGAACCGGGATGCGAAGACGGTTACCGAACGGTTACTTCGCTGAGAGAGCTGCGTAACAGCGGCAGCCCAGGCTATGCGGAGAAGCGACGATGGAGGCTCGATTGACCCGGCTAGCTCTCCCGACGATATTGCTCCTTTGCGCGGCGTTCACACTCGCCTCGTGCCTGGGCGAGACACGCGAGCAGCAGATGCGACCCCCAAGCAGCTCCTCACCCGAACTGAGCGGAGACGGTCGCTACTTCGGCTACGTCAAGGGTGGGACGCGCGAGCCCCCAACGATCAGCTTCGATATCGCCCAGGCTTTCTTCGGCGCGGAAGCCAACCGCGCGGCCGCGGAGGATGGCGTCGTCGAACCGGGTGAGCCGGTTCCGAATGACCATTACCAGCGCAACCCAGAGGGACGAGGCGAGCCTCTGACACTGGCGTCGGGTGCGACGGTGACAGCAGCCTGGCCCGCGAGCTTCCTGATGCAATTCGTCACTCCCGGGGAGCGCGCCAAGTGCCGAGAGGCGAATCTCGAATCCGCCACCTGTGTTCAGATCCCGATTAGCGAGCCTGTGTTCTTCGCGGCTCTCAGAGAACTCGACGGCGGCCACGGTGTGCCCGCCTGGGTGACGATCCGAGACGGCGTCGTCACTCGGGATCGACGAGCAGTACTACCCCTAGCCCCACGAGGGGGGTTCGTACCCACCGTCCTTCGGCGCTCCGATCGCGACCCAGGCGAGGCCTTCCTCACCCGCAATCGGCTGCCGGGTGACCTCGGGGTCGACCCGCACGGCGATGCCTTCCCGCACTTCGATCTCGTCGCCGCCGATGCGGAGCGTTCCCGAGCCCTTGACGTAGACGTAGACCTCCTCCTGGTTCGAGCGGGTCTCGTTGTGCTCCAAGCCCGCGGCCAGGGGTGGAAGGTCGAAGTAGTTGACCCCGAAGGCAGTCACCCCGAGCGCCTTCCGGACCTTCTTGACGACTCCGTCGAGCTCGGAGAAATTGGCGACGTCGTAGCGCGCCATCTACATCCGGAAGATGCCGAACTTCGTCTCCGGGATCGGCGCGTTCAACGCGGCTGAGATCCCGAGCGCGAGCACGCGGCGCGTGTCGGCGGGATCGATGATCCCGTCGTCCCAGAGGCGTGCCGTCGAGTAGTACGGATTGCCCTCGTGCTCGTACTTCGCACGGATCTCGTCCGGGTCGGCGTCGCCGACCATCGTCAGGACAGTCGCCGCCTGCTCGCCGCCCATCACGGAGATCCGCGCGTTCGGCCACATCCAGAGCTGCCGGGGCGAATACGCTCGGCCGGCCATCCCGTAGTTGCCGGCGCCGAAAGAGCCGCCGATTACCACCGTGAACTTCGGCACCTCTGCGCAGGCGACTGCCATCACGAGCTTCGCCCCGTCGCGAGCGATCCCGCCGGCTTCGTACTCGATGCCGACCATGAAGCCGGTGATGTTCTGGAGGAAGACGAGCGGCACCTTCCGCTCGCAGGCGAGCTCGATGAAGTGCGCGCCTTTCTGAGCGGACTCGGCAAACAGAACGCCGTTCGATGCGAGGATCGCGACCGGGTGGCCCTCGATTCGCGCAAAGCCGCACACGAGCGTCTCTCCGTAGAGCTCCTTGAACTCGTGGAAGCGGCTGCCGTCGACGATGCGGGCAATCACCTCGCGGGCATCGAACGATTGCCGGTAGTCCTCGGGGATGAGCCCGTAGAGGTCGGCCGGGTCGACCGTGGGCTCCTCCGGCTCTGCGATGTCCCAGGGCGTCTCCTTGCGGCGGTGGAGGTTGCGGACGACCGAGCGGACGAGCGCGAGGGCGTGCTCGTCGCTCGTCGCGTAGTGGTCGGCGACTCCCGACCTGCGCGCGTGGACGTCGGCCCCGCCGAGCTCCTCGGCGGTCACGTCCTGCCCCGTCGCCGCCTTCACGAGCGGGGGGCCGCCGATGAAGATCGTCCCTGTCCCCTTGACGATGATCGTCTCGTCGCTCATCGCGGGGACGTACGCGCCTCCGGCGGTGCACGAGCCCATCACCGCGGCGATCTGCGGGATCCCCTTCGCAGACATCCGAGCCTGGTTGAAGAAGATGCGACCGAAGTGGTCGCGGTCGGGAAAGACCTCGTCCTGGAGCGGCAGGAACGCGCCGCCCGAGTCGACGAGATAGATGCACGGCAGGTTGTTCTGCTCGGCCACCTCTTGTGCGCGCAAATGCTTCTTGACCGTCAGCGGAAAGTAAGTGCCGCCCTTGACGGTCGCGTCGTTGGCGACGATCACGCACTCCTGCCCTTCGACGACCCCGATACCCGTCACGATCCCGGCCGAAGGCGCCTGGCCGTCGTACATCTCCCAGGCCGCGAGGGCGCCGAGCTCGAGGAAAGCGCTACCGGGATCGAGAACGCGGTCGACCCGTTCACGCGCCGTCAGCTTGCCGCGCGAACGATGGCGCTCGATCGACTTCTCCCCGCCACCTTTGGCCACTTGCGCGCTTCGCTCTCGCAGCTCGGTTACGAGCGCGGACATGTGCTCGCTGCGGGCAGCGAAGACGTCCGACTCGCGCTCGACATGTGAGCTCAGCACGCTCATCGACGTGAGCGTAGCGGCTGAGGAGGTCGGTCTTCCCTGCAATTCCAGGGAACTCGACAAACGGTCCCAAATGACCCAGAGTGAGACCGAGGGGGATATGCGGATCGACGTGCACCCAGATGCCCGCGAGGAGCTGCTCGAGTTCCTCCGGCGCGCAGACTGTGAGGCCCGCGCTGACGGCGACGGAGCTGTCGTCGTCGAGGTCCCGGACGCGATCGCCGAGGACCAGGCGCGCCTCGAGGTCGACCTCTATCTGAAAGCCTGGCAGGCCAGTCACCCGGACGCAGACTTCGAGGCTCACTTGCTCGAGACTCCTCGGTCGGGGGTCGAGGGCGAGGCCGAAACATCCGATTGAGCTAAGGACATGCGCCGCTTCCTCGCCATTTCTGCGGCGGGGATCATCACGCTCCTCGCCGCCCAATCAGCCGTCGCAACGATCCGGCCGCAGCATGGGATGTCGCGCGTCGTCCTCGGGATGACGAAGGCGCAGGTGCGGGCGCGGCTCGGAGCGCCGATCGGGAGTGGGCGCGGCCGGTTCTACTACGCGCGCGTCTGGGTCGGATTCCGGCTCGGCAGGGTCGCGGAAGTGACGACCACGCGGTCGACCGAGCGCACCGCCTCGGGGGTAGGAGTCGACTCTTCCGAAGTAGATGTCCGCCGGGCCTACCCGTCCGTCGTCTGCGCGCGCTCGGGCGGTTTTCGCCGCTGTCGGCTCGGGAGCGGCAAGCCCGGTACGCGGGCGACCGACTTCCTTTTGGGGCGCGGCCGAGTCCTCCAGGTGACGGTTCAGCTACTCCCGAAATAGCGGCGAGTTGTCCTAGCCATCGCCGCGGCCCTCATACGCCGCCCATCCTGACAAGACGCCTGACAAGGATGGCCCGGGAGGAGCATCGTGACACGCCTCCTCCGCTTGAAATGCACAGGGGCGGCAGGACTCGAACCTGCAACCCCCGGTTTTGGAGACCGGTGCTCTGCCAATTGAGCTACGCCCCTAGGTTCGGCTGACCGATTGTACTGGCGGCCCTCGCGGGCAGTAGAGTCGCGCCGTGGCCGCTCGTCAGCGTCGTGTGCTCGGGGCGCTCTTTCTCTTTCTCGCCGTGCTCTTCGCAGGGATCGCCTATGCGGCCTTCATCGCGGGTGTCTGGGTGATCGCCGCCGCGGGCGTTGCGCTGGCGCTCTGGATCGGCAGCTTCGGGCTTCGTGCGCTCGTGATGAGACGTGCGCGCTGAGGATTCAGCCTCTAAGGCCCGTATTCTCTAAGCCGTGGCGCAGACGGACGAAACCCAAGACCTCTGGCAGGAGTTCCAAAAGACTCACAACCAGGGGGTGCGCGACCGGCTGATCCTGACGTACGCGCCGCTGGTCAAGTACGTCGCCGGGCGGCTCGGAAGCGGGCTTCCCGCGCACGTCGACGAAGGCGACCTCGTCTCCTACGGCCTCCTGGGGCTGATCGGAGCGATCGAGCGCTACGACCCCGATCGGGACGTGAAGTTCGAGACGTTTGCGATCGCGCGCATCAAGGGCGCGATCATCGACGAGCTACGCGCGCTGGACTGGGTGCCGCGATCGGTGCGTGCGCGGGCGAGACAGATCGAGCGTGCGATCGCGGAGCTCGAGGCGAGGCTGCACCGTGCACCAACCGACGACGAGATCGCGGGCAAGCTCGGAATCGAAACGGAAGAGCTCGAAGAGAGCCTCACCGAGATCTCGCGCTCGTCGATCGGCGCACTCGACGAGCTCTGGACGATCTCGTCTTCCGGGGGCGACCAGGTCGCCCTGATCGACACGATCGAGGACACCCAAGGCCCGGAGCCGCAGACGGCTCTTGCTCAGACCGAGCTCAAGGAAGCGCTCGGCGAGGCGATCGCGCGGCTGCCCGAGCGGGAGAAGCTCGTCGTCACGCTTTACTACTACGAGGAGCTGACCCTGCGCGAGATCGGCGAGGTGCTAGGCGTGACCGAGTCGCGGGTCTCGCAGTTGCACACGAAGGCGGTCCTGCGCCTCAAGGCGCACCTAGGCGGCGTGCCGGCTCGCGACTCCGGCGAGTAGCCCCCTCTTCAAGGCGCACCCAGCCTCCTCCCCGCTGCGAGCGTAGCGGCGAGAAGCGCACGCGTGGGTGACGGCCTCGCGTCGGAACCTTGGCGTTCTTTCCACTGCGGGTGCCTCGTTAAGATCGACTGAAAACCAGCCCAGGAGGAGCATCCGCATGCCCGCAGTCGAGCCCGGAAAGATCCGCAACGTCGCCGTCGTCGGTCACCGCGGCACCGGCAAGACCTCGCTCGTCGAGGCGATGCTCTTCCAGGCGGGCGCCACGAACCGCCTCGGCGTCGTCGAGCAGGGCACGACCGTCTCCGACTGGGACGAGGACGAGCAGAACCGCGAGATGTCGATCTCGGCCTCGCTGTGCCACCTCGAGTGGCAGGGCCGGAAGATCAACCTCATCGACACCCCCGGCGAGCCGAGCTTCCAGGGCGACGCAATCGCATCGATCCACGTCGTCGAGGGCGCGCTCGTCACCGTGAGCGGAGTCATGGGCGTCGAGGTTCAGACCACGCGTAACTGGCAGCGCGCCGACGCGCTCGGGCTCTCGCGGGTCATCATCGTCAACATGCTCGATCGCGAGCGAGCGGATTTCTTCCGCACGCTGGAGCAGCTCCGCGCGCAATTCGGGTCGCAATGCGTCGCGGTGCACATGCCGATCGGCGTCGAGCACGAGCTGACCGGGATCGTCGACCTCCTGCACATGACCGCGTACACGAGCCCCGAGGGCGACCGCGAGGGCAAGCCCGGCGAGATCCCCGCCGAGCTCGCGGCGCAGGTCGAGCAGTACCGGACACAGATGCTGGACTCGGTCGTCGAGACCGACGAAGGCCTGATGGAGCGCTACCTCGACGGTCAGGAGCTCGGGCCCGAGGAGGTCGCCGCCGCTCTGAAGACCGCCGTCACCCGGGGCGAGCTCTTCCCCGTCGCCTGCTCGATCGCGACGAAGAACCTCGGCACGACCGCTTTGCTCGACCTGCTCGTCGAGGGCGTCCCGTCACCGGCGAAGAAAGGCGCTCCGATCGAGATCGAAGGCGCGCAGGACTCGGCGTTCGTCTTCAAGACCGTCGCCGACCCGTTCGCGGGGCGCATCAACATCTTCCGCGTGCTCGCCGGCAGGATCGGCTCGGACTCGACTGTCGCCAACGTGCGAACGCACGACAAGGAGCGCGTCGGCCAGCTGCTGACGCTGCAGGGCAAGGAGCACGAGCCGGCCGAGGAGTTCGGCGAGGGCGACCTAGGCGCCGTCTCCAAGCTCAAGGACGTCAGGACGGGCGACCTGCTGCTCGACGCCGACCGCGACGTCGAGCTGCCGAGCCTCGACTTTCCCGAGCCCGTGATGAGCTTTGCGATCACGCCCAAGGCCAAGGGTGACGAGGAGAAGGTCGCCACGTCGCTTCGCCGGCTGAGCGAGGAGGACCCGACCCTCCACCTCCAGCGCGACCCGCAGACCGGCGAGCAGCTTCTCTCGGGGATGACCCAGATGCACGTCGAGGTCGCGGTCGACCGGCTGAAGCGCCGCTTCGGCGTCGAGGTCGACCTGCGCCAGCCGCGCGTTCCTTACCTGGAGACGATTCGCAAGGAAGCAAGGGGCCACGGGCGTTACAAGAAGCAAACCGGCGGCCGCGGTCAGTTCGGCGACTGCCACATCGTCCTCGAGCCGCTCGAAGGGCACACCGGCTACGAGTTCGAGGACAAGATCGTCGGCGGGGTCATTCCGCAGAGCTTCCGGCCCGCGGTCGACAAGGGAATCCAGGAGGCGATGCAGAAGGGCGAGCTGGCGGGTGCACCGGTGCAGGGAGTGAAGGTCCGGCTCGTGGACGGTTCGTACCACACCGTCGACTCCTCGGAGATGGCGTTCAAGATCGCCGGCTCGATGGCCTTCAAGCAGGCCTACGAGGCGGCCGACCCGGTGCTCCTCGAGCCGATCATGGAGGTCGACGTGACCGTGCCCGACGACACGGTCGGGGCCGTGAACGGCGATCTCAACTCGCGGCGCGGCCGACTGCAGGGGATGGAGCCCGTGGGCGGGATGACTCACATCAAGGCCGAAGCTCCGATGGCCGAGATGCTCACCTACGGCCAGGCGTTGACCTCGATGACGGGGGGGCGCGGCGATTACCACATGCAGTTCTTGCGCTACGACGAGGTTCCGAGCCACGTCGCGCAGAAGTTGATCGACGAGACGAAGAAGGAGCGAGAAGAGGCGAAAGTCTAGGTCCGAGAAAGTCCGGCGCGAGCTTCGCTCGCACCATGACGACTTTCTCGGAGGTGTCTCGGCGGCCTGCCAGTCTCTTGCGGAGGCAGGCAAAGCCCGCCTCCGCAACAGCCGCAACTCCGCGGCGGTTTGACATCCTGCCGCCATGGCGCGACTCGTCTTTCCTTACCGCGTCGTTTTGCAGCATGAAGATGGGCGCAGTGAAGTCTTCGAAGACGAAATGGGATTCGTTCTGGGAGAAGGCATGGGAGTTACTTTCCGCAGAGGCGACGCTACGCCTCGGTACTGGGTTGTTGAGCGAGTCGAATTCGAACGCGAGGATCACGTTCCGACCGAGCCCGAGCTCGAAGCCGATCCCTCGATTCGTTGTGGTACCGCATACCTGCGCCCCCGCCCGAAGCCGGGCGAAAGAGATTGAAGAAGCGCCAAGAGGCGAAAGCTCAAAGCCTCCGCCTCTTGCTTTCGCGTTCCTAGACCTTGACTGCTTCCGGCTGGTCCTTCTTCAGCCGGCCGATGAGGTCTGCGACGTCTGCGAGCTCTTGCTCGAGGTCGCGCTGATACTCCTGCAGCCGCTCGAGGACGCGCTCGGGCTCATAGAAACGATGACCCACGCCGGGGCGCGAGAAACGCCTTTGTCGTCGGTGGTGCATGGTCACCCCCTTCCCTCTGCATAGCGCTTGGAGAAGACCGAGATCTGCTGCTCGGTCTCTTTGAAGGCCTCGACCCACTGCGAGAGCACACGGAGGCCCGATTGAGTGATGACGTAAACCCGTTTCGCAGGCCCCGGGGCTTCCTCGTCCCACGTCGAGGTGACGAGGCCTTCCTGCTCGAGCGAACGGAGGATGCGGTACAGGTTGCCCATGTCGATTCGCTCGTTCGGCATGAGCGTCTGCAGCTGCTCGAGAAGCTCGTAGCCGTGACCGGGGTTGTCGCGGAGGACGAGGAGCACGGCAGGCTCGGTGAAACGCTCGAGCCGCGCGCGTACGCGCCATCGCCCTGGCCCGACGCGGCGCCGAGAGCGGGCACCCCGGGGCAGCATTCGCCCGGTCATGTCCGTTGGCCGTGAATTACAGTGTAAAACACAGTTAGCCGAGCCTAGCAGTGCGCGGGGATCCTGGCGAGTGGGCTATATAGTCGCCAGCGATGCGTGGCTCACGAACTGCGGTTGCCCAGACCTGTGCGGTCTGTGACCGGACGCTCCTCGTCGGCGAGCGAACGACCCGGTTTGCTCCCGTGGGCCAGGACTTCGTCGACGTCTGCCCGCTTTGCCAGGAGATCGCGGCCGAGCAGGGTTGGCTGAAGGAGGGCAGTCCGACGACACCGACGTTCGAGGAGGAGCCGCGGCGCAAGAAGTTCAGCCTCGGCGCGTTCCTCGACCCCCGCCGAGCCGCTCCGGAGGACACGCTTGCGCCTGAGCCGATCCTGCGCCGCCTCTCCGAGCCGGAACGCGCGATGGTGGAGGCTGCGGACCTCTTCAACGCGAGCCCGTACCGGCGCACCGTCGGAGGGATCGGCAAGAGCCTCGGCAAGCCGCATGCGAGCGTCGTGCCCCTCTCGGGCGTGAACACCGAGGTCGTCGTCACGGTCGCGTGGGACATCTCCTGGTACCAGTACCGCGTCCTGTTCGACTCGGCGCAGCCCGTTCGACTGGCAGAGCGGGGCCACGAGCTGGAAGAGCTGGAGCCTTCCTTCAGGACGTGGAACGCACGGGTCGACCCGGACGGCCGCGTCGTCCCGGAAATAGCACGCCTCTAGCCGGAATCCCGACTTACACTTAGATCAGCCATGATCTATTGCGTGATCCCGCGAGAGCTGGAAGACGAGCTCTTCGCCAAGATGGTCGATTACTACAAGGACAACCCGAACGTGACGGTCATCCTCGAGCGCCGCGACGGCCCTGATCGCCGCGAGGGCCGGCAGACCGGCGGCAAGCGCGAGACACGTGACCGGCGCCGCCCACGCATCCCGGGCACGTTCCTCGACGCCGAGGGCTCTGAAACCGACGACTAGTATCCGCCCCGTGGCCATCCTGGGCGCGAAGACCTTCCAGAACTACATCGCCGGCGACTGGGTCGACGCCGCTTCAGGCGATACCTTCGAGAGCGTCAGTCCCGCAAACGGCGAGGCGATCGGCACCTTTCCCCGCTCGGGGCCCGAGGACGTCGACCGGGCAGTCGCCGCTGCGAAGGAGGCATACGGGGACTGGCGGCTCGTGCCGGCGCCGAAGCGCGGCGAGGTCCTCTTCCGCTTCGCGCAGCTTCTGACCGAGAGCAAGGAGGACCTTGCGCAGCTGATGGCGCGCGAGATGGGCAAGGTCCTGCCCGAGGCGCGCGGCGACGTGCAGGAGGCCATCGACATGGCCTACTACATGGGCGGCGAGGGCCGGCGGCTCTTCGGCCAGACGACGCCGTCCGAGCTCCGCGACAAATTCAACATGAGCGTGCGCCAGCCGATCGGGGTCGTCGGCGTGATCACGCCGTGGAACTTCCCGATCGCGATCCCGTCCTGGAAGATTCTGCCCGCGCTCGTCTGCGGGAACACCGTCGTCTTCAAGCCCGCGACCGACACCCCGGCTCTGGGCGAGCGATTCGTGGAGCTGCTGATCGAGTCCGGCGTCCCGGCCGGCGTCGTCAACGTCGTCCACGGGGGCGGGGGAGAGGTTGGGAATGCGATCGTGACGCACCCGGACGTCCCCGTGATCACGCTCACCGGCTCGCGCGAGACAGGCGTCCAGGTGACCAAGGACGCGGCCGATCGCCTCAAGCACGTTCACCTCGAGCTCGGCGGCAAGAACGCGATCATCGTCCTCGACGACGCCGACCTCGACCTGGCGGTCGACGGGATCATCTGGTCGGGGTTCGGCACCTCGGGCCAGCGCTGCACGGCCGCGAGCCGCGTGATCGCCCACGAGACGGTCTACGACCAGCTCGTCTCCAGGCTCGTCACCCAGGCAGAGAAGCTGCGGCTCGGAGTGGGCTGGGACGAGGACACCGATGTCGGCCCGGTGATCAACTCCTCCGCGCTCGAGAAGATCCACTCGTACACGACGATCGGCACGGACGAGGGCGCGACGCTGCTGACCGGCGGCGAGGTCGCCTCGGGCAACGGGCTCGACAAGGGCTTCTACTACCGCCCGACGATCTTCGGAGACGTGGATCCCGACATGCGGATCGCTCAGGAAGAGATCTTCGGGCCGACCGTCGCGGTGATCAAGGTGCGCGACGTGGACGAGGCGATCCGGGTCTCGAACGGGATCAAGTACGGGCTCTCCTCCTCGATCTTCACCGGTGACGTGAACACGGCGTTCCGCGCCATGCGCGACCTGAAGGCGGGCATCACGTACATCAACGCCGGGACGATCGGCGCCGAGGTGCACCTGCCGTTCGGAGGGGTCAAGGACACGGGCAACGGCCACCGCGAGGCGGGCCAGGCGGCGCTGGACTTCTTCACGGAGTGGAAGTCGATCTACGTCGATTATTCGGGCAAGCTCCAGCGGGCCCAGATCGATACCGACGAATAGCTCGATGGCGTCGACCGAGGCAGCGGCTCGTTGCGATGCCCTCGTGGAGCGGCTGTTCGGCGCGACGCTCGGTGCCATGGATGTGCTCGCGGTCTACATGGGCGCCCGGCTCGGGCTCTACAAGGCTCTCGCCGATCGAGGATCGTCCTCGTCCGAGGAGCTCGCGGGAGCGACGGGCCTGAACGAGCGCTACGTTCGCGAGTGGCTCGAGCAGCAGGCGACGACCGGCATCCTCGAAGTCGACGAAGATCGCCGCTTCACGCTCCCGGCGGGTCATGACGAAGCCCTGCTCGACGAGACGAGCCTGAACTACATCGCACCGGTCGGGAAGTTCGTCGTCGCCTGCGTCCGTCCGATCGACGAGGTGCTCGCCGCGTATCGCAGCGGCGAAGGGGTCCCCTACGCGAACTACGGGACAGACCTGCACGAAGCACAGGCCGAGTTCACGCGCCCGATGTTCGAGAACCTGCTCGGGAGCGAATGGTTTCCCGGCGTCCCGGACGTGCACGAGCGGCTGAACGCCGACCCCCCGGCTCGTGTCGCCGACGTCGCCTGCGGCCAGGGTTTCTCGACCATGGCGATCGCACGGGCCTACCCGAAGGCGATCGTGGACGGGATCGACTCGGACCAGGCTTCGATCGAGGCAGCTCAGGCCAACGTCGCCGGGAGCGGTCTCGAGGAACGCGTGACGTTCCACGAGCGCGACGCAGCCGACGCAGGGCTCCAAGGGCGCTACGACCTGGTGTACATGCACGAGTCGCTGCACGACATGTCCTATCCAGTCGACGTCCTTCGTGCATGCCGAGGCCTGCTCGGAGAGAGCGGGACGGTGATCGTCGGGGACGAGCGGGTGGGCGAGTCGTTCCACGCGCCGGGCGACGACATCGAGCGCCTCTACTACGGCTTCAGCATTCTCCATTGCCTGCCCGTGGGCATGGTCGGCGACGGAGCAGCCGGAACCGGGACGGTCATGCGGGCCGACACGGTGCAGCGCTATGCGGAGGAGGCAGGCTTCGCGGGCTTCGAGGTCCTTCCGATCGAGAACGACTTCTATCGCTTCTACCGCTTGACTCCGTAATGCGCGTCTAGCGAACGTCGAGTAGCGCGTCGCCTCCTCTACGATCCTCGCCATGCCCGACCTTCCGCGCGCGTCCGTCAGCATCGGGGTCCAGATCCACGAGGCTCAGGAGCTCGGCGGAGCGCTGCTTCTGGAACGGGCCGCCGCCGAGGGAATGAGCGAGATCCGGACCGGAGGCTGGCCGACCAGCGTCAAGTCGCTGGCTGCGCTCGGTACTCCGCTCCTTCGGCTCACGTCGCGCGAGGGGGATAGTTCGTTGTTCGAGGACGGCGGCGTCCTCTTCGAAGTCAGCCTCTGGGGATCGCACGTCCAGGCAACGGCAGCTGGCCACGAGTTGCAAGCAGTCCACGCGGTTTTCGAGCGGCTCGAGAAGGTCTTTCCGCCTCCCGATCCCAGCTCGTCACACGAAGTTCCGGTCACGTTCTGGATGTACACGCCGCAAGGGCCGCGTCCCACGTGGCGTCCGATCGCCGTTCCCGCGTGGGAGGAAATCGAGCTGAACTACTCGGCGGGGGCACGCGAGCAGCTCTCGAAGCTCATGCACGACTTCGAGCCGGCGCGCGGCGGACAACTGATCCTGTGGCACGGAGACGCCGGGACCGGGAAGACGTTCGCCCTGCGCGCGCTCGCATGGGCCTGGCGAGAGTGGTGCCAGATCCACTACATCGTCGATCCGGACTCCTTCTTCGGTGAGCACGCCGACTATCTGATGTCCGTCCTGCTCGAGCCGCCGTTCCCGATGATGGTCGCCGGCCAGCGGTTCGGGCCATCGATGGCGGTGGCCACCACGTACGACTTCGATGATGTCGACGGCCCCGAGGAAGAGGACGAACGTCTCTGGCGGCTGCTCGTGATGGAGGACACGGGCGAGCTTCTGAGCGCGGACGCGCGGGAGCGGACCGGGCAAGGTCTCTCTCGCTTCCTGAACGTCGTCGACGGGCTCATCGGCCAGGGTCTGCAGGTCATCGTGCTCGTCACCACGAACGAGGAAATCCGCCGCCTCCACCCGGCGGTGGCGCGACCGGGCCGGTGCGCCGCGAACGTGATGTTCGAGCCGTTGAGCCAGGGGGAGGCGTCGAAGTGGCTCCAGGCGCACGAAGTAGGCCAGGAGTCGACGGGTGCGCGCACGCTTGCCTCGCTCTACGCCCAGGCAGAGGGCCGCGACCCCAACGAGACCGTCCTCGTCGGCTTCGGCGGCTGATCGTCGATGCCAAGGTGCTCGGCGTACCAGCCGTCGATGCCCAGCACCCGTTCCATGCGGCGCTAGGCCTGCGCTGCTGCTTGCGGCGGCTCCTGCGCCAGGGTCCGCCAGACGTTGTTCAGCCCGCTCTGCATGTAGGCGTAGAAAGCCGGCGAGATCACGACGTAGAGGATGAGCCCGATCCAGCCGTTCAGCGGCTCGATGCCGGCCAGCTTCTGAGCCGCCTGGATGCGCTTGAACGTCGTCACGTGCGACCAGATCGACGGAACGATGATGATCGCTCCGAGCGTGATTGCGAGAACCGACTTCGCCGGGCTGTCGCCCAGCTCGGTGCTCCCCTTGGCCTTGCCGAGGTCGCGCAGCTCACGGTTGATGTAGTACCACCAGAAAAAGAGATAGATCAGCAGCGTGATAAAGGGCAGGAGCGCCGGCGCGAACGGGCTGCGAATCTTCGCCGTCGTGCCTGCGCCCGAAATCTGAACTTCTTGAGCCATCCTCTGCCTCCTGGTCGACGGTGTGTGAAAGTGAGAACGTGACGGAATCCGCTCCGAAGCGCAAGCTCGTCGTCTTCGTACCGCCCGAGGCGCTGGACGCCGTTCGCGACGCGGTCTTCGCCGCGGGCGCCGGCCGGATCGGCGACTACGAGCGCTGTTCGTGGTACACGGAGGGGGCGGGAACGTTCTTCGCCAGCGAGGCCGCGGCACCCACCGTCGGCGAGGCCGGCCGCGAGGAGCGCGTTCCCGAGCTGCGCCTGGAGACGGTCTATCCGGCCGAGCGTGAGGCGGAGGTCGTCCGGGCGCTTCGTCAGGCCCATCCGTACGAGGAGCCGGCCTTCGACCTCTATCCGCTCCTGTGAAGGCCCGGCTCTCGACGGACGGCGGCTCCCGGGGCAATCCCGGCCCTGCCGCCTACGGCTACGTACTCGAGACCGGTGACGGCACGGTGCTGGCGGCCCATGGCGAGGCGATCGGCGTCGCGACGAACAACGTGGCCGAGTACCGCGCGCTCGTTGAAGGGCTGAAGAAGGCGGCGGAGCTCCAGGTGGACGAGCTCGAGGTGGTCTCCGACTCGGAGCTCCTCGTCCACCAGATGCGTGGCGACTACAAGGTGAAGAACGAAGCGCTGCGTCAGCTCTGGGAGGAGGCGAACGACCTCGAGCGCAAGCTCGGCAAGGTCACCTACACAGCCGTCCGGCGCGAGCACAACGAGCTTGCGGACAGTCTCGTCAACGAGGCCCTCGACGCGAGTGGGTCGTGAAAAGCGTGGCTATACTCGGTTGACTGGCGGATGTAGCTCAGTTGGTAGAGCGTCTGCTTGCCATGCAGAAGGTCGTGGGTTCGAGCCCCATCATCCGCTCTCTCAGGAGCCCGGCAGCTCCCAGCATGCCGCCCACCAGTCGGCGTGCGGCATGCCGCTGCTACGGCTGAGCTGAAGGAACGCCTTGACGTCGAACGTCGTGCGACGCAGCTCGACCTCGAGCCGACCGTCCAGCGAGGTGAGGATCCCGTATTCGGCCCACGGAGCGATCCGCACGGGCCGGGGCCACCACTCCACGAAGGGCAGCCCGACGCTCCCGGGGTTGACGAAGATCGACTTCTCGAAGCGGCGGACGAGTTGCAGGTGCGTGTGGCCGCCGACGAGCACCGGCTCTGAGTGTCCGGCGAGCATCTCCCGCAGCTCGTCGTCGGGGGTCGTCGCGAAGATCCAGTCGTCAAAGGAGCGTGGCGACCCGTGAAAGAAGATCGCATCCTGGCCGCCGAGGTTGAGCTCGAGCGTCGGGACGAAGCTCCGCATGAACTCTCGATCCTCATCCGATAGGAACTGCGCCCACCACTCCGCGGTCTCGACGAGCTTGAGCCCGACCTCGTCCTTTGCGTCCGGCATCCCCTCGAGGAAGCACGCGTCCCAGTTGCCCATCACGACGGGGCAATTGAGGTCCCGGATCCCGGCTAGTGCCTCTCGCGGCTGGGGGCCGACCGCGACGTCGCCCAGGCAGACGATCTGGTCGACGTCGGCCTTTGCGATCTCCGCCAGAACGGCGTCGAGCGCAAGCCGGTTGCCGTGGATGTCCGAGATGAGCGCGACGCGCACGTGGGGCCTGGGTTCAGTGGCAGTGCTGCCGGATGAACCCTAATCGGCAGCCGCCACTGCGGCCTGAGGTGCCGGCGCCACACGCCGCGAGCCGCTGCTGGCCCAAGGTGCGAAGGGGTTCTTCACGCCTTGCAGCGAGGGCTCGAGCTGGGGGAAGTGCCTGAGCAGGACCGAACGCATGTCGTTCCTTGCGACCCAGTCCATCCCGGCTTGCGTGTACACCTCCGGCCGGTAGTCGGTGGTGAAGAACCGGTCGCTCTTGAGGCGCCGGGAAGCCATCAGGATGAAGACGCGAAACGCCGTGTCGCTGAACCCGAAGCCCTTTGGAAACGGCTCTGCCAGCAGGCCAACCTGGAGGTCGACCGCATCGATGTCGTCGTCATAGACCTCTCGAATCTCCTCCTGCCATTGCTTGTTCGGCGTGATCTGCTCGAACGAGGTGATGGGCTTCATGTGGAAGAACTCCCTGAACTTCGTGTAGCGGGGGACGCCTCGCTCACGGGACCGCAGGATGTCGATCGCAGCGAGATCCATCTTGAACCCGTCGGGCCGGTCGAAGTGCTGAAGGAAACGCGGGTAGTTGTGCAGGGTGATTGCGCCCGGGTGCGAGGTGCCCAGCGAGTACAGCGTGTTCAGCATCGTCATCTCGCCCACGCGCTCGCGAGCATGGAGGGCGTTCAGCTCGGGGAAGGTGAGGTCCGCGAGGACCTTGTCGTCCAGCGAGCGGAACTCGAACTCGTCCGGGATCAGCGGGTGCATCCGGTAGACGGCGACGAACTCCTCCGTCAGCGAGTACGGCGCGGCGTGGTGGTCGGCCGGGGAGCCGAGGATGCCGCTGATCACGTCGCTCTTGCTGATCCGCCCGACGCGTTTGTGCATCCACTCGCCGGCGAGCCCCCACCAGTTGCCCTTCATCGCGAGCCGGATCGTCGGGGTGTTGATGATCCCCGGCGTCCAGTCAAGGGTGTGGATCTTGGCGATCAGCGCGCTGTTGATGAGTCGAGCCTTGTCGTACAGCTGCTGGTCGGACCAGCTCGGATGCTCGGCGCGAATGCGGTCCGCGATCGCGTTGTGCTCCATCGAGAACAACACGTGGAGGGCGTAGAGGCCGTGCCACATCGTTCCCGGCACGTCCGAGTAGTCAAGGTCTGCCTCGAGATCCTCGGGCAGCGTGCCGTCCGCTTCGATCCGGAGCCTGCCGCCCTCTCCGGTCCGGGCCATGTCGGCGAACTCCTTGTCGCGCCCGTAGACCTGCGAGCTGTCCCACCAGTGCGTGTCGCCCGTGCACCAGGTCTGGGCCGTGCTCGCGTCGCAGGACGCGTCCCGCGGCGTGCGCCGGATGACCATCGGCTGCTCCGGCCAATCGTCCCCGTCGTCAAGCGCGATCTCGTACGGCTCCTTCAGGTCGTTGGGGCCGTGGCTGAACCAGTCGTGAACCTCGAACTGGATCCACGCGGCGGCGAGCACGTTCAGCGTTGTCGCCGGGATGAAGCTGTCTCTCGTCATCAGGTCGCGGCTGACCTTGCGCACGGCGGGCGTCGAGAGTCTCGGCTCCTGCTCGGGGAACGTGTGCTCGAGGGGGACGTTGCGGCCGAAGCGCGTCCCGGTGCTCCCCATCAGGGGGTCGTCGAGGTCGTTGTACGTCCCGTCCCACGTGCGGGACGTCAGGTAGGCGGGCTCCGAGTCGCCGTTCGTCTCGGGCAGCTTGAGCCCGCTTGGCCGGCCTGTGTCGAAGAGGTTCTGCTCACGCAGGCGGTCGCGCATGAGCCTGAGCACGGGGATGCTCAGCGGCAAGGGAAGCCGGTGCCAGCCCACCCGCCGGTCGATTGCGTGTGCCAACTCTTCGAGGCGCTCGCCGAGGCTCATCCGACTCCTTTTCGAGGTTCGCGTCCACCGCAGAGCGCGGGGCTCGTGTCATCAAAGCAAGGCGCTCGAATGCGGTCAACTTCCGGTCGGCTCTCCTCAGTCATAGAATCCCTTGCCCCCGAGTTTGCCCAGACCCGTTGTCGCGAAGAACACACGCCGGTCACCTGTCGATCTTCGAGGGCTTGCCTCCCGAAGAGCTTGCCCGCCTGCTGGGGACCCTCGAGACCCGCGTGTATCCCGCCGGGGCCACCGTCGTCGCCGAGGGTGACCGCACGAAGGAGGTCTTCATCGTCCAGGCCGGGAGCGCGGAGGTCGTCATCACGGCCGACGACGGGGCCGACCACCACGTCGGGCGCGTGGTGCCGGGCGGCACGGTCGGCGAGATCTCCCTCCTGACCGGGCAGCCTGCCGTCGCGACGGTGCGCGCCTCCGTCGACTTCGAGGCGATCGTCTTGACGGAGGACGACTTTTCGCGGCTGGCCGAGACGTATCCGCAGATCTATCGCAACCTGGGAACGATCCTGGCCGAAAGGCTCGCGCGCACGGATCGGCTCGCCATCGGCAGGCGTGAAGGTCACCTGATCGCGCTCGATAGCTCTGAGGCACCGCCCTTGCTCGGGTACGCCCTCGCCTGCAGCATCGCGTGGCACACCCGCGAGCGGACGCTCCTGCTCGTCCTCGCCGATGAGGATCCGCACCCGGATCTCGTCGCACTGTCCACGACTTCGAGCGAGCGGCCGTGGCGATCGGGGCGCGGGCGGGACGTGATCGGCGCCGACCTGATGATCGCCTCGAGCGACGAGCCGTTCGGCCGCCGCGAGCTGCCGGCGACGCTCGAGGCACTGTTCCACGTCTTCGATCACATCGTCGTCCAGCGCGACGCGGCAGCCTCGCCGCTCCTCGCCAGAGCTCGTGGGGTTCGGCTCGAGTCGATCGGGGCCGCCCCCGGCATGTCGGCCGGGCCTCTGACGATCCGGGCTTGGAGCACGACGCAGACCCATGCTCGCCCGGACGCGGACGGAATCCTCGAGGTTGCGGCACTCTCGGCAGAGGACGAGAGTGGGCTTCGCGACGGTCTCCTCTCGGTGCAGTCGGAAGCCGGCCGCGGAATCGGCTGGGCGGCACGCGACCTGACGGGTCTCAAGGTCGGGCTCGCCCTCGGGGCCGGCAGCGTCCGCGGCTATGCGCACGTCGGCGTGATCGAGGTTCTCCGCGACGCCGGCCTGGACTTCGACTACATCGCCGGCACGAGCGTCGGCGCCGCTGTGGCGGGCCTGCTGGCTCTCGGAAACGACCCCGTCCAGATCGCCGACATCCTCGACGAGTTCAGCCCAACTCTGTTCCGCCTCAAGATCCCGTACACGAGCTTCCTCTCCGATCGCGGCATGAGGTCCTACCTGCGAACGTTGGCGCCCGATGTCCGCATCGAGGACCTCGCGACGCCGCTGGCGCTCGTCGCCGCCGACATCGTGAGCCAGCGAGAGCTGGTGCTGCGCCGCGGGTTCCTCTGGCAGGCGGTGCTGGCCAGCATTGCGATTCCGGGCGTCTACCCGGCCCAGC
>CAZQAG010000015.1:0-43322 GCA_964591295.1 uncultured Gaiellales bacterium | reverse complement strand
CCGGCTGCAGATGATCCACGAGTTCGGCGTGCGCGGCGGCCGAATCTCCCTGAACCGGATGGTCGAGCTGCTCTCGACGAACCCGGCGCGCTACTTCGGCCTGTACCCGCGCAAGGGCACGATCGCCGTCGGCTCGGACGCCGACCTCGTCGTCTTCGACCCCGAGCGCAAGGTGACGATCTCAGCCGCCACGCACCATTCGAAGAGCGACTACAACATCTTTGAGGGTACGGAGGTCACGGGCTCGCCTGAGATCGTCCTGCTGCGAGGCCGCGTCCTGGTCGAGGGAGACGAGCTCGTCGCGCAGCCAGGCGTCGGAGAGTTCATCCGGCGGGCGCGCTTCGGCGAAGAGCTGCTCAGCCGAGCGTCCTCCCCGCAATCCGTTTAGAGATCAGTTCGAGAGGCGCGTAATGATGTCTTCAGCCCGTTCGCGGACGATATCGGCGCGACCTTTGGCAACGGATCCGTAGCCTCGCACCGCGTCAGAGACGGCGTAGTCGAAGTAAGGGTCGTTACGCAAAGCCTCCAGTTCGGCAGTGACGTACTGCTGAAGGTCTACGGGCTGCTCGACAAGTTCATCGGCGAGTTCCGGCCGGCCGTTGACAAGAACGAGGATGTCGTGGATGTCCTCGCTGCGCAAGAGGTCATTCTTTCCCCGACCCTTCCATGCGGCAAGCTTCGTCGCTACGACCAAAGGGGGGCGGACCGCACGAATCTTCGTGCCCGAATCGAGTCGGTGCTCGATCGCGGTCTCAATGCCAAGCCGGTACCACGGGTTCGAAAAGCCGAGGATCTCGCCGGCCACCGGCATGACGTCGATCGCAAGGCCAGTGTCCTTGTGGCGCCATCGGCAAATGACCGGCTCATTGATCGCTTCTTCGAGGTCGCGTTCGCGCAATCGATCTGCCAGCGCGTAGTACTCGCCACGAGTTTGGACGTCAGAAATGACGTCGACGTCATCAGTCGCCCGTGTCGGTGGTACGCCCTCCTCGTTCAGCCAGAGATGGATCGTGGCGCCGCCGACGAAGACGACCTCGTCCACCAGCGGCCCGAGGATCTCGGCCGCAAGCTCGAGTTGGACGTCGCTCACGGGTTCTTAGGCGTAAACGCGAAGAAGGTCATGGGCTACGTCCTCGGCCACTGATCGCACGCGAACATCGCCTGCGCGAAACGAATCGATGACAGATAGGAGCTCCCCGAGCCGCGGATTTCGCTGTGACGCTTCGGCCGCCGATTCGTGGAGCGGACGTAGTGCCCGACCCCGCGTGCGTCCCAAGGCCGATGGCCATACGGGCGGAAGGTCATCGCCGACCTCGACGACGATTTGCGACATTGGGGCAGCCGCCCAAGCCGCCGGTACCCCAGGGACCACCTCCCCCAAGGGCGCGGGTGCCACATGCCTGAGGGCAGGCAGAAACCGTTCAAAGTTCGGAACATGAACACGCTTCGATTCAGGCTCGTACAGGTCGGCGGCGGCGGCGCGGCTGAGCGACCGCTGTACGAGGGGCAGAGGCACCTGTAACTGCTCAGCAAGCTTGCGGTACGTCCAACGCCCTTCGTTCAGTGTGAGGAGGCCCGCTAACACGTAGATGTCGGAAGGCTTAACCATGGGGGTACTGTATCAAGTATCGATACACGATACAAGCATCCAGGCTTACGTTCAGGCACCACGACAGAATGCGCGGTCCCAGTCACGCTCGGGGGCCTCGGGATCGAGGCTCTCGTCGCGGCGATCTGGCGCCTCGGCAGCCTGGTCAGCACGAGGATCGGCCGTTCGGCTGGCGCGTCTCGGTCGCCCGGCGTCGTGCTCCTCGGCCTCTTCGCCGTGCAGGCGCTCATCACGGTGGCTCTGACGGGCGACATCCCCGGGAACTTCGTGCTCTTCGCCCTCGGCTTCCTCCTGCTCTTCGTCGGTCACCTGCTGATCGCACCCGAGGCGATCGACTGCGAGCACGTGGTCCAGTTGGTTGCGGTCGATTCGTCGAAGCCCGACCTGGACGAGGGCGAGATCGGGCGCGAGCACTACGGGTGGATCGAGGAGGGCTTCGCCGGCGACGCAGACGTGCGGATCTTCGTCTGCCACCACCACCTGATGCCCGTGCCCGGCACCGGTCGCGAGCGCAACCAGGTGCGCGATGCCGGCGACGTGATCTCGCTGCTGCGCCAGCTCAGCGTCGACATCGTCCTCTCAGGGCACCGGCACGTGCCGTACGTGTGGCCGGTGGCCGGGATGTTCATCGTCCACTCGGGGACGGTTTCCACGATGCGAACGCGCGGCTTTCCGCATCCGGCGTACAACCTGATCCGTGTCGAGGGCGGGCGAATCGCGGTCGAGCTGTGCGTCCCGGGCGGCGAGAGGCAAAGCCTCGGCGAGTACCCGGCGCGACTGGCCCGAGGAGCTCTCGGCGCGCCATATCGACCCGTTCGTGCGCCTGCAGCGCGGCGGCTCGCTCGCGAACGACTGAGCTCAACTTGAGATATGGACTCGGCGTCACCGACGGCGTATTGTCGATTGTCGACACGTCCTTAGCGCTCTATCTAGGAGAAGCCGATGCTCAGCGCTCTCTCGGAAATGTTCCGCCGCCGACCACGTGCCTTCACGGGCGGGGCGGCCTACATTCTTCTCTCGCTGACCCTCATCACGGTGTTTGTCACTCTCTGGCGAGTCGAAGCAGGTCGGCACTCGACCGCCGACCGACGCGCGGCTTCTCTTGAGGCTGAGCTTGGGACCACCCGCTCGATGTTCAGTAAGACGAGCGACCGCCTAGACCAGACCCATGCCGAATTCGTTGGGCTGCGAACGAACTTCCGAAGTCGTGTGACGCGCCTCACAGCGCTTCAGGTGCGGCGGGCCAAAGAATTGTGGATGGAGCGCGGCAAGGAACACGGCTATGCCGCGGGATGGAACGCCGTCTTCCGCGCGAACCGCCTGACCACGGGTCATTGGTACGCGGTACGAATCCAGTCGGGCAGCGGGCGATCAAGCCTCTCGTCTGTGACCGGCTTGACCGAGGGAAGCCGTTACGCAGTTGCGAGTGCGAGCGTGACGAAGCTGGCTGAACCGCCACCTCCTCCACCACCGCCACCTGCGCAGTCCGCCAGCTGCAATACGAACTACAGCGGCTGCCTCCTTCCGGATGCCTCCGACTACGACTGTGAGGGCGGCTCTGGCGACGGGCCCTATTACACCGGCCCAGTCACGATTCTTGGATACGACGAGTACGGCCTTGACGCGGACGGAGACGGCTACGGGTGTGAGTGACGCAAGGGCTATCGATACCGGTAACACGCAGTTCCGGTATCGATAGCACAGTCGACCAGCCGGTCCAACCCATGCGGTACTAGGCCGCCAACGGCCCGCCAGCTGCCTCCGCAGCGGTGGTCAGGTAGGGGAGAATCAGCCCATGCGGAGTGCGGCCTTGGCCTTACTGCTGACCCTTGGTGTTGCAGCTGGCTGCAGCGTGGGGGGCACAAAGACCGTTGCCGTCACCGTTACGGCCACCACCACGGTGGAGCTGACCACCACCAAGCCCGTGCCCGTGAAGCCACCCACCACCGTGTACGTGCCGCAGGCAGGCGGGGGCGTGGAGTACAAACCACCGGAGATCTTCGTCGGCGCTTCTGGCGGTGCGTTCACGGACATCCGTTGGCGGACCTACGGCAGCAGCCCCGCCATTGCGGATGCGAAGGTGCCCCACAACGACTGCGTCCCAAGCTGCGCCGGTGGCCACATCACCACGACCACCGTCACCATCTGGCTGACGCGCATCGCGCCGTGCAAGGGCGTCCCCGCCTACAGCACGGCGGAGGTCATCAAGAGCAGCAACCCTGACGAAGAGGGCAACAGCACGGACCTCGGCGCCCTTTGCGCGGAAGGCGGGTAGCCGGTGGCACCGCGCTGGACATATTTCGCCGTCGTCGCCCTGGTCATAGCGGCAGCCGGGTTCGCAGGCGGCTACTGGACCAAGGGGGACAGTGAGGACGCCACGAACACACGCGCCAACTACGGGCCTGACAAGTTCCTTGCCTTCATCTACGAAAAGGAGGTCAACGATCACGCCTGTCTACCGCTGGCTCACGTGTCGGTCCTGAAGTGGCTGAAGTGCAAAAAGATCGAGAAGCGCACACGTGTTAGGCCCGGCGTGTGGCGTTACCGGGTCAAGGGGCCGGTGTGCCTGCAGGTTGTGCTCGCCTCGCACGACTTTGGCCGCCTGTACGACACCGTCCCCTTGCCAACCACGCTCGTTGCCTGCGGTCGTCGCTGATTACCTCGTGGGGCGTCCTCTCCTCTGAGGTCTAGCTCGGGGAAGTCATAGCGGCCGCTCGGGCGGAGATAATCGACTTCCAATGAACATGTCACCCGGTTGGCGGCGCTTCTTTATCCGCACCGGCTCGGCCCTTGCGCCCGTGCTCACCGTGGCCGCAGCTCTTGTGCTGCTCGCCGACCTGGTGGGCGCCTTGATCTTCGTAGCGGGTGTTCTCGTTGCCATCGGGTGGGGCATCCAGCCTCACTTGCGCGAAGCATGGGGAAAGGTGCAGCGCTATGAAGCCCTTGAAAGCGAGCACGAGAAGCTGAAGGCACAAGTCGCAGGACTTCTCGCTGAGCAGGAACTACTCAAAGCATCTGCGGAAGAGGGGCTTGCCGGAGGAATCGAGGAAGGAAAACTGCAGGTGCTGGGGTCGCTAATGGGCAGCATCGCTGGCCCTCCGCAGCTCATCGCGGTGTCGGTGACGGGCGCGACGCTGGAGCTAGTTGCTCAGTTCGACGACCCCGCCAAGCCCGTCCCGCTTGGCGCGCGGTTCCAACTTCAGATGACTGCTACAGGTGATCGGAAAGGGGTGGTACAAGTGGTCCGGTTGGACGAGCCGCAACGGATGGTCTATCTGCAAGCGGTGGAAAGAACGGTCCCGGAGTACTGGGAACGTCTGGAGGATGAAGCAGTGGCTAACCCCACAGCACCACAAGGCGTACGGCTCGCGCCGGTTCAATACGATCCTCCGCGAGCGCTTATGCCACCTGCCACGACAACACGGCAAAGACTGTTCCGATCGCTACTCGATGCCAGGCGGCAGCCATGAGCATTGACGCGCGCGTCGCAACGGTGCTCAGCCGACGTGACGTCGCCTTCAACGCTGGTTCGGACCAGGGCGTTGAGGAAGGGGACATCGCCACCGTCGTCCAGCAGACTGAAGTCACCGATCCGGAAACAAGGGAGTCGCTGGGTTTAGTTCGGCGCGCGGCTGTCCGGCTTAGGATCATTGAAGTTCAACCGAAGCTTTCGGTGGGCCGTACGTACGAAACTATTCGGCCGCAGAGCGCTTTCGGGGGGATCACCTTTGCTGTTGACCAGGAGATCGTCCAAGTCACGGGCAGTGCGTCTGGTGCGGACTACCGAACTGTCCAGGTGCGGCCTGGTGACGAAGTGGAGATCGAACACGCGCCTGAGCCGGAACAAGAAGTGGAGGAGGAGGCCTAGCCGGGGCGTGGCGAGCGACCACGCTGGGCCGTATGGCCGCCCCGGCAGTGACACGCTAGGGCGCCGGTGCCAATCTGACTAGATCGCTCTTCAGGACCTGGCCCTAAGCGGCGGCGGCCTGGCGCGCTGCCAACTGGGCCTGTAGTTCCAGGCGGACCAGCTGGTCCCCTGCGGCCCACAGGAGTGCCTCTTCCGCCTGCTGCATTTCCTCAAGGTCGTCCACCAGCATGTCCCGCTCCATGCCGTGGAGCGGCAGGCCGGGCCGCACCGTCGCGGCTTGGTTGAGGGTCAGGACACGGCCGAAGGCAATACACACGGAGGCCCAAGAGCCGTGCGGCATGTGCTTGGCCAGCACCGGGGCCTGTGCCTGCCACTGCGCCGTGCTGATCGGCGCCGGGGGCCAGGTGCCATCGTCTACAGCGGCCTCGGCTGCTGCCATGCCGTCCAGCAACTCGTCACGCACCAGCCTGGCCGCCGCGCGTAATTCGTGCATAGCCGCGTCCACGTCACGTGCCCTTGCCGCCCGTTCCCGGCGGCGGTCCAGGTAGTAGGCCGTGCAGAAGGAGATCGCGCCGCCCACCGCCACGGCCAAGAGCGTCTGGATGAATGACCAACCCACCTTGGGCCATGCTAGTCGGGGCTGTGGCTGGCGGCCACTGTGTGTCTGTGTCCCGGAGGGCACGGGGCAAACGGCTGCCAGTAGGCGCACTGCCCCCTGTTGGGGCGGCAGTACGCCAGCGGCACGTCCCGTTGGGACTGGGGTATCCGTATGCCGTCGGCCCGGAGCTGGTGGCGCGCCCAGGTCGTGCTTTACCGCGCGGGCTGGGCTTGTTCTTCGCCCAGCCATTCGCTCCGTCTGCCCGCGCTTGCGCGCCACGGACGGGGCCTTCAACGTGAAGGAATCTGGGTAGGGGCGCTGTGCCCCTCTAACGGCTGCGTACGCGGGCGGCGGGCCCGCCGGTACTTCTGCTTGCGAACGTCGGGGTCAGGTCTTGCATTGACACATGCGATGCACTAACGCAAGACCTGACACTGCTCTACCCAGAAACGGATCTCATAGATACCCGCTCAAGGTTCTAAGCGACGAGGTGGTTGACTCGACTTAGTAGAGCACCGTGGCAGCACGGCTTGATCTGGTAGGCCCAGCACCACGCTGTAGGCGTAGGGTCACGTCAACGTGTCGGTGACGTTTTACGTGCCGGAGGTGGAAATCGAAGTTCCAGCTGCGGAGCTGGAACCTCTGCGTGCGGAGCTCGATTCCCTTGCGTCGACCAGGCTTGGGCCGGGGGCGGAAGTGATCGCTAGGCAGTTAGTTGGCCCCGGCGCTCGGGTCGACACATCATCAGCGACCTTCGAAGAGTTTTGGGCCTTACTGCGGGCTCTCGATCACCTTCGTAACTCTGGCCAGACTGGCGCGCAAGCTCACCGTCTCCGTGATTCGCTCGTTGCGGGGTGGGTCCCGTACCGCCTACGGCAAGGCGCGGGCGGGACTGAGACTGACTTCACTAGCTACTCGGGCATGTACCTCGTGGGTGATCGCCTTGTCGCTGGACCGGACGTTGAATATCGCGTCGAGGAGATAGTGGTGCGCGAGACTGAGCCGACGATCCTTGTTGTCTCAAAGTGGCGCCAACCCTCCGAGTAGCTGCGCAAACTAGCGGCACGCATGCCGGCTCAATGACTCACTTTGAACTGGTGGAGTGTTTGGGCTAGCTCGTTGAGGGCGAGGTTCGGAAGCTTTCGGATTGCAAGGTCGAGGAACCGATCGATAAGCACCGCTTCTTCCGGATGATCCTCGAGCAGCCGCTTCCACTGCCCCTGGTACCGGACCACGTCAGAAAGGATGAATAGCGCCGCGTAGTACGTGGGAAGCTCAGCGAGGTCGGTCCGAGACCGAGAAAAGTCCAAGAAAAGCTCGCCGAAGATGTCTGTTCTCATGATCGGCGCCTGTATTTCCGTGAGTGTCGGCGCCGTCGCTCTGTAGCCAAGAATGTCGAGCACGTCGCGGTCCCTCACGTACTGCCGAAGAACGCCGCGTCCGCCTTCATGGCTGACGATCATTGCTCTGGTGGCCGAGTTGTGACCATGCCTCAGCGTGAGCGAAGCTTCCGCGGTTGGGGGTGGCCCGGTCGAGGAGCGCAAGGAGACGCCCGAGGCGTGGACGACATAGGAATGACCCCAGTTGGCCGCCGGCAGATGTCGGGCGAGTTCCGGAAGATGGCGAACAAGTTCGCCGAGAACCAGCTCCGATTGTGTTGCGGGATCAGGAGCCGTGTGCGTGTCACGGCGGTCAAGCGTCTGGGAGACCCCATCAAAGACCCCTGAATACATAATGTGATCCGCGTTCGAAAGCGATACGAGGCGGGACCAGACGTCTGAGCCCGGCCCCGAGACCTTGCACGAGAGCGTTCTCACGACATACCGGCGCTTCTTAACTCCCCAGAGACCGTGCGCTTTGAAATCCTCACCTTCGAGGGCCCCGTCTCGAATCATCGACACGGCCTTCGCGAACGCTTCGGCTGCGTAGAAGAGCGGTAGCGGACGCGTCAGCAGGGAAGCGGCAGATGCAGATTCAAGGAGTTCGATTCCCTGAGCGATTGTCGCGGAGATGTCACGTGCCTTCCGACGCCTCTTCTCGGCCGCTGTTCCAGGATGGCGCGCCTGAATCACAGTCTCTAAGTGACTCGGATTTGCCCAATACCTGAGGTAGCGCCGCACCTCAGCGCCGGGATTCTCCGTAGTGATGATTTCCGGCAATCTGGCCGGGACCATAAAGAGGTCGCGGGACAGGATCCGTAACCGATCGAACCGGCAACCTCCGGCTTGCGAAGCCGGAGGGCACCGGGGGCTCGTGACTCATGATACGGCGAGTGCGGTCGATAGGTCAGAGAGCAGCGACTCCACCTGCTGCTAGCCTAGGACCCGAAGTTTTTATGAGTTTTTCCACTTACCCACGCTGCGCGCGCACCGCCCTTCGGGTGTCGTCTGCGCGCGCGCCACAGAAGGAGATTTCGTTTGCTGAAGCTGTTTCGACGCAAGCTACGCACGGAGAGGGCGCCCAGTGAGACTGCCCCTCCCGCACCACCACCTGCAGTAACCCAGCCGCCCGCCGAGGCGGGCGCACAATCCACTCGACCACGACGACGACGCGGATCGCGGGGCGGTCGCAACCGGCGCAAGCCTGCCGGCGCGGCGGCCTCGGCCACGGAAACCGTCACCAGGGAGACAAGCCAGGCCGCTGAGAAGAAGCCCGAGCGCAAGCCCGCTGCCAAGCGCGCACCGCGCTCCCGCCCGCAGCAACAGCGACGCCGCCAGCAAGAGCGCCGCCCGCCGCTTCCCAAGGCCAAGCGCGAGCTCCTCGTCTCGGTCGACGTCGGCGAGCAGCGCGTCGCAGTGATCGAGGACGGCCGCGCCGCCGAGGTCTACCTCGAGCGCCCCGAGCGCCGCTCGATCGCGGGCAACATCTACAAGGGCACCGTCGACAACGTCCTCCCGGGCATGGAAGCCGCATTCATCGAGATCGGTCTCGAGAAGAACGGCTTCCTCTACGTCGACGAGATCGTCGGCCCCGAGCTCGAGGGCCGCAGACACGGCCGAAAGATCCAGGACCTGATCAAGCGCGGCCAGGAGATCCTCGTCCAGTCGGTCAAGGACCCGATGAAGTCGAAGGGCGCGCGGCTCACGACCGAAATCTCTCTCCCGGGCCGTTTCGTCGTCTTCGTCCCACATGGCGAGGGCCTCGGCGTCTCGCGCCGGCTCGACGACGGCGAACGCGACCGCCTCCGCGACATCGTCAAAGCGATCGCGCCCAAGAAGGGCGGCGTCATCGTCCGCACCGCAGCCGAAGGCGCCTCGGCCGAGGACGTCGAGCGCGACCTCGCCTTCCTGATGAAGCTCTGGAAGTCGATCGAGGCGAACGCGGAGAAGGCGAAGGCGCCCGCGCTCGTCTACCAGGAGGCCGAGCTGCCGCTACGCGTCACGCGCGACCTCTTCACCGGCGACTTCGTGAAGGCCGTCGTCGACGACGAGAAGACGTTCAAGCGCATCGTCGGCTACCTGAAGAAGACCTCGCCACACATGGTCGACCGCGTCATCCGCTACCGCGAGAAGACGCCTCTCTTCGAACAGACGGGCGTCGAGGACGCGATCCAATCGACGATCTCGCGCCGCGTCGACCTCCCCTCCGGCGGCTATCTCATCTTCGACTACGCCGAGGCGTTCACGGTCATCGACGTCAACACCGGCCGCTTCGTCGGCTCGCGCTCGAAGAGCTCGGCCGGGCGGCTCGAGGACACGATCACCGCGAACAACCTCGAGGCGGTCAAGGAGGTCGTCCACCAGCTACGGCTGCGCGACATCGGCGGGATCATCGTCATCGACTTCATCGACATGGGGAGCCCCAAGAACCGGGCGACCGTCGAGGAGGCGCTGAAGACCGAGCTCGAGCGCGACCGGACGAAGACCTATGTCGTCGAGATCTCGCCGCTCGGGCTCGTCGAGATGACGCGCCAGAACGTGACCGAGGGCCCGCGCGAGATCCTCACGCAGAAGTGCCCGACCTGCGCAGGTGACGGGATCGTGCTCTCGACCCACTCGGCCGCGATCGACGCCGAGCGGCGCCTGCGGGCGCTCGCTGTGGAATCGAAGCGCGGCGTCGAGGCGATCCGGGTCGAGCTCGAGGAGGGCGTTGCCCGGCACGTGATCGGCTCCGGGGCCTTGCGCCTCACCGAGATCGAGCGCCTGTCCAAGCGCAGGTTCTTCCTCGAGGGGAAGGCCGGCGTGCCGCACGACCACTTCAAGGTGCTCGCGGAGGGCAAGCTCGCGGACATCGCGCCGAAGGCGCCTGTCGAGGAGGGCGCAGAGATCCGGATCGAGCTCGTCGAGGTCGGCAAGCACGATCTCGCCGCAGGCATGGGCAAGCTCGACGGCCTGGAAGTCTGCGTCGCCGACGCGTCGAAGCTCGTCGGCAAGAAGGTCAAGGCCCGGGTCGAGCGCGTGCTCGACGGGATGGCGTACGCGACGCTCGTCACGCCCGCGACAGCAAGGGTGGACGCCCCGATCACCGCGGAGGCCGAGGCCGAGAAGCCGACGCGCGCTCCGCGCAAGAAGGTGGAGGCGACCGCTGCGGCTCCGGCTACTGAGAAGGAAGCGGAACCCGTTGCGGAGGCAACCGACGAGCCGGTGGACGCCGTTGCCGAGGTCGAAGAGCCTCCGACGGAGGAGCCGCCCGCCGACGAGCCCGACGCCGAGGCGAAGCCTGATGCCGCGGCGCCGCCGAAGAAGAGGACGAGGCGCGGATCACGCGGCGGGCGCAACCGGCGCAAGAAGCCTGCGGGGGCAACAGCCGCGGCCGAGAACGGCCAGCCTCCAGCGGAGCAGGTGCCGAAGCCCGAGCCCAAGCCGCAAGCCGCCCGAGTCGCCACGATCCACGTCCCGTCTGCGGATCTCGGCACCGACGGGGACGGCGCCGGCGCACCCGCCGCCGACGGCGACCAGGCGCCCAAGAAGAAGCGGACGCGCCGAGGCAGCCGAGGCGGGCGCAACCGGCGAAAGAAGCCGGCCGCAGCCTCAACTGATGCAGGACCGGGCTCCGCTAGCAGTTAGAGCTAACGCGAAGCTAGGCGGCGCGTGCAGCTATTTAGAACGTCCCCGGCGAAAGTAGCCAAGGGCACCCGCTACAACAACGACGATGATGACAATCCAAAGCCAGGTCGGCACGTGATCCTTTCGTTAGGGGCGTGCCGACTCTAATCGACTCCTTCGGAAGCGGAGGGAGGTCCTCTATTTCGTGGAGCCGCTGGCGCTCTTCGGCGAGCGCCAGAAAAGCACGTAAATCGCCGCGCCGCCGGCGATCACGAGCGCCCACATCCACGTGAGCCCGGGGCGGAGAACGCTCGGGACCGCCCAGTCGGTCCAGCCGCGCTTGACGACCTGCTCGAGCCAGCCGTCGTTGGCCATGTTCCCGATCCCGTAGGCGATCATCAGCGAGAGGTACGCGGCGAGCCCGGTGCGCAACCTGGTCGGCCGCATCCGCGGGAGCTCGCGCGTCAGCAGGAGGGCCGTCACAACGAGGAGGAACCCCTGCCCGCCGTGGTGCTCGCCGAGATGGACAACCGCGTGGCCCTCGTAGAGCTCCTCCGCGCGAAAGATCGAGCCAAGGCCCGGTACGTCGCTGATGTAGACGCCGACCTCGGCGAATGTCCACGGTAGCGCGACGACGGCGAGCGCGGCCGCGACGACGACTCGCGCCCGGTCCCCGGCTGGATTCCCTGCGCCCGCGATCCCGTCCGTGCGCACCGCCCAGATCGTCAGCGCCAGCACGATCGCGACGCCGAGGGCGGGGAGGACGTTGATCCACTTCGCGTCGAGATCGTCCTGGTCGACCACTCCGGGGACGAGAATCACCAGGCACAGCACGAGAGCCACGAGCGCCGGCCAGCGCGGGCCCAGGCGGTCGGTTACGAGCGCGAGCACCGCGATCGCCATGAGCGCAGTCGGGTAGCTGAGGAAGACGAGCAAGCGGCTCGCTCCGCCGGCGAGCCCGTCGCGGCTCACGTTGTACAGCTCGTCCGGCGCCACGAGGGAGTACGTCACGAGCACGCACAGCGCAACGACGCCGAAGAGGCCCCAGGCGACGAGCGCTTCCGCGAGCCCCGGGCCACGCGAACGTTGGCTAAACTGACTCTCTCGCGGGCCAGAGCCCGCGTTTCCACGCAAATGACCGATTACGCGATCATCTCACTGGGTGGCAAGCAATACCGCGTCCGCGAAGGCGAGAAGCTGCTCGTGGACCGGGTCAAGACCGAAGAGGGCAAGACGTTCCATCCGGATCTCCTCTTCGTCGGCGGCGACGGCAAGGCCGATTTCAAGCCGAAGACGCAAGTGACAGCGAAGGTGGTCGGGCACGTCCTCGGCGAGAAGATCCGGATCGGGAAGTACAAGGCGAAGAAGGGTTACCGGCGGCACACCGGCTATCGCAGCAAGCTGACGCAGATCGAGATCACCTCGATCGGCGCGAAGTCCGCGGCTGCCAAGAAGCCGGCTGCTGAGAAGAAGCCGGCCGCCGCCGCGAAGAAGCCGGCGGCGTCCACAACGAAGAAGGCAGATACCTAATGGCACACAAAAAGGGTCTCGGTTCCTCCAGGAACGGGCGCGACTCGAACGCCAAGCGTCTCGGCGTGAAGATCTACGACGGCCAGACGGTGACCGCGGGGATGATCCTCGTCCGCCAGCGCGGCACGAAGTTCCGGCCGGGCACAGGCGCGGGCATCGGCCGCGACCACACGATCTTCGCCAAGCGCGACGGCAAGGTCGCGTTCGAAGCGAGCGGCGAGCGCCGCACGGTCGCAGTCACCGACTCGGAGTAGGGCGGTGTTCCACGATCGCGCGCGTCTCCGGGTCCAAGCCGGGCGCGGTGGCGACGGTGCGATGAGCTTCCGGCGGGAGAAGCACGTCCCGAAGGGCGGTCCCGACGGCGGCGACGGCGGGCCCGGCGGGGACGTCGTGCTCGTGGCCGACGCCGATCTGCGCGACCTGTCCCGCTTTCGCACGAGCCGCCTCTACAAGGGCGGCCGCGGAGGCTCGGGCGGCGGCTCGGGCAAGCATGGAGCCTCCGGCGAGGAGATCGAGCTACACGTGCCCGCGGGGACGCAGATCTTCGAGGGCGACCAGCTCGTGGCCGACCTTGCAAGCCCTGGTGCGCGGGTCGTGGTCGCGCGGGGCGGGGGAGGGGGAAGAGGCAACCGCCGTTTTGCCACGGCGACGCGGCAGGCGCCGCGCTTCGCCGAGGTCGGCTTGCCTGGCGGCGAGGCGGAGCTCGAGCTGCGACTGAAGCTCCTGGCCGACGCGGCTCTCGTCGGGCTTCCGAACGCGGGCAAGTCGTCGCTCCTGACGCGGATTTCGAACGCGCGGCCGAAGGTCGCGGAGTACCCGTTCACGACGCTGGCGCCGATCCTCGGCACCGTCGACGCGCCCGGCGGGCGGCAGCTGACTGTGGCGGACGTGCCGGGGCTGATCGAGGGCGCGAGCGAGGGCGTCGGGCTCGGCCACGAGTTCCTGGCGCACCTCGAGCGGGCGCGCGTGCTCGTGCACGTGATCGACTCGGCCGACGGCGAGCCGGCCGAGCGCTGGGCGGCGATCGACCGGGAGCTGACCGCGTACGGCGCCGGGCTCGACGCGCTGCCGCAGGTCGTCGTCCTGAACAAGATCGACCTCCTGCCCGACCCGCCGGAGCTGCGCGTCGAGGACGAGCGGATCATCGCCGTGTACCAGGTCTCGTGCGCGACGGGCGCGGGCATCGAGCAGTTCCAGCGAAAACTTTTCGAGCACGTCCCGGAGCCGGAGGCGCTTCCGGAGGCAAGGCCGGAAGGGCTCGCCGACTTCCTCGTCTACCGGCCCGAGCCGCGCGGCCGGCGCTACCGGATCTTCCGCACCGACACGGGCTTCAGGGTTTCCGGCCGGCCCCCGGGCGAGGAGGAGCTGGCCGAGGCCCTCAAGGCTGCGGGCGCGAAGAAGGGTGACGAGATCGCGATCGGCGAGGAGCTCGTCGAGCTCTCATGATCGGGATCCTCGGCGGCACCTTCGATCCCCCCCACAACGGCCACGTCGCGCTCGCGATGGGCGCGCTCGAGCAACTGCCGATCGACAAGCTCGTCGTCCTCGTCGCCGAGCATCCAGGGCACCGTGGGGTCGTTGCCGATCCGGAGACGCGCCTGCGGCTCGCCCAGGCCGCGTTCCCGGGGGTGGACGTCCAGCTCGATCCGAACCCGTTCACGGTCGACGCGGTGCGTGACGCGCGCTTCGGCGACGACGCGCTCTTCGTCGTGGGCGCCGACCAGGCCGCCGAGTTCAGCCGGTGGAGGGAGCCGGAGGAGGTGCTGAAGTCGGTCAAGCTCGCGGTCGGAACGCGCGCGGGATATCCGCTACCCGACCTCTCTCCCTACGGGGACCGCATCGTCCCGTTCGAGCTCGCGTCGCCGGAGGTCTCGTCGAGCGAGGTGCGTAGGCGGATCGAGGCGGGCGAGCCGATCGACGACCTCGTCCCGCCCGAGGTGGCGCACCTGATCGACGAGCTCGCCCTCTATCGGTAGTCAGTCGAGGTCGAGCGCGATGCGAAGGGCGTTGCGCAAGCGAAGCAGCGCTTCCGGGTCGAGCTCGCCGCGGCGGGCACCAAGCGCGCTCTTTGGGATCGTGAACAGGTTGTCGCAGTTGACGACGCATTCGCGCTCGAGACCGTGCTCCGGTCCGAGCGGGACCTCCGTGGGGAGATCGCGGATCGTGCCCGTGACCGCGGCGACCGTGACGTTCGCGAGGACGGGAATCGCTCTCTCGCGCGTGAGGACGACGACGGGCCGCGGCCCGCTCGGCAGCTCGACGTCATAGATCGCGCCGCGATTCAGAGCGGCTTGCCGCCCTCGGTTCGGTGGAGCTCTTCCAGCCCAGCGAGCCCGACCTGCCCAACCCATTCGTCCTGGGGATGCTCCGCGTAGCCGCGCCGGTAAGCAGCATCAATGGCCCGCTCGCGCTCGTCGTAGAGCAGGCGCGCCAGACCGGCCCGAAGCGCCTCGCTGCGGGTGGGAAACCGTCCCTGCTTGACCAGGTCGTCCAGTACGGCCAGGTCTGATTCCGTCATACGTACTGGAACTTGTTTTGTCATACACGAAGTATACCAGTTACGCTCAAGCCCAGTCAGTTAGGGGATGCGCTCCTCTATGAAAGAGCGCGCGTTCTTCTTCGATCCAGGCGGCAAGCTCGTCTCCCACCCCGTCGATGCTGAGCGGCGAGGTGTCGATCACGCGGACGCGCCAACGAGGATCACCCGCGTGCCAGTCGGTCCACCGCTTCCACTGCAGGTCAGGCGGCGAGCTCGGCTGACGGATCACGTGCAGCATCCAGGACGGGTCGATCGCGTGCCTCCTGTGCCAAGCGGCCCAGTTGAGGAAGTCCTGGAGCTCTCCCCCCGAATCGGTGAGCCAGTCCTGCCCTCTCGGCGCAAGTCGTTGGATCTGAGTGGGGGCGTCGCAGTCGAGCAGGCAGGCAGAGATGGCTTGGAGCTTTGGCGCGGAGGGAGTCGCGAGTAGCTCGCCGAATGGTGTTTGCCCCGCCAACAGGAGGTCCGACCCTTCGGCCTCGTACTCCAGGCCACGGCGCACCCATACCTCGTTAGCCTGCTGGCGCCAAGCGGTGTCGACCTCCGGGGGAATCTCAATCTCGTCGAAGTCGTGCATCGCAAGTCCGGAAAGCCGTCCCCGCAAGGTGTTCAACGCGGTCGTCTTGCCGGCGCCACTCGACCCGGAGACCAGGAAGAGCATGCTCGGACAGTAGAGGACGGGCGCTAGGGCTCGTTGAACTCGGGCCGCTCGTCCGGGTCCGGACGGCCTCGCTGGTCGCCGTACTGCTTCCGCCACTCGTCCTGGCCCTCCATCAGGTACGGCCAGCTGACCTCCCAGTCCGGGTACTCCTTGAGGCGGACAAAGACTCCCGAGGGTTTCTCGATTACGTCGGTGATCTCGCAGAGGCCGCCGTGGAAGTCGTCGGTCCCGTGTGTGAGGTAGAGGACCGACGGGTGGTAGACGTCCTGGCCCACGACGGGGTGCTGTTCGTTGGTCAGCTTGCGGTCGCGTGCTCGATCGACGGCACGTCGCCCCAGAGCTCCTCGAGCCCGTAGTGCTTGCGGGTCTCGGGCGTGAAGACGTGGAGGACGACGTCGAGGTAGTCCGCGACGATCCAGTCGCCCTCGCGCTCGCCCTCGACCGAGTGGGGGAGGACCTTCTCGTCGTCCTTCTTGAGCCGGTACCGCACTTCGTCCACGATCGACTTCGTCTGCCGGGTGTTCTGGCCCGAGCAAATGACGAAGAAGTCGGTGTACGCGCACACCGGCCGCATGTCGAGGATCACGATTTCCTGCGCCAGCTTCTCGTCGGCGAGGCCGGCAATTCTGCGTGCTTGTTCGAGTGAGTTCAGAGGCTTGTGTGACCTTTCTGTGCCAGCGAGATTGTAGCCGCCGCGGGGTGTCCGAACCGGACACGGCCCAGCCGATGGGATCGGTAGGTTGTCTCGTATGACAACGGATCAGAAAGGAGCCATCGCCGAGGCCTGCATCGCGGCGGCTGCGCTTAAGCTCGGCGTCGAGGTCTACAGGCCGGTAGCTGAAGGCGGCCGGTACGACATGATCCTGGACATCGGCGGGAAGCTCTGGCGCGTCCAGTGCAAATGTGCAACGAGCAGAGGGCAAACCCTCGTCGTCAGTTGCCAGAGCGCTCGTCGGTGTGCGGACGGATTCATTCGCCGCCGATACACGGCTGAGGAGGTCGACGCGATCGGTGCGTACAGCCTCGAGCTAGATCGGTGCTTTCTGATCCCGATTGCCCGCGTGGCGAACAGACCCGCAATCTCGCTTCGGGTCGCCCCTTGTCGCAACAATCAGCGGCGTCGGATCAACTGGGCAGATGACTTCGATTTCGAGGCTACAATTCGGCGACAAGGGGCCGTAGCTCAGCTGGAAGAGCGCCGCCATGGCATGGCGGAGGCCAGGGGTTCGAGCCCCCTCGGCTCCATGACTCATTGCTGATTCGCCGACGGACTCCGGCGCGTCGCCGACCTTCACACAGTGAGGATGACTTTTCCCCTGGCGTGCCCTTCTCCGAGATAGGCCAGCGCCTCGGGAGCCTCGCTCAGCGGGTATTCCCGGTCGATGACCGACTTCACCTTTCCGGCCTCGAGCAACTCCCTCATGACGACGAGGTCGTCAGTGTTGATGTCCGCGACGAAGAACTTCACCGTCTGGCTCCGGCCGCGTGACTTCAAAATCGTTCCGGCCAGGTGAGGAAGCGGTCCGAGCCCTCGATAGGTCATCTTTCCCCCGATCAAGGCGACAGTCGCCTCGGGAGTCAAGACCCGCCTGTAAGCCAGGAACGAGCGGCTTCCGGCAATGTCGAGCATCAACTCGTGGCGCACGTCGAGCTTCGTGAAGTCTTCCTGCGTGTAGTCGACGACGCGGTCTGCGCCGAGCGCTCGTGCCTGCTCCACGTTCCTCGTGCTGCACACGGCGGTCACGTCCGCTCCGAACACCTTCGCGAGCTGCACCGCGTAGGTGCCGACGCCTCCGGACGCGCCGTTGATCAGAACCTTCTGCCCAGGCTGGACGTTTCCCTTGTCGCGCAGCGCCTGGAGAGCCGTCAGCGCCGCAACCGGTACGGCTGCCGCTTCCTCGAACGACGCGTTGGCCGGCTTCGGCGCGATCCGCGTCGCGCGGGCGACCGCGTACTCGGCCCAGGAAGCGGCCGAGGTGCCGAAAACCTCCTCACCTGGTTGAAACGCCTTGACGTCCTTGCCGACGGCTTCCACCAGCCCGGCAAAATCCGATCCCACGCCCGTGTCCTTCGGTCTGCGCAGGCCGCTTCCGATCCGTGCGAAGTAAGGCCCGGTCACCCCGTACCACTCGACGGGATTGACCGAAGCCGCGTGCACGCGGACGAGCACCTGATGGTCTTCTAGGACCGGCTTCTCGACGTCTCGGAGCTCGAGCAAATCAGGCCGGCCGTACCGCTCGTGAACGATCGCTTTCATCCTTGATGGCCTCCGGGGCGAGTATCCCGATTTCTTCGAGCACGTCATGCTGCACCTGGAGCCCCACCAGGGTGACGAAGGCGGTTTCGAGTTCGGGCTCGATCTCATCCTCGATGGCCTCGAAAGGCTCCGGGACACGGCCTAAAGTCTTCGGTCGGTGCGGCTCCTCTCTGATCTTCGCAACGGCCCACTTGGCCAGCGCGAGTTCCGGCTCCTCTTCGCGGGCCGGACGACCTCGTTCATCGGCAGCGCGTTCGCAAACGTCGCGCTCGCGTTCGCGGTCCTCGAGCTGACCGGCTCCAAGGCGGACCTCGGCTACGTGCTGGCCGCACGGTCGTTGCCGCAGGTGATCTTCCTCCTGGTCGGCGGGATCTGGGCCGACCGGCTTCCGCGGCACCTGGTGATGGTCACGTCGAACGTAGTCAGCGGCATCAGCCAGGGCGTGATCGCGTTGCTGCTGCTCCTGGGCCACGCGCAGATCTGGCAGCTGATGGTCCTCGCCGCGATCAACGGCATGAGCTCGGCGTTCTTCTTCCCGGCCGCCGTCGGCATCGTCCCGCAGACGGTTCCGAGGTCGATGCTCCAGAGCGCGAACGCGGTGCTTCGCCTCGGGCAGAACAGCAGCTGGATCGTCGGAGCCGCCCTCGGCGGGCTCGTCGTCGCGGCAACGAGCCCGGGAATCGGAGTCGCGGTCGACGCGGGGACGTTCTTCCTCGCCGCGCTCTTCACCGCGCTCATCCGGCTGCCCAGGGAGCTGCGCATGGAGGCCTCGAACTTCATCGCCGAGCTGGCAGAAGGCTGGCGGGAGTTCAGCTCACGCATCTGGCTCTGGGTGATCGTCCTCCAGTTCGGCTTCGTGAACGCGATCGAGCAGGGCACCGAAGGGGTCCTCGGCCCGGCGATCGCCAAGGATCACTTCAGCGGAGCCGTCGGCTGGGGCCTCATCCTGACCGCTCAGTCGCTGGGGCTCCTGGTCGGGGGGTTCATCCTGCTTCGACTGCGCCCGCGCCGGCTCTTGCTCACCGCCACGCTCGGGTTCTTGCTGACGATCCCGTTTCTGCTCGCTCTGGCCGGGCCGCTGCCGCTCGTCGCGGTCATCGCCGCCGCCGCTCTGGCCGGGATCGGAATCGAGATCTTCGGGGTCATGTGGGACACGACCATGCAGCAGGAGATTCCGCAGGAGAAGCTCTCTCGCGTCTACTCCTACGACGCGCTCGGCTCGTTCGTCCTCATCCCTCTTGGTCTCGCGGTCGCCGGGCCCGTCTCCGAAGTGTTCGGGACGAGACCGACGCTCCTGGGCGCCGCCGCGATCAGCCTGACGGCAACGCTCGCCGTCCTGTTCGTCCGCGACGTGCGGACGATCGAGCGTCGCGACTAGGTCAGGTCGTCGAGAAGCTGCTCGAGCTCGGCCGGCCGGTCGCGATGCGCTTCCCAGCGCCGGAAGAGGTCGGCTGCGGCGCGGCCCATGCCGTCCGGAAGCCCCAGGGAGGCGGCGGTGTCCGCGACCTCCTCCATCTCCGGCGCCCAGCGCCAGGCCCTCCCGGAGCCCCGAACGATTCCCTGGCTCTCCACGCCCTCGGCCGCGAGCGCGTCCTCGACTCCGTACGCGCGTGCGATCGCATACGCCTGCGCCGCGAGCGCCACGCCGATCTTGTTCCACCCGCCGAACGCCATCTTCAGCGCCGAGGCCGCGCCGATCCCGCCCTCGAGCGGAATCGCGGTCACCTCACCGTCCGGAAAGAGCGCGGCCACCTCGGCCACGTCGTCGGGCTCGCCGGAGAGGTAGAGGTTGACTCCCGTGCGGGCGATGAGCGAGCCGTCGACGCAGCGGCCGCGCTCTGCAATTCGTTTCACGCGTGCAGGCGCGATGGCGTTCGCCTCGACGTAGAGCCCTTCGAACCCGGCGCCGAAGACCTCGGCGGCGACATCCTCGGCGATCGCGGGCGGGCAGATGCTCAGGACGATCTCGCTCTGCGCTGCGAGCTCGGGCACGGAGCCGACGTCGCGGAGCCCCGCCTGCTCGGCGCGCTTCGCGGTCGCCTCGCTCCGGCCCTCGCTTGCCCACAGAACTTCGCTTTGTACCGCGGCGCCGACGAGCGCGCCCATCTCACCGGGGAAGAGGAGTCCGACAGACGTCACCTCGCCTCATCCTCGCAGGTCGCAAAGAGCGGAAAAAATCAAGTGCTTTGGCGCAAGCGCCGCCGACGCTCGGCATCTCTCTGGTCGGGGAGCATGGCCGACGACGAGAAACAGGAGAAGTCCAAGCCGCCGGGGCACTTCGTCTCGGACGATCAGCGCGCGCAGACGGCCAACTTCCTCGACGAGTTGAGGAAGCGGATCAAGCGCAAGCGCTCCGAAGCAGAGCCGAAGCTCGGCCCACCCGGGCGCCGCCGCTGAAGATTCCCCTCGGCCGAGGGATTGGACCCGACGGCCCGAGGCACGATGCTCTATGCGAGTCAGCGGCCTGACTCAATCCACCACATGGCCGCTAACCATCGAAATTTTCGCCTCGCCCTCGCCGCACTGGCCGTAGCCGCGCTCGCCGTCGCTGCGCCTGCAGGCGGCGCGCTGAGCGCCCCGGTTCCGCTCGATCCCGGGCCGGGCGCATCGGTCGCGGCCCTTCCAGCCTTCTCCTGGAGCCCCGTTCCGGGCGCAGACACCTACCAGTTCCAGGTCGCAGCCGACCAGAACTTCAACTCGCCGGTTCTCGGCCGCGGGGAGGGCAGCTTCTCGACTCGCAATACACGCGCGACGCTGAAGAAGACGCTCCCGAACGGCCGGTACTGGTGGCGCGTCCGGGCGACGACCAAGACCGGCGCGACGTCCCCGTGGTCGAAGCCACGCGCGCTGATCAAGGCGTGGACGGCTGTGCCCGCCACGCAGACCCCCGGCTTCGGCTTCCCGTTCACATTCCCGACCTCGCCGATCTCCCTCGGCTGGTCGCCTGTTCCCTACGCCGCCAGCTACATGTTCTCGCTCGCGAGCGACCCGGCCATGGCGAACATCGTCGTGAACAACGGGCAGCCGATCGAGACCTGGGCGACGAACTTCGTCCCGACCCTCAACCTCCTCCCGGCCGGCACGTACTACTGGAACGTCGTCCCGGTGGACTCCGGCGGGAATCGGGGCACGGCGTCGCCCGTCAGCTCTTTCTACTGGTCGTGGCCGTCCGTGACGACGGCGCAGGTGACCGACCTGATGGCGGCCCCCGAGATGTTCGACCCGCAGTTCTCGTGGGACGCCGTCCCGGGAGCCGCGAAGTACGAGGTCGAGGTCAACTCCTCGGTCGATTTCGCGCCGGGGTCGAAGGTCTGCTGCTCGCAACTGACGATCTCCACCTCGCTTGCACCGACGGTCGTCTTCCGCGACAACACGTACTACTGGCGTGTTCGCGCCCTCGACGCAGCCGGGAACGCCGGTGTCTGGAATCGGGGGCCCGACTTCGTGAAGACCTTCGACAAGGTGCCGCCGGTGACCCCGCCGAGCATCAAGAACCTGCACATGCGGGACAACCTCGCCGACCCGGGGACGGATGTCGACTCGGGCACGGCCGGCTACCAGACGAACGTCCCGATCCTGAAGTGGGACACCGTTCCCGGAGCATCGGCCTACCTCGTGGACGTCGCGCCGCTCAACGCCGGCATCTGCGAATGGGGGAGCATCGACGGCTGGCGGGTCACGACCGCGGCCCCGTCATGGACGCCTCTCGGTAGTGGCTGGAACGGAGTGAAGCCGTATCCCGACCAGCTGGCCGTGTCGTACGACTTTCCGTCGCTCGACCTCAACCAGTCGTACTGCGCTCGCGTCCGGGCCAAGGGCGACCGCGACACGACCCTCCAGGACGTCTACGGCGATTTCACCTACCTCGACGACGGAACCGGCGCAGCCTTCCAGTGGACGGGATATCCGGCCGGCGGCGCCTGCACTCCGTCGTGCAACGCGGGCTATGCGGGCGCGGACGACTACCTGCTGCCGGCACGTGGGACGCTCACGCGGCTGACCCCGCTGATCACGTGGAAGCCGCTTGCCGGGCGTCAGAGCTACTTCGTGCTCGTCTCGAAGGACGCGAACTTCAGCAACATCGTCGACTACGCGTTCACGCAGATTCCCGCCTACTCGCCGCGCAGTCTTGCCGGGCCGAGGACGTACACGGACGAGACGACGCTCTTCTACTGGGCTCTGCTTCCGGCGACGAACCTGAACGGAAGCAGCGCCGTGGGCGACCCGCTCTCCGCCGCCGCGTCGAACTTCCAGAAGCAGTCGATTCCGCCGTCGGCGGAGTCGCCGGCGGACGGCGCCCTGCTGGCAAGCCAGCCCGTCTTCCGCTGGACGACGGTCGAGGGTGCGCGCCGCTACCGCATCCAGGTGGCTCAGGAGCCGACGTTCGCCGCGCCGCTCGAGGATTTGACCACGGCTTCAACGTCGTACACCCCCTTCACGACGCATCCGGCCGACACGACGCTCTACTGGCGGGTCCGGGCCGACGACGAGAACCTGATCGGGCTCACATGGTCGGCGGTCCGTACCTTCCAGCGCAGCCTCCCTGCGCCGACTCCGGCGGCCGGCAACTCGACGAGCGGCGACTTCACGCCCGCCTGGCACTGGTCGAACGTGACCGGCGCCTCCGGCTACACGTTCGCGATGGACGGCCCCGACGGGACTCACAAGGAGTGGCCGAACCTCCGCATGCCTGCCGCCGCGTTCGTGTATCTCTTCGGGCCCGGGATCTGGCGCTGGCGCGTCCGTGCCGAGTTCCCGAAGCTCCCGTCCGGGACGGTCACCGGCCCCTGGACGCCCTTCGTTCCCTTCACGCGCACGTTGAGCGAGCCGAGCGGTGCGCAGACGAGCCGTTCCGGTCACCACGTCGTGCTCTTGTGGAACTGGAAGCTCGGCGCGAAGAACTACCGCGTCCAGATCTCGTCGCAGCCCGACTTCTCGACTCCGGTCGAGGACGTCACGACTGACAACACGAGCTATGCACCGCTTCTGACGCACCCGTCGTACATCAACGGCGGCTCGCTGTGGTGGCGCGTGGCCGCGATGGACAAGGCTCTGAACGTCGGCGACTGGACGCAGGCACAGCGGATCGACATCGCACAGCGCCTGCGCGTCGCCGTCAGCCGGCCCGCGCTCCGCAAGCGCTGGACAAAGGTCTTCGTCACGGTCTCCGACCCGGCGTTGAAGCCCGTCGCACGCGCGCTCGTGCGTGTCTCCGGCGCCGGGATCAAGGCCAAGCGGGCACGGACGAACCGGAAGGGCAAGGTCTCGTTCCGGCTTCGACCCAAGAAGCGTGGGCGGCTCCTCTTCCGCGCCTCCAAAGCGGGATACGCCGCGGGCGCGCTCTCGATGCGCGTCGGCTAGTCCGTCCTAGGCGCAGTCTCGGCACAGAGGCGTGACACATGCGTGCGGGTCTTCTCGCTACGTTGTCTAGATAGACAACAAGGAGGCAGGGATGACGAGGCCATCGCGATGGCCTCTGGCGGGCTTCGTCCTGGGGAGCCTGGTGGGGGCGACGTTTCTCACCGTCAACGTGGTTGGGGCGAGTAGCCCCGCTCGGCCTGGGGTTGCCAGCAGCTCCTCAGGGGAGGTACTGCATACGCCGCCGCTGCTCGTTCAGGCGGGCCAGGCGGTTGAGCTCACGTACGACGTGGTCTGCGCTCCGCGGGCGGATGAGTCGGATGGCAGCTGTACTCCGCAGGGCTCGGTCTTCGTCCGGTCTGCGGGAGCGGCCGACTTCGAGGAGCTTTCGCTCGCGCGCGAGCCCGAGGGGCGGCTCTCCGCCGAAGTTCCGCGTCGATACACCGCCGGCGCAGGATTCGACTACTACGCCCAGATCGATACCGGCGGAGGCGAGCCGGCGACCGTGCCGGCAGGAGCGGCCGATGCGCCGCAGCACGTCTGGTCACTCGAGGGCTGGACGACGGTCGACCTAGGGGCGCATCGGTTCGGCGAGACGGAGCCGCCGCCGTCGATCCTCGCCGAGCTTTCGTGGGGCAAGGGCCGGCGCATGCTCGGGCTCGACAGCGGTCGCGAGCAATCGCGGATCGGCCCGTCGGCCTTCGACATCGCACCGGATGGCTCGGCTGTCGTGCTCGATCAGGTGAACCGCAGGCTGTTGGTCACGCGGACGAATGCGGGTCCGCGCGAGCTGCCGATCGAGTTCGCGGGCGGAGAAGGGGATCTGGCAGTGGGGGACGACGGGACGATCTACGTCCTCGAAGTCGGTGGCGCAGGAGCAGTCCCGGTCGTTCGCTCGTACACGCCATCCGGCGATCTGATCGCAGGCACACCGCTGGCGGAGCCGGTCGCAGACATGGTTCGCGCAGGCCCGGATGGACCGCTCGTGCACGCGTACCCGTCGGAGATGTGGCTGCCGACGGGGGCCGGACGGCCGCCGATCGCTCCGGAAGAGCAGATCGTCGCCGCGCAGGCCGGGCGCAGCGTGGCCGGAGGCCTTGCCGTCGTCGTGCGGGCATCACCCGCCGAGGCGAAGCTTGCGCTGGTGAGGGGCGACCGAGTCGTGACGAGCTGGGTCGTGCGCAGCTCGACCAACCTGGGCGAGGTGCAGCTCGCAGAGCTGTACGGAAACGGCCTGCTCGTGGTGGTGCGGCTCTGGACCGAGACGCAGGCGGAGTTCCGGGTGCTTCAGCTGACACCCGACGGAATGGCCCGGAGCTTTACCGTCGACCGCGCCGAGTGGGCGGAGACGGCTTCTCTCAGCCGCTTTCGCCTCGACGGGAGCACGCTCTATCAACTGCGATCCGCGCCGTCCGGCGTCGAGATCGCCGCGTTCGAGATCGGAGGCACGAGATGACAAAGCGCGCCAAGCTGTGGGCAGCCCTGCCCGGGCTCGTCGGAGGGTTGACCCTCGTCGTCCTGATCTGGGGGGCGCCCGCCGGCGCCTACCACACGAACTTCACCGCAGGCTGCAACAACAACTTCGCGAACGTCAGCCCCATCACCCGCGCGAGCTCTCGCATGTACGCCCACGTGGCGGCGGCCGAGGGCTACCAGTGGGGAGGCGGCTGCTGGAACGACAACAACATCGACGATTCGCCCGGCGACCCTCCCGCAGACCCGAACACCCGCGGCGAGGGGCCCGACTGTTCCGGCTTCACGTTCAAGGCCTGGTACGAGCGGGCCGAGACGGGCGATCCCTGGTTCCGCTACCACCCGCGGTTGCAGAACGTCCACGGCCCGTATACGGCGTCCGACTTCAAGGCCGGGGTCGGCGCGCCCAACACGACGGTGGCAAAGGCGAGCACCGTCTACATGGACGCCTTCGCAGCGGCGCACCACATCGGGATGATCTATTGGCCCAACACGACCTACAACCAGGATCGGATCATCGAGGCCAAGTGCGAGGCCTGCGGAACCGGAACCTGGCCGCGGACCTATCGCGGTAACCCCGACTACAGCGGCGTGAGGAGGCTCTACTGGGGTTGAAGACGCCGCGAGCCCGCTCGCTTACACTTCCTGGATGGTCGAGCTTCTGTTCATGATGCTCATCCTGAAGCTGCCGATCCTCTACCTGGCCGGAGTCTGCTACTGGGCAATCAAGGCGGAGCCCGAACCGAGGCCGTTCGAGGGCGCACGGGCTCTGGCTCCGCTCGCTCCAGGCCCGCGGACGCGTCCTCGACGTCGGCCGCCGCACCCCGGCTCGCACGGCCGGCCGGTCCGTCGTGAGGAGCGCAGCGCGCGGCGCGTCGCCGCGAGGCATTCGCAGTGAGCAGCGCGCCCTTCGAGGACGATCGCGCGAGCGCCGCCGAGATTGCCGCGGGATTCCTTGCCGCGATCTCATTCGCGGCAAGTGCGATTGCGCTCGTCTACTACCCGGTCCGGCTGGCGCCGTTCGCGATTCTCGTGGCTCTGGTCGCGGTCGCTCTCGCGGGGAAACGCAATTCGAAGCTCGCCGCGGGCGCGGTCGCCGCGGGGACGCTGGCCTGGCTCATCGGGATGACCATAGCGGTCATCATGAGCCGGCCCATCTATTGACCCTCGCTTCCCTGACCGGCGTCTCGCTCCCGCGCGGCGGAGCCGCGCTCCGCGAGCCGCCTCGCGCCGCTGAGCGCCCTCCAGCCGGCAGTCCGTGTGTCCTAACACTGTCCCGCCGCCTACGGGCACTCAGCACACGTCAGGAAACCGAGGACACGTTCTCGCGTTAACGCTCCCCGGAGGGGCTTTGGGTGCTAGAACGAACGTGTGAAGGTGCGCGACGTCGATGGTCTGAACGTGGGTTATGCCCAGGGCCTGCTCGAGCAGTACCTCGAGAACCCTGAAGCAGTGCCCGAAGAATGGCGCTCGCTCTTCGAGAGTGGCGACGCCGGCCTCGTAGAGGCTTTGCCGGGACTCGCTCGGCTTCTGGAGACTTTGCGCGAGGAGAACGGCGCGCCTCCAGTCGCTGAGGCGCCACCTGCGCCGCCCCCCGAGGCTGCGGCCGCCGAGGTCGCTCAGGCTCCCGAGCCGGCCCCCGAACCGGAGCCTGCGCCGGCACCCGCCGCCCCACCGGCGCCGCCGGCAGAGACCGACCAGACGCTCCTCGGCGCGGTCGCCGCCGCGATGGCGCTCGTCAAGGCCTACCGAACGCACGGGCATCTCGCCGCGCATCTCGACCCGCTCGGTTCCGAGCCGGTCGGTGATCCCGCGCTCGAGCCGGAGCGCCTCATTCCCAAGCTCACACCCGAGCTCCAGGCGCAGGTCCCGGCCTCGGTGCTCCGTGTGGGCTGCGAGGGCAAGACGCTCGCAGACATCCTGCCCAAGCTGGAGGAGATCTACTGCGGGACGATCGCCTACGAGATCGAGCACATCTCCGACCACCAGGAGCGCGTCTGGCTCCGACAGGCGATCGAGACCGGCCGCTATCGGCAACCTCTCTCGCCCGAGGAGCGCCGGCGCCTGCTCGAGGAGCTGACCCGGGTCGAAGTCTTCGAGCACTACCTGCGACGAGCGTTCCTCGGACAGAAGCAGTTCTCGATCGAGGGCCTCGACGTGCTCGTTCCGATGGTCCACGAGGGTGTCGAGCTCGGAGCCGAGGCCGGCGCGCACGAGATCGTGATCGGTATGGCGCACCGGGGCCGCCTGAACGTCCTGGCCCACATCATCGACCGCCCGTACGAGGAGATCCTGCGCGAGTTCGAGGGCGAGCGGACGATCGAAGCCGTCGCCGCGACCGCGGAGGGCGCAAGCGGCGACGTGAAATATCACCTCGGTGCAGTGGGGCGGCACACCACTGCCGCCGGGCAGGCCACGGTCATGCTCGCGGCCAACCCGAGCCATCTGGAGGCCGTGGATCCGGTCGTCGAGGGAATCACGAGGGCCGAGCAGACCGACCGCTCCTCGCGCGCCGGCGTGCACGACCCCGTCGTCGCCCAGCCGATCCTCATCCACGGTGATGCCTCCTTCCCGGGACAGGGCGTCGTCGCCGAGACGCTGAACCTCCAACGCCTCATCGGCTACACGACCGGCGGCACGCTCCACGTGATCGCCAACAACCAGGTCGGCTTCACGACCGATCCGGCCGACGGGCGCTCGACGCGCTACTCGAGCGACCTGGCGAAGGGCTTCGACAATCCGATCATCCATGTGAACGCCGACGACCCGGAGGCGGCAATCTCGGCGATCCGCCTCGCGGCCGCGTTCCGGCAGCGGTTCGGCAGCGACGTCGTCGTCGACCTCGTCGGCTACCGCCGGCACGGCCACAACGAGGGTGACGAGCCCTCGTTCACGCAGCCGCTGCTCGCCGAGCGGATCGCGGGCCATCCGAGCGTCCGCACTCTCTACGCGCAGCAGCTCGCCGAGTCGGGCGAGGTCGCGACCGAGGAGGCCGAGCGGCTGGTGAAGGAGATGCAGGAGCGGATGCGGGCTGCGCATGAGACGCTCAAGTCGTCCCTCTCGGCGCCGGCGCAGCCCGGGCACGGCGAGAACACGCCCGTCGCCGCCGAGGCGACCGTCGATACCGGTGTGCCGGCCGAACGGCTTCGTGCGCTCTCCGCCGAGCTCGTCCACGTGCCCGAAGGGTTCACCGTCAACCCGAAGCTCGTGAAGATGCTCGAGCGGCGCATCGAGGCGCTCGACGGCGGCGGCATCGACTGGGGCCAGGCCGAGTCGCTCGCGTTCGCGAGTCTGCTCGTCGAGGGAATCCCCATCCGCCTCACCGGCCAGGACACCGAGCGGGGCACGTTCTCTCATCGCCACCTCGTCCTCCACGACGCGCACACGGGCGCCCAGCACGCTCCGATCAAGCACCTGTCGGATGCGGCCGCATCTTTCGAGGCGTACAACTCGCCGCTCTCCGAGTACGCGGCCCTTGGCTTCGAGTACGGCTACTCGGTGACGGCGCCCGAAGCGCTCGTCCTCTGGGAGGCGCAGTTCGGCGACTTCGTAAACGGCGCGCAGATCGTCGTCGACCAGTTCCTGGTCTCGGGGCTCGCCAAGTGGCGCCAAACATCCCGCCTGACGCTGCTGCTGCCACACGGGTACGAGGGCAACGGCCCGGAGCACTCGAGCGCGAGACTCGAGCGGTTTCTGCAGCTCGCCGCCCAGGAGAACATCCGCATCGTCAACGCGACCACCTCGGCGCAGTACTTCCACCTGCTGCGCCGGCAGGCGCTCGATCCAAACGCACGGCCGCTCGTCGTCATGACCCCGAAGGGTCTACTGCGGCTCAAGGAAGCTGCGTCGACCCTGTCCGAGCTCGCGGAGGGCCACTTCGAGCCCGTCCTCGACGACCCGTTCGCCGACCACGAGCGCGTGACGAGGCTCGTCCTGACCACGGGCAAGCTCTACTACGACATCGTCGGCCACGAGCTGCGGGCCCAGGCCGAGTCGGTGGCGGTCGCCCGCATCGAGCAGCTCTATCCGTTCCCGGCCGCGGAGGCTGCGCGCCTCGTCGCCTCCTACCCGGCGCTCGAGGAAGTCGTCTGGGCGCAGGAAGAGCCGCAAAACATGGGCGCCTGGCGCCCGATCCGGCACCGGCTCGAGGAGGCCGTCGCCGCCCGCCCGCTGCGTTACGTGGGCCGGCCGTGGCGCGCCAGCCCGAGTGAGGGCTACCCGACCTCGCACGCGCGCGTGCAGGACCAGATCGTGCGCGACGTCCTGCAGCTCGGGGCTTCTTAGCGGCGGCGGCGGCGGCGTTGCCGCTTCGCGGCGGCCTTCGCGATCCGCGGCCCGTGCTTCCGCGCCTCCGCGACGATGCGCCGGCGGTGCTTCGGCGGGATGCGGCGCCAGACGTCGATCGCCGTCAGGACGATCCCGACAGGGCCCATTCTGCGCATAAACAAGCGGCGGAGACGCGGCATGGAGAGCCAATCCTACTCGTCCGACAGGAGGTCTACTCTCGCGTCGGAAGCAACACCCCGCTATCATCCGGCGCTGCCCCGTCCACCGCGACCTACCGACCAGGGAGGTTTTATGCCGGTAGAGACGCCTTCAGTCTTTGCCAACGTCATACAGGAGCACCTGGAGCTCAAGCGCCGCAACTCGGAGCTCGAGCCCGACATGCCGCTGCAGAAGTACGAGTCCGAGGATCCGTTCCAGAACCATCCGCTCTTCAAGACCGAGGAGCAGGCGCGGATCGAGGAGACGATGGACGGAGAAGAGTCCATCCCGGCCGAGCAGCTCGCGGCCCTCGCTCCGCAGCCTGAGCAGCCCCAGGAAGAGGACACGCTCTGGGGCCGTTCACGCGATTTCGACTGGGGAGATTAGGTCCCGGCCCACGGGGCCGGGACTCGCGCAAAGTGCTTCGCACTTTCCGCGACTAAAAGCACGCCTCACCAAGGAACGACGCCACGACGGGCTCGCCCTTGCCGTGGTCGATAAAGGTGAGCTGTTGATTGGCGACGCGCACGTAAGCGAGGTACTTCGCCAAGTCCCTGGCCCGTCGGTCAACGGGTTTTCGCTTGGCCGTTTAGGGTAGGTCGTTCGGAACCTGCCAGCGAGTCAGAGGAGTCGCATGCTTCGTTTCATCAGATATGTGGGCCTTGGAGCCCTTGTCGCTTACTTCTTCGACCCCCAGAACGGAAACCGCCGCCGCGCGCTCGCGCGTGATCGGATCCCGGCTCTCTTCCGCCGCAGCTCCCACCGCGTCGAGAAGGCCGCACAGAGCGTCACGTCTGAAGCAAAGGCCACCAAGGCGAAGGTGACGCATCGCAAGGAGGCCGAGAAGCCCCAGCCCGACGACGTCACCCTCGCACGCAAGGTCGAGACCGAGATCTTCCGCGACGTCGAGGTGCCGAAGGGGCAGATCAACGTCAACGCGGAGAACGGCAAGGTCGTCCTTCGCGGCGAAGTCGAGAAGCCGGAGATGATCAAGGACCTCGAGAAGCGGACGAAGAAGGTGCAGGGCGTGCGCGAGGTCGAGAACCTGCTGCACACACCGGGCAGCGCAACCCCGGCCAAGTAACGATCAGTCGCCGCGCGCGCGGCGAATCAGCGGCATCCCGTACCAGAACCAGCCGAAGAAGGCCGCGGTCCCGCCTGCCAGGATCGCGGCGCTCAGCGACTCGAAGAGGACGTCGGTGACGACGAAGACCGTGCCGGTGATCGCGAGGGCCAGGAATGCGGTCCCCGCGATCGCCATCCGATTCGAGACGACGAGGAGGTGCTCCTTGTCGCCTTGTCGCCAGTTCAGGCGGTGATAGACGGAGGGTGCGATCAGGAGCGCCGTCGACGCCGCGGCGGCCAGGAACGTCATGAAGTAGACGTCGCGCTGCAGTGCGGTCGTCTGGGCGAAGCGCTGGGTGAAGGGAACGCCCAGAAGGAAGGCGAAGAGCACCTGCACGCCGGGCAACGCAACGCGGAGCTCGTTGAGGAACTCGATCAGCTCGCGGTCGAGCCGCTCGTCCTTCCCTTCTCGTTCGGGCACGGTCGGGTAATCCCCGCGAAAGCCCTAGGCTAAGCCTCCATGAGGCGCACGCGATGAGCGTCCTACTACGGTCGCGCGAGCCGGATGGCTTCGAGGACGTGCTCGTCGCGGCCTTCGCGGAGAGAGTCCGCGAGGCGACCTCCGCCGGCCGAGATTCCGGAGCGAGCGGACAGTGTCTCGTAGAGGCGGTTTTCGCCGAGGCCGCGCTCCCTGGCCTCCCGCACGAGCCTCGGGACGATCGGCAGGGGCCGCCATTCCTCATCGAACTGCCAGAGCGGGTAGTAGTGCTCGTGGGCTCCCTCGGGTCGGTACGCGATCAGCTCGCCGGCACGCCGCATCCCCTCCAGGCGCAACGGCTCCATGCCGAGGCGCTCTGCGAGCCAGGAGGCCGAGAGAGAGTCTTCTGCCACCCGTGTAGCCAAGGAAGGGAGCCTATCCGCACATGAGCGACGTCCGCGACCTCCTTCGCCTGCCCGTCGATCCCGACGAGTACGAGGCGATCCGCGAGCTCTGGAAGCGCCACTCGAAAGCGGAGGACAAGCGGGACATCGCGGGCCTCCTGTCGACCCTCACGGACGACTGTGTCTACGAGATCGTCGGCACCGAGCACGCCTGGCACCGGCACGAGGGCGCGACGCGCTTCTACGGAGGCCTGCTCGGCGCGTTCCCCGACATCGACTTCCAGCTGACCGACATCGTGATCGGCCCGCAGGGCGTCTGCGAGGAGGCGAATGTGACCGCGACCCACGAGGCCGACTGGCTCGACTACCCGGCCACCGGCACGTACGTCGAGTTCGGTGTCGTCATCTTCTTTCCGTGGGACACCGAGCGGAAGCTTTTCAAGGGGGAGCGGGTGCACGTCGACCTCCGCCGCTGACGTGTCGCAACCGACGATTCCTCAAGACCGGAGCGTCCTCGACGATCTGCGGAACCTGCTCCTGGAGCAGGCGGGCGCAATGAAGGATGCGATGGGACCGGCGCCGAGGATCAGCCCGCGGCTCGACATCGATCTCTACGAGCGCAGACTCGCCGAGGAGCACTCGCGGGCGGCGACGCTGGGGAAACTTTTTCTACTTGGCAGACCGGTTGCTGTCGGCGACGCCGCGCGTGCCCTCGATCCCGTCGAGACCCCCGCTCTTGTCCAGATGGGACTCGCGGAGCTCGACAATGGAGTCGTGCGGCCGCTGGCCCGGGTCTCTCCGCACGAAGGCGTGCTCGTCGCGTTCGACGTCCTGACCGGCTCGGACCCACCGGACTTCGTCACCGGCTCGAGCCCTGCGGCGCGGCGCGTCGAGCGCCTCACGATCCGCAGGCCGGTGAGTGCCGCGCTCGATCTTGGGACCGGTTCCGGTCTCCAGGCGCTGCTCACGGCGCGCCACGCCGAGCGAGTTGTCGGAGTCGACGTGAACGAGCGCGGTCTCGCCTTTGCGCGCTTCAACGCGGCACTGAATGGGCTTTCGAACATCGACTTCCGCGAGGGCAGCTGGTTCGAGCCCGTCGGCGACGAGCGCTTCGACCTGATCGTCGCCAATCCGCCGTACGTCGTATCGCCCGACAGCGAGTTCCTCTACCGGGACGGCGATCTCGCCGCCGACGCAGTCACGCAGCAGCTTCTCCGGGAGGCGCCTGCTCACCTCGAGGAGGGCGGATTCGCGCACGTGATGGGCAACTGGGCGCATGCTCGCGACGACGACTGGCGCGCCCCGGTGGAAGCGTGGCTCGCCGGCTCGGGCTGCGACGCGCTCCTCCTCAACTACGGGAGCCTCGACCCCGTCTTGTACGCGGCGCACTGGAACCATCTGCTCGCGGCGGAGGGGCGCCGGCCGTTTCTCTCCGCGGTCGATCGCTGGCTCGACTACTACCGCCGGGAGGGGATCGAGACGATCACCGAGGGGATGGTCGTGCTCCGCCGCCGGGCCGAAGGCCGGAACTGGGTGCGCGCGATCGAGGTCCCGAGCGGCCCGACGGGGCCTGCCGGCGACCAGGTCCTCCGCCTCTTCGAGGCCCGCGACCGCCGTGACGGGCTGGCTGACGACGAAACCGTCCTCGGCACTCGGTTCACCGCGGCACCGGGGCTCCGGCTGAGCCTGCGGGCGGAGCGCGCGACGGTCGAACTCGAGGCCGGGATCGGGTTCGCAGCCCCGCTTCCGGCCGCAGTTGCGGAGCGAATCGCCTCTCTCGACGGATCACGTCCGCTCGGTGAGGTCGTGGAGGGCGCGGAGGCTGCGGCGACCGCTCGACGGCTGTTTGCGCTCGGCCTGCTCGTCGTTGCTTGACCGCAGCCCGAATTGGCGGAATGATCAAGTCCCCCGACGAAGGAGCGAAATGCCCGACCAAGAGCACGAGCAGCGGGACGAAGAGACCTCGGAGGAGCGTGAGGAAACCATGAAGGACCTTGACGTGCCCGAGGACGAGGGCAAGGACGTCAAGGGCGGTAGCAAGGTCGTCCACGAGTGGAAGTAGCTGCGCGCCCGTAGCCGCCGGACATCGTTCCGGCGGTCTACCCTGAACGAACATGGATCTGCGGGAAGTCCTGGATCGCCCTGTCTTCGCCGCAGGCGATCAGGACTATCGCTGGGCGGACGTCGTCGCGGCCGCCCGGCACTGGAGCCGTTGGGCTGAGCTAGAGCGCCAGACGGCCGACGGCCATGCGGCGCTCGCGCAGCTTCCGGAGAACATCGGCCAGGCTGAGCTCGACGAGGCGATGCAAGCCTTCCGTTACGCACGGAGCCTGATCGCGGCCGAGGAGATGGAGGCCTGGCTCGAGCACTGGGGCCTGAAAGCGAAGGACTGGTCCGGCTATCTCCGGCGCGACATCGCTCGCACGCGAGCAACCGGCGAGGGCGTCGCTTCGCCCGACGAGATGGACGTTTGGACCGAGGCGGTCTGCTCGGGCGCGCTCGCCGAGCTGGCGCGCGACCTCGCCGCGCGGGTCGCTGCGGCCGAGGCGGGCGGCATCCAGCCGGGTCCCGTCGAATCCGATCTCGCCCGCATGGACGAGGAGCACACGGCCTTCGTGCAACGCGCGCTCACGCCGGAGGCGGCCGCCAAGGCGCTCGAGCTGCGCAACGCGGACTGGGTGCGGCTGAGCTACACGGCGCTCGAGTTCCCCCAGGCTGCAATGGCAAGCGAGGCTGCCTTGCTGGTGCGCGAGGACGGGCTCACTCCGGCCGACGTCGCGGACCGGGCCGGCGTGCCCTTTCACGAGCGCGAGGCGTTCCTCGAGGATGTCGAGCCCGAGCTGACGGAGCCTCTTCTCAGTGCCCCGACCGGCGAGCTGATCGGGCCGCTTCCGGTTCGGAACGGCTTCGCCCTCGTCTGCGTGAACGAGAAGGTGGCGCCGACTCTGGCCGACCCGGTGATACAAGGCCGGCTGCAGGAAGAGGTTCCGAGGACGGCTCTCGAACGCGAGGTGAGAAACCGGGTGCAGTGGCATGAGCATCTCTGAGAAGCTGCCCGAGGACGCCGCGGCCGTCCTCGAAGGCCTCGCGATCCTGAAGCTGCTCCCGGACGATTCGCGTCGGCTCGTCGTCGAGTCTTTCGTGCAGGTGTCCCACGGGTTCGGCGAGGTGATCGTCGCCGAGGGGGACGATGCGGATGCCTTCTACGTGATCGTTTCCGGCCCTGCGCGCGTGCTTAGACGTGGGGACCGTGGCGAGGAGGTATCGCTCGGGAGTCTCGGGGCGGGCGACACCTTCGGCGAGATCGCGTTGCTCGAGGGCGGCGATCGCACGGCAACCGTCCGCGCCAGCGGCGACCTCGAGGCGCTCAAGCTCGACAAGGCGATCTTCAAGGCCGTCGTCCAGGTCAATCCCGAGATCCGGGAGCACTTCGAGCGCCACGTCGAGCGCGTCTATCTCCGCGACCTCTTTCGCCTCTCTTCCGCGTTTGCCGATATCGATCCGAGAACGCTCGACTCCCTCATCGACGCACTCGAACCGCTGGCGGTCGACAAGGGCGAGATCGTCGTCCGGCAGGGCGAGGCGTCGAGCTCGATGTTCTTCGTCGAGGAGGGACGGCTACGCGCGGTCTGGCAGACCGAGGAAGGCTCGCGCGGCGACGTCGCGTACATCCGGCGCGGAGATTTCTTCGGCGAGCGCTCGCTGATCCTCGGCACCGCGCGAGCTGTGAGCATCGAAGCCGTCACTCCCGCGAAGCTGCTCGTCCTCCAGGAGCCCGACTTCCGGCGGCTGTTCGAAGCGGACGCCGGCTTCGCGGCCGTCGTCAAGCGTGAGGTCGAGCGCTACGAGTTCAAGTTCGTCGCGCGCGTCCCACTGGACTTTGCGGAGGAGCTCGTCCCGGCCGAGGCGGCAGTCGCGGAGCCGGTCGGTCTCGACCAGGTCGATGTACCGGCCGCCGCGGAGGAGGCCGTTGAGGAGTGGGCGGCCGAGAAGGGCGAGCAGAAGCGCATCAGGAGCTTCCCCCACGTGTGGCAGGTGGACGAGATGGACTGCGGCGCCGCCTGTCTCGCGATGGCTACCCGGCACTTTGGCCGGCCGGTGAGCCTCGCGCACATCCGCAAGCTCGTGCACACCTCGATCGACGGCACGAGCCTCGCCGGGATCGCTAGCGGCGCCGAGCAACTCGGGCTCCGCGTGCGCTCGGTGAAGGCGTCGAAGACGCGGCTCGCCGAGCTGCCGCTTCCCGCCGTCTGCCACTTCGAGGGCAACCACTGGGTAGTCCTCTACCTGGTCGACGGCAAGCACGTCCGGCTCGCGGACCCGGGCCGCGGTCTCGTCAAGATGGACCGCGCGGAGTTCGAGGAGAAGTGGTCGGGCTACTCGGCGCTGCTCGCCTACGGAGAAGGCCTCGAGGAGGCGCCGATCGGCGACGCGAACGTGGGCTGGATCTGGGACTTCTTCAAGCCCTTCAAGCGCACGCTCATCTGGGCTGCTCTCCTGGCCCTGCTCGCGGCCGCGCTGGAGATGGTCCTGCCCGTCTTCACGAAGGTGATCGTCGACGACGTCCTCGTCAACGATGACTACGACCTGCTCTACCTCCTGCTCGTCGGCATGGGCGCGGTGCTCGTCGCGGTCACGGGTGCGACCCTCCTCCAGCGCTACATCCTGAGCCGCGCCGCGGTCGTGATCGACGGGAGGACGCTCGACTTCCTGACCGCGAGGCTGCTCGAGCTCCCGATGAGCTACTTTCAATCGAGGCGGACGGGGGACATCCAGCGTCGCCTTGGGGGCATGCGCCAGGTGCGGACGTTCGTCGTCCAGGAGGGCGTTCAGGCGCTGACGGCGACGGCGACCCTGCTCGCCGCGGTCACGGTGATGTTCATCTTCGACTGGGTGCTCGCCCTCGTCTTCCTCGCGACGGCGCCGATCTACCTCTACCTCATGCGCTTCTCGCGGCGGCGCCTGCGGCCGATGTTCGACAGCCTCGAGGAGGCCTTCGGGAAGTACCACTCGCATCAGATCGACGCGATCAAGGGCATCGAGACCGTCAAGGCGGCTTCCGGCGAGAGCGCGTTCCGCTCACGCATGCTCGAGCAATTCCAGGCTCTGTCGCGCCGGCTCTTCCGGGCGGACTTCACGATCATGTCCTATGAGGCCGCGATCCAGCTCGTCTCGATCGGAACGCTCATGCTCTTCCTCTTCGTCGGCTCGCTGCGCGTGCTCAATGGGGCGATGGACGTCGGCGAGCTCGTTGCCTTCAACGCGCTCGTGCTGCTCGCGAACGGGCCGATTCTCATCCTGCTCGCGACCTGGGACCAGCTCCAGTTCAGCTCCGTCCTGCTCAACCGCCTGAATGACATCGTCGCCGAGGAACCGGAGCAGGGCGCCGACCGAGACAAGCTGACTCCGGTTCCGAGCCTGGAAGGGCGCATCCGGATCGAGAATCTCGGTTTCCGCTACACGCCGATCTCACCACCGATCCTGGAGGGCGTGACCCTTGACGTCGAGCCGGGGACGATGGTCGCGATCGTCGGGCGCAGCGGCGGCGGCAAGACGACGCTGGTGCGCTGCCTTGCGGGGCTGCTCCAGCCGACCGAGGGCACGGTCTACTTCGACGGCGTCGACATGCGCACGCTCGACTACCGGCACCTGCGCAAGCACATCGGCTACGTCCTCCAGGAGAACCACCTCTTCGACGACACGATCGCCCGGAACATCGCCTTCGGCGAGGAGGAGATGGACATGCGGCGCGTCCTCTGGGCGGCGAAGGTCGCGAACGCGCACGACTTCGTCGAGCGCCTGCCGCTCGGCTACGAGACGCGCATCGGCGAGACCGGTCTGCTGCTCTCCGGCGGACAGAGGCAGCGGATCGCGATCTCGCGCGCGGTCTATGGGCGCCCGCCCGTGCTCGTCTTCGACGAGGCGACGAGCGCGCTCGACAGCGAGTCGGAGCGGGCGGTGCAGGCGAACATGGACGAGGTCTTCCAGGGGCGGACGTCGTTCGTGATCGCGCACCGGCTCTCGACGATCCGCGACGCCGACCTGATCATCGTCCTCGAGCGCGGCAAGCTCGTCGAGCAGGGCTCACACGAGGAGCTGATGAAGCGCCAGGGGATCTACTACTACCTCGTCGGCCAGCAGCTAGGCCTCTAGGAAGCCGAGGTCCCGGAGGCCGTCGATCGGCTCCTGGGCGCTGCAGCTGCCGAAGCCGACGAAGAGCTCGCGCCTGACGCGACCGATTTCGTCGGCGGCCGCCTCGTGGTCGCGCCAGCTGAACGCCTCGGCGGTGACACCGAAGGCTGACGGGTCCTCCTCGGCGAGTGCGTCCTCCTCGTCGCCGAAGACCGCGGCTGCCAGCAGGTTGAGGAAGCCATGCTCGTCGTCTGCGCGCAGCGGATGGTGCAACCCGGCGGTCGCCTTGAACGGCACGCCCAGCCTGCGGCAGGCCGCGACGAACTCGGCCAGGTCGGGGATGCGCGGCGTGGTCGCGCCGCCGCAGCGCACCTTGGCCCGGATTCCCAGCTCGCCGAGCTGCAGGATCCGGAACGACACGTCGTAACGCAGCGGCAGCTCGGAATAGACCTCGGGCGCTGCGTCGATCAGGACCTCGGGATCGAGCCCGGCCGCCTCCACGGCTTCGATGCGGTCGTCTGGGTGCGGGAGCCGGCCCTCGTCGACGACGACGGAGAGCCGCAGCGGCTCGTCACCGAGCGTGGCGAGCATCGAGGCGGGGCAGACGAACCGGTTGACGATCCAGCCGGTCTCGCTCTCGCGAACGCGCTTGTGCTCGGCCAGGCCTTCGGCGAGCGGAAGCTGCGCGGGCGGAAACGTGGGCGCGTGGTCGATCAGCCCGGCCAGCAGCGCCCGCCGAGCGTCGGTCGTCGTCTGGGGCAAAGCCACGCCAGGGAGCGTAAATCTCCCAGCCCCCAAGGGGCTAGCCTCTCGTCTGTGAAGATCGTCATTCCCGGCGGATCCGGACAGATCGGGACCCCGTTGACGCACGCTTTCCTCCGGGACGGGCATGAGGTCGTCGTTCTCGGTCGGAACCGGAACGGGAAGCGTGGACCGGCGCGCTGGGTCCACTGGGACGGGGTCACCGTAGGCCGCTGGGCGGAAGAGCTCGACGGTGCCGACGTGGTCGTGAACCTGGCGGGCCGCAGCGTCAACTGCCGGTACAACGCGGCCAACCGCAAGGAGATCATGGACTCGCGGGTCGATTCGACTCGCGTGCTGGGCCAGGCGATCGCGGCATGCACGAAGCCGCCGGCAACCTGGCTCCAGGCGAGCACCGCGACCATCTACGCGCATCGCTTCGACGCTCCCAATGACGAGCGGACGGGCGTGCTCGGCGGTGACGAGCCGGGTGTTCCAGAAACTTGGCGGTTCAGCATCAAGGTCGCGCGGGCGTGGGAGCAGGCGCTCGAGGACGCGACCACACCGTCCACGCGCAAGGTGGCCTTGCGTTCGGCGATCGTCATGAGCCCTGAGCGCGGCGGTGCCTTCGACGTCCTCCTCGGTCTCGTCCGGCGAGGGCTCGGCGGCAAAGCGGGAGACGGGCGTCAGTACGTCTCGTGGATTCACGAGGAAGATTTCACGCGCTCGGTGGCATGGCTCATCGAGCATGACGAGGTCGACGGTGCCGTCAACCTCGCCGCTCCAAATCCGCTGCCGAACGCCGAGTTCATGCGCGCGTTGCGGGAGGCGTGGGGAATCCGGTTCGGGCTCCCGGCGCGGCGATGGATGCTCGGTTTCGGTGCCGTCTTCTTGCGCACCGAGACCGAGCTGATTCTCAAGAGCCGCCGCGTCGTGCCCAGCCGCCTGACCGAGGCCGGCTTCGAGTTCAAGTATCCGACTTGGCCCGAGGCGGCAAGAGATCTCTGCGACCAGTGGCGCCAGAGCCGAGGCAAGGAGTAACAAGGATGCCGCGTGCCGGGCTCATGCTCGCGCTTCTGCTGCTCACAGTCGTCGCCGCGGGCTGCGGCAGGGGCGGGGAGCCCACGTCCGGTCAAGCGAGCGGTTCGACGACATCCGCCCGCGGATTACCCCCTGCGGTCGCCAAAAAGAGGGACGCGATCGTGGCGGCTGCTCACGCCTTCGACTACGACCGCCTGGAGTCGCTGCTCGATCGCGAGAGCTTCTCCTATTCCTTCGGTGAGAGCGGCGATCCGGTGGGCTACTGGCGCCGGCTCGAGGAGGTAGGGGAAGTCCCGATCCTGGGCGACTACCTACCTGTCCTCCTCGGTGCGCCTTACGCAAAGAAAGGCGATACGTACGTCTGGCCCAGCGCCTATGCCAAGAGCCCGTCCAGCTGGACTGCCGAGGACAGGCAATCGCTCATAAACTTCTATACCGAGCAGGAGATCCGCGGCTTCGAGCGCGTCGGCGACTATCTGGGTTGGCGCGCCGGAATCCGCGAGGACGGCACTTGGCTCTTCTTCGTCTCCGGCGACTGAGTTAGAGCCGGTGCCAGCTCGAGTTGGGGCCGTCCTCGGTGGAGCGGAACAGTCCCTCGTCGCGCAGGCGGCGTAGCACGAGGCCGATCGTCTGGTCGCTGATGCCCGGTAGGGCGCGGCGGACGTCGCGCAGGCGGAACACGGGCGGGGCGTGCTCGAGTGCCCAGACGCGGACGCGCTCTTGCTTCGACAGCGTGCCGAGGCCTCGAGCGGCTGCGACGCCGATCTCGAAGGCGTCGTAGGACTCGGCGAGCACCCCGGCGAGGTACTCCGTCCACGGCCAGATCGAGTGCTCGCCTGCGTGCCAGTCGCGCTGCGACTGGTAGAGCGAGTCGTAGTAGGCGATCTTCGTCTCGTAGATGCGCTGCTCAACGCTGACGTAGCGGGATACCCCGTAGCCGCGAGCGAGCAACTGCTGCGTCGTCAGGATCCGGGCCACCCGCCCGTTGCCGTCGGCAACAGGGTGGATCGCGAGCAGATCGAGGATGAACGCCGACACGAGCACGATCGGGTGCGCGACCTCGCCGGCGACGGCTTCGTTGTAGCGGTCGACGAGCTCGGTCAGGAACCATTCGGTGCGCTGCCAGGGCGGGGGCGCGGAGAGCTCCTCGCGGAAGCCTTTCTCGTGGCTGACGATCAGGTTGTCGTCTGTCTTCGTGTATCCACCGCGTGCGTCGGTGTGCCGGTAGAGATCACGGTGGACGCGCAGGATCAACGGCACCGACACCGGCTCCTGCTGCTCGGCGCTGGTGATTGCGTCGCTCGCGTCGCGGTAGCCGGCGAACTCGCGCTCGTTGCGGTTACGGAAACGCGCCGGCGCCCCCGCCTCGACGATCCGCTCGGCTCGGTCAGGATCGACCGTGACGCCCTCGATCGCGCTCGACGCTCTGACCGAGGCGATCTTTGTCTGGCTCGCCAGCGACTGCAGCAGCTCCGGCACCTGGTCGTGGTAGAGCTCCTCACGGCCGCGGCCGACGTCAATACGCGATAGGACCACGCCGAGACGCGGCGGCTGGCCTGCGAAGGTCCTGTCGAGGTCGATGAAACTCTTCACCGCCCAAGTATGCCATAATCCCTCTAATACAGTGGTTGTTTTATAGGGATTATCGAATGCTTCGAGTGTTGTAGGGCTCTCACGACCCCACAATTCCTACAATTGATGGCATCAATTAGGGGGTGATCGCAAGACGATGGCCAAGCCCCCGCTGCTGCCGCCGGAGGTTTCGCTGCCGTCGCGACGAGCGCGGCCGAACCTCGATGCTCAGCCCGAGGAGATGTACTCGGTCAGGTACTTGATCTCGAAGCTCTGCTGCTTCGACTTGAACTTCACGACATCGCCGATCGAAACGATCCCGATCACCTCGCCGTCCTCGACTACCGGGACGTGGCGAATCCGCCGGTCGGTCATGAGCGCCATGCACTCGTCGATCGCCGTCTCCGGCGTGACGACGATCAGCGGCGAGGACATGATCTCCCCGACGGTCACGTCCTCGCCGGTGGGGCCTTCGAGGGCCACGCGGCGGAGGTAGTCCCGCTCGGTGACGATCCCGCTGATCTCGCCGTCCTTCGTCACGAGCAGCGACCCGATGTTCGCCTCGACCATCTGCTTCACCGCCTCGAGCACGGAGGCATCTGCATCGATTCGCAGCACATCGCGACCCTTGTCGCCGAGGATCTCGGACACCCGGTTCATGTCGCCTCCTTAGCCGATGCCACGAGCATAGGGGAGTGAAGCGTTCCGGGTCGACCTCGGCTTTGGGGAATGTTCGCCGACCGGCCCTCATAGACTCGGCCGATGCTCTTCTCGCCGGAAGCGCACGAAACGCTCGGGGGTGAGCCGTGGAGCGCCGACAGGGCTCGGATGGCGATCGCGTCGATCGTTGCCGATGCCGAGGGCGCATTCGAGGACGGTTGGCCTCTGCATCCACTCGACTACACGAGAGAGGACGACCCGGGTGCGCGATTCCGGACGGTGTATCTCGGAGGCGCGGGAGTCGTAGATGCGCTTCGCCGGCTCGAGCAGCGGGGCTTCGTCGAGTTGCGGCGAGACTACGTCCCGTATCTGGAGCGTTCGCTCGAAGCTGAGCCTGACTTTTCCGACGAGGGTGCCGAGCGAAGCCTGTGGATGGGCGAAACGGGAATCCGATTGGTGCTACAGCGGCTTGCACCGTCACGGACCAATCTCGAGCGGCTGTCGGAGCTGATCGCGGCGAACGAGCGAGACGAACGGCGCGAATTGATGTGGGGCAGCCCCGGCACGATTCTCGCGGGTCGCGAGCTCGGGCTCGACGTCACGCCGAGCATCGAGTGGTTGCTGGGCCAACGAGACGCGGACGGCCTGTGGACGCAGCAGCTGTACGGGCGGAGCAATCGCTCTCTCGGTGCGGCACACGGTTTCGCAGGGTGTGTGCTCGCTCTAGGCGATGTACCCGACGTCTCGGAGACGCTCGAGCGCCATGTCGTCGAGGAGGATGGGCTTGTCAACTGGCCGCCGATCCCGGGGATACGACTCGCCGATAACGGCGACGGCCTGATTCGCACGCAGTGGTGCCATGGCGCGCCCGGAATCGTTGCGACGCTGGCCTACACGCTCGCCGAGGAGCTAGCGGCCGCGGGCGGCGAGTTGACGTGGTGTGCGGGGCCGATCCGAAAGGGCGCAGGCCTCTTCCACGGCACAGCGGGGAACGGATACGCATTCCTGGCGCTGCTCGAGGCCACGGGAGACGAGCGGTGGCTCACGAGAGCGCGCGCGTTCGCGATGCACGCAGCAGGCCAGGTGGAGCACAGCCGTTCCGAGCACGGCCGCGGCCGCTACACGCTCTGGACGGGCGACCTCGGCGCTGCTCTACCTCGCCGACTGCGTCGACTGTCGAGGGGAGCTGCCCGTCCCATAGGCGTCGGGGGTGACGGGGGTGACGGTGTCCGACACCGCGTGGTGTCAAGGCGGCTTCGCGTCAGAACTGCGCCATTTTTTCCCGGCGGCCGAAGGGACGCCGGTGCGCGGTGCTGGCCCTGGGAGAGTGCTTCTCGGTTTCCTGACGTGTCGCTGAGTGCCCGGAGGTCGGCTGGACAGGGTTAGGCCACACGGCCCGCCGGCTGGAGGGCTCGCCGGTCAGGGAACGGGATGGAGCGCACCTCGCAGAATGCGAACCGCTCAGCCATTGTGGCCTTAGAAGCTGTCGCTGTCCGGTAGCGGCCACGGTCGAAGCCCACGCACTACAGCAGGGGTCGCACGCGGGTACCTGGTCAACAGTCGCGCCGAGAGGCTCTGCAGTCGGGGCGTCTCCCGTAGTGGATCGGCGGCTTCCGCGAAGTTGGCCCGGCTAGAGAACCGGGATGAAGCTGGACGCTGCAAGAGCGCCTCCCGGTTTCCTGGCGCGTCGCTCAGACCTCGTATGCGAGTGGAACAGTGCTGGGTCGCACGGGCCGCTTGCAGGAGAGGGCTGAGCGGCGCGAGGCGGCCCGCGGAGCCGGGCTCCGCCCGGCGGGAGCGACACGCCGCTCAGGGAAGCGAGATGGAGCGTACCGGGATCGAACCGGTGACCTCCGGCTTGCAAAGCCG
>CAZQAG010000014.1:0-44083 GCA_964591295.1 uncultured Gaiellales bacterium | reverse complement strand
GGCGGAGGCGGAGGCGGAGGCGGAGGCGGAGGCGGAGGCGGAGGCGGAGGCGGAGGCGGCGGCGGTGGAGGCGGTGGTGGTGGTGGAGGTGGAGGCGGTGGTGGCGGAGGCGGAGGCGGAGGTGGCGGAGGCGGTGGTGGAGGTGGAGGTGGCGGAGGTGGCGGCGGCGGAGGCGGCGGCGGGGGAGGTGGTGGCGGTGGGCCGCCGGTGAGCGTTTGCCAGACGGGCTGGTAGTCCGACGCGGCGTGGGTCGTCAGTCGCGTCTCCTCGGTTCCGTTCGCGTTCATCGTCCAGATGTCGACATTGCTGCCAGTCACGCGCTCGAAGGCAATCTTCGTGCCGTCGGGCGACCAAGACGGGTTGAAATCGGAAACCGAATTGTCCGTCAACCTCACCAGCCCCGTCCCATTGCTCACCATGACGTAGATCTCGAAGCCTCCGTCGCGATTGCTCCAAAAGACGATTCGACTTCCCTCGGGCGACCACGAAGGTTCGTCGTCGATCGCAGTGTTGCTCGTCAGGCGTTGCTCGTTTGAGCCGTCTGCGTTCATGACGTAGATCTCGGTGTTGCCATCCCGACTGCTGCGGAAGACGATCCTCGTCCCGTCGGGGGACCAGTCCGGACGGACGTTGCTGCCGGCGCTGTTCGTCAGCATGGTGACGTTCGACCCGTCCGCGTTCATCGTGTAGATCTGCACGGTGCCGCTTCGCTCGCTGATGAAAGCGAGTTGCGCGCCGCTCGGCGACCAGGACGGGTCGGAGTCGTCGCCGGTCTGGTTGGTGATTCGCGTCACGGCGCTGCCGTCGGCGTTCATGGTGTAGATCTCGCCGCCTTCTCCTTGCGAGTCGCGGAAGCTCGTGAACGCGATCCTCGTCCCGCTCGGCGACCAGTCGGGCTGCGCGTCGAAAGCCTGATGGTTCGTCAGCCGTGCCTGGGCGCTGCCGTCCGGCTCCATCGCGTAGACCTCGCTGTTGCCGTCACGTTGGCTCGCGAAGGCGACCTTCCCGTTCGTGCGGGGAGGGATGGCCCAGTCGGGCTCGCCTCCGCCCTGTGTCGTCAGCCTCGTCTCGCCGTTCCCGTCCGCATTCATCGAATAGATCTCTGTGAACGGGGGGCTGTCGCGCTGGCTGTGGAAGGCGATCTTCGTCCCGTCCGGCGACCACGCGGGGTGCCCGTCGAAAGCCGGGTCGTCCGTCAGCTGGATCTGGCTCGTCCCATCCGCGTTCATCGAGTAGACGTCGCCGTCCGAGTGGAAGGCGATCTTCGTCGAGTCGGGCGACCACGCCGCCATCGTGTCGGTCGCCTCCGGATTCTGCGACAGATTCGTCGCCTCGCTCCCGTCCGGATTCATCGAGAAGATGTCCGCGTCGCCGTCGTTCCGCGTGAAGGCGATCTTCGTGCCGTCGCGCGACCAGCTCGGATCGATGTCGATGATCGCGTTCTGCGTCAGGTTCTCCACGCCGGTCCCGTCCGCGTTCATGACGTAGATCTCGGTGTCGCCGTCTCGGTTGCTGTCGAAGACGATCTTGCTGCCGTCCGGCGACCAGGTCGCGCGAATGTCCTGCAACGGGTCGTTCGTGAGCCGCGTCTGCCCGGTCCCGTCCTCGTTCATCACGTAGATCTCGGGGTTGCCGTCGCGTTCGCTCGAGAACAGGACCCTGCGACCGTTCGGCGATACGGCGGCGTAGTAGTCGTGCACGGCGTTGTTCGTAACGTTTGTGCGGCCGCTTCCGTCGGGGTTCATGGAAAAGATCTCTGCGTCGCCGTCGGACTCGGTGTAGAAGATCCGCCCGTTTGCGCCTGGAGGTGGCGGTGGAGGCGGCGGAGGTGGAGGTGGAGGTGGAGGAGGGGGAGGAGGTGGCGGAGGGGGAGGAGGTGGCGGAGGCGGTGGAGGCGGAGGTGGCGGAGGTGGCGGCGGCCCGGCCTCGTCGAAGAAGCGCAGGAAGATCCGCGGCACTCCGCCATACGGAAGCTCCGGAGAGACTCGTACGTAAGAGATCGCTACGCGGTCCGGCGTGCCGCGAGCCACCGCAGGGGCGCTCTCATCCGCCGGGCTAGTCGCGACCGCGAGCCCTCCGGGGTCAAGGACGGCGCCGGCCTGGCTGACGCGAGCGCCGTAAACGTCGAACGTTCCGGAGCGGCGGTCCTGCCAGGCGACGAGGTAGTTCGAGCCGTCGAAGGCGACGCGCGGAGCGGTCTGCGCGTTCGCAGCCGTAAAGATCGCGATCCCGGCCGGGTCGAGCACGGCGCCGCCCTGGCTCACGCGCGCGCCGTAGATGTCGAAGAACGAGCCGGAGCGGAGGTCCTGCCAGGCGACGAGGTAGTTCGTGCCGTCGAAGGCGACGCTCGGGAAGGTCTGGTTGCTCGCCGCCGTCGAGATCGCGATCCCGGCCGCGTCGAGCACGGCGCCGGCCTGGGTGACGCGCGCGCCGTAGATGTCGACGCCGGAGCGGCCGTCCTGCCAGGCGACGAGGTAGTTCGTGCCGTCGAAGGCGACGCTCGGGGTGGATTGATTGTTCGCTGCCGTCGAGATCGCGATCCCGGCCGCGTCGAGGACGGCGCCGGTCTGGCTGACGCGCGCGCCGTAGATGTCGACGCCGGAGCGGAGGTCCTGCCAGGCGACGAAATAGTTCGTGCCGTCGAAGGCGACGCTCGGCGCAAGCTGGTCGCTCGCCGCCGTCGAGATCGCGATTCCGGCCGGGTCGAGCACTGCCCCTGCCTGGCTGACGCGCGCGCCGTAGATGTCGGTGTTCGGGCCCGAGCGGCGGTCCGTCCAGCTGACAAGGTAGTTGGTGCCGTCGAAGGCGATGCTGGGGGCGGTCTGGTCGAACACTGCCGTCGAGATCGCGATCCCCGCGCCGTCGAGCAAGGCGCCGCCCTGGCTGACCCGCGCGCCGTAGATGTCGACATAGTTGCCGGAGCGGTTGTCCTGCCAGGCGACCAGGTAGTTCGTGCCGTCGAAGGCGACGCTCGGGGCAAGCTGATCGTTCGCCACCGTCGAGACCATGACCCCGCCGCTGTCGAGCACGGTTCCCGCCTGGCTGACGCGCGCTCCGTAGATGTCGGTGTTCCCGGTGTTCGGGCTCGTACGGCTGTCCGACCAGGCGACCAGGTAGTTGGTGCCGTCGAAGGCGACCCTCGGGGCAAGCTGGTCGTTCGCCGCCATCGAGATCGCGATGCCGGCCGCGTCGAGCACGGTTCCCGCCTGGCTGACGCGCGCTCCGTAGATGTCGTAGCTCGAGCCCCAGCGGAAGTCCTGCCAGGCGATGAGGTAGTTGGTGCCGTTGAACGCGACGCTCGGGGCGGACTGGATGTTCGCCGCCGTCGAGACCGGGATCCCGGTCGGGTCGAGCACGGCCCCGGCCTGGCTGATGCGCGCGCCGAAGATGTCGTAGCTCGTGCCCGAGCGGCGGTCCGTCCAGGCGACGAGATAGTTCGTGCCATCGAAGGCGACGCTCGGCTCACCCTGGTCGTCCGGCGCAACCGAGATCGGGATCCCAGCCGCGTCGAGCACGGCCCCAGCCTGGCTGACGCGAGCGCCGTAAACGTCGAACGTTCCGGAGCGCTCGTCGTGCCAGGCGACGAGGTAGTTCGAGCCGTCGAAGGCGACGCGCGGAGCCGTCTGCGCGTTCGCAGCCGTAGAGATCGCGATCCCGGCCGGGTCGAGCACGGCGCCGCCCTGGCTCACGCGCGCGCCGTAGATGTCGAAGAACGAGCCGGAGCGGAGGTCCTGCCAGGCGACGAGGTAGTTCGTGCCGTCGAAGGCGACGCTCGGGAAGGTCTGGTTGCTCGCCGCCGTCGAGATCGCGATCCCGGCCGCGTCGAGCACGGCGCCGGCCTGACTGACGCGCGCGCCGTAGATGTCGGAGCCGCCCCCCCGCCGCGGAGATCCTCCCAGGCGACGAGGTAGTTCGTGCCGTCGAAGGCGACGACCGGCGCGCGCTGGAACGCCGCCGTCGAGATCGCGATTCCGGCTGGGTCGAGGACGGCCCCGGCCTGGCTGAAGCGCGCGCCGTAGATTCTCGGCGAGCCGGCGCGCCAGTCCTGCCAGACGACGAGGTAGTTCGTGCCGTCGAAGGCGATGGTCGGACGGAGCTGGTCTGCGGGGGCCGGAGACCGGGGAAGAGGATCGGAGACCGGATACTCGGGGCTGATCACGGGGTCGATCGTGAGCGGATAGGCGGCTTTCTCGAGCACCGAGCCGGGCACGGTCAGCGACACCGTCCGGCCGGCAGCGGCTGGCAGTGCGTGGTAGAGCTCGCGACCCTCGGCGTCCTTGACAACGAGACCGCTCATGCGAACGGAGCGGCCGCGGCCGACCGGCCAGCTCCAGGCATTGCGAAGGCGCTTCGGTGCGCCCTTCGCCCCGATCCCCGCCTCGATGCTCAGGTCGCCGGCACCGGCAAGAGGCCGCGCGAGCACGAAGTCCCATTCGAGCCTGCGACCGAGCGCGGTCACGCGCTCGGTCAAGCCGGGCGCCAGCGTGCGCTCGGCACGGTTGAAGATTCCCTTCCAGCCGCCGGGTGAGAGGCCGAGAGCGTCGTCGCCTCGCCGGACGCTCGTCGTCTCGAGGCCGAAGCGAGACCCGCGCAGCGCGAGCGCCATTCCCTGCCGGTTGAACTCGGCGCGGTAGAGGCGGTCGCTTGCGACGAGCGTCGAGGGGTCGCGCTTCGAGGGCGCGACGTGGTGCTGGACGGTTTCGATCACGCCGCCGATGTCGATGCCCGTCGTTTCCGCCTGCTTCAGCGCTGCGGCACCGGCGAGCGGCTTGGCAGAGATGCGGCTCGTACCCAGAGCGCCGGCCGAGGGGCCGGCGAGCGCGAAGGCCGATCCGAGAGCAGCGAGAACGAGGAGACCCCTTCTTTGGTCACGCCAAGCTATTGCCGTCGCCGCGAAATTCACAGAAGCCCCTAGGAAGCGGTTGTAGCAGCTTCAACGAGGGTTTCCTAGGCGGCCGAGGAGCTCCGATTCAAGCCCTGGCCTTTCTCCTAGTGCCGGGGGCGGGACTCGAACCCGCACGCCCCCGGAGGGACACCTGATTTTAAGTCAGGCGCGTATGACCAGTTTCGCCACCCCGGCGGCGGAAGGATAGCCCCGAGGCTGGCTACTAGGTCCCGGGCGACATGTCGGCGACGCTCGGGAACCGCTCGCCGGCCTTGTTCCGGCGCTCGTCTCGGAACTCCGCGAACGTGTCCCCGTCGAACTTCGTGCACGTGAGGACGTGCCCCTTGCCGGGATCCGTGTTCTCGAGGTCTTCCTCGTACTCCGGCGCATTCCAGGCCGTCAGCACGATCCTCGCGTCGAGCCGGGGGTTGGGCGCAACGACGAGACCGTTGGGATCGTCCTGCCAGAAGTCGCGGATCTTCTCGACGTCGCCCTCGGGGACATCGGGGCCGTACTGGATGACGACCCCGCCGTGCTCGAGGTTGTGGACGAGGATCGTCTGCTTGATCGGATCCTCGTAGATGTTCCACGGGGCAGGCGTCTGGAAGTGAGGGCCGCTGGCAGGCGGGTACGAGTTGTAGTTCGCTTTCGCGTCGGGGCTCTGAAGGTGCGCGGGCGAAAGGCCCGGGTACGTCCTCTCGGCGCAGTTGTCCGATGAGATTCCGGAGGTCGAGGTCTTCCCGTCACCGCCGCTGCCAAGCGCGACGAATGCGATCAAGGCGCCGAGGATGACGAATCCAGACAGCGAGACGATCGCGAGATAGAGCCGCGTCTTGCGCTCGGCAGGCGTTCGCTCAGCCGCGCGCTGCTTCGGTGCCTGCACCGGTCGACGTGGAGGGGTCGGTGTCTTTGCTTTCTTCGCCAAATCGGTCCGATGGTAGCAACGGCCTATACTCGGGCTCTCAACTGAGGAGGAACGAAATGGGATTCTTGGACAAGCTCTTGGGACGCGGAAAGCAAGCAGCGGGCGACATGGCCGGCGACGCTTCGCTCCGAAACGAAGGAAAGCATCAGGAGAAGGAAGGCATGGCCGAGGATCGCGCGGCCAGCGCCGAGGATCACGCGCAGGAAGCGCGCGAAGACGCCGCGGAGCACCGGGCCGAGCGCGAGAACTAGCGTCTAAGGCGCCGTCCGGCGCCGTCTCTATCGTTCCGCGGTCCTATGTGGATCGTGGTCTTCATCATGTTTTCGTTCGGCGCTTTCGCCGCGGGCGCAGTCTGGTTCGTGCGCAACCTCCGGACGGAGCTCGGCACGCTGCGCGCTGACTCTGGCGCGCAGCTCGCCGAGCGGAGCGCGGCGGTCGACCGGCGGCTCGAGGCGATGACCTCGACGCTCGACCGGCGCCTCGAGAGCACTTCCAAGACGGCGAGCGAGATCCACCACCAGCTCGGCCAGCTCGGGCGTGCGAACGAGGAGATCCTCGCCCGCGCGAACGACCTCAAGCGGCTCGAGCAGGCGCTGCGGCCCCCGAAGGCCCGCGGCGGCTTCGGCGAGCTCTTGCTGGCGAACCTCCTGAGCGACCGGCTTCCCGCCGGCGCCTACGAGCTCGAGTACGGGTTCCGCGGCGGCCAGCGGGTGGACGCGGTGATCAGGGTCGACCGGCTCGTCCCCGTCGACGCCAAGTTCCCGCTCGACAACTTCGAGCGGCTCGTCGAGGCAGAGGACGACGAGCACCGTGCGCTCGCCGAGAAGGCTTTCGCGCGCGACCTGAAGATCCACGTCGACGCGATAGCGGAGAAGTACATCCGCCCCGACGAGGGAACGTACGACTTCGCGCTCATGTACCTCCCCTCGGAGGGCGTCTACTACGAGCTCGTGTGCGGCAAGACGGGCGCACTGCTCTCGTACGCGCACGACAAGCGGGTCTTCCCGGTGTCGCCGACGACGTTCACGTCGCAGCTACAGGTGATCGCCCTGGGCCTGAAGGGGATGCAGATCGAGCATCGCGCACAGGAAGTGATGGCGTACTGCGCACAGCTCCAGAACGACTTCGGCCGCTTCCGCGACGACTTCCAGGTCGTCGGGAAGCACCTCGGAAACGCGCAGTCGAAGTACGCCGAGGCCGATCGGCGCCTCGACAGAGTCGAAAGCAAGCTCGAGAAGGCCGCCGACTGGGAAGAGGTCGCGATCGAGCCCGCCGAAGCGCCAGAACTCCCGCGCGCAGTAGACGCCGCCTAGTCTCGCTTCCCTGAGCGGCGCCGGCTCCGGCCCGGCAAAGCCGGGCTCCGCCGCCGCCTCGCGTCGCTGGACGCGCTCCAGCCGGCGGGCCGTGTGGCTAACACTGTCCCACCGGCCTACGCGCGCCCAGCGACGCGTCAGGAAACCGAGGAGTAGTAGCTAGCTGGGAATGAGGTCGTAGTCGTAGCTCACGACCTGCCAGCGTCCGTCCGCGTAGTCGACCCAGAGGCGGAAGCGCGCCCTGAGCGGAATGACGCCTTGGGTGGGCACAACCTGGCGACCCGAGAGGCGGTAGGAGAAGCAGTCCTTGCCGGCATCGACTGCCGCGTTGACGGGGCAGTCGTGCCGCAGCACCCCCCGGCCGTCGACCCTGCGCACTCCGTCCCGACGGATCGTTTCCTGGAAGTTCCGCATCTGGCGTGTGAGGAGAGGGGCGACGTCGGCGGCGACGGCGTCCCAGCGGCCGACCACGACCAGTCGGCGCACGAAGTCGTCCGCGAAGCCGTGGGCACGCTCGATCGGCGGAGCGTCGGCCTCCGAGTTCGAGCCGCCACAGCCGGCCGTGCCGACCGAGACGAGGATCGCAAGCGCGATCGCCGAGACGAGCCGAACGGTCAGGCGGCCGCCGTCTGCTCCTGCTTCAGGTACCGAATGAGGCCGCCGGCCACGACGATCTCCCGCTCGCGCGGAAGGAGGTCGTGGGTGAGCGTGATCTCTTCGTCCGCCTCCTCGATCCGGCAGAGAAGCTCGTCGAGACCGTCGGAGATCTCGCGCAGGCCCGAGATGCGCCACGTGTGTCCCAGTCCGGCCTTGTCGTAGTCGGACTCGTCCTTGAAGAGCAGAGGGACGATCCCCTGAGCGATCAGGTTGCGCCGGTGGATCCGCGCGAAGCTCTTCGCGATCACCGCGCGGACGCCGAGTTGCAGGGGAGCGAGCGCCGCGTGCTCGCGGCTCGACCCCTGGCCGTAGTTGTGACCGGCCACGATGAAGCCTCCACCCCACTCCTTTGCCCGGCGCGGGAACTCCGGGTCGCGAAGCTGGAAGGTGAACTCGGCGATCGCCGGCACGTTCGAGCGGTACGCCATCACGGTGGCGCCGTCCGGCGAGAGGTCGCCGGTCGAGATGTCGTCGGGCGCGACGATCAGCACCCTCAACGCGAGAGTCTCGGGCAGCTCGTCCTGCACGGGCGGCGGCTTGATGTTCGGGCCGCGCGGGATCTCGATCGAGGCAGCTTCCTCGACGGGCGCCGGCGCGAGGATGTGCGCCTGGACGACGGCCGGCCGTGCGGGTGGCCGCTCGGGGAGCTCGGGCGCGGGCAGCTCGCGCGGGTCTGCGATCTCGCCCTTCAACATCGAGGCCGCCGCAACCGCGGGGGAGCACAAGTAGACCTGGTCGTCGGCCGTCCCGCTTCGGCCCGGAAAGTTCCTGTTGAAGGTCCGCAAGGAGTTCGCTCCGGAAGGCGGCGCCTGGCCCATGCCGACGCACGGCCCGCAAGCGGGCTCCAGCATCCGCAGGCCGGCCATCATCAGGTCGACGTAGGTGCCCGACTGCGTGATCTGGTCGAGGATCTGGCGCGAGCCCGGCGTTGCCGTCGCCGAGACGAGCTTCTCCGAGATCCGATTGCCCCGCAGGGTCGCCCCGCAGATCGCGAGGTCCTCGTACGACGAATTGACCGACGAGCCGATGCAGACCTGCGCGAGCTCAGTTCCCACGACCTCCTCGACCGGCACGACGTTGCCCGGGCTCGAAGGCTTGGCGACGAGCGGAACGAGCGCCGCCAGATCGATGTGCTCCTCTTCGTCGAAGTCGCCCGTGTTGCCGGTCTCGAGGGCGACGAAGTCATCTTCGCGCTCCTGCTCCTCGAGAAATCGCTTCGTCTCCTCGTCGGACGGGAAGATCCCGCCCGTCGCGCCAAGCTCGGCGATCATGTTCGCGATCGTGCCGCGCTCGGTGTAGCTCAGGGTCGCGACGCCCGGCCCGGTGAACTCGAAGATCGCGCCGCGCCCCCCGCGCACGCCGCGCCGGCGAAGGAGCTCGAGGATGATGTCCTTCGCCTGGATCCACGGGCGCTGGAGCTCGTTCTCGAGGAAGACGCCGACGATCTTCGGACAAGGCAGCTCGAATGCGTGACCCGCCATGCACACGGCGACGTCGAGCCCGCCCGCGCCGATCGCGATCATCCCGCAGGAGCCGGATTGCGTCGTATGGCTGTCGGCGCCGATCAGCGTCTTGCCCGGGACGGCGAAGCGCTCGCAGTGGATGTAGTGGCAGATCCCGTTCCCGGGCCGCGAGAACCATACCCCGTATTTGGCGGACATCGCCTGGAGGAACCGGTGGTCGTCCGGGTTCTTGAAGTCGATCTGCAGGATGTTGTGGTCTACATAGACGACTGCCGTCTCCACCTCGACGCGTTCGTGCCCGAACAGCTCGAACTGCATCATCGCCATCGTGCCGGTGGCGTCCTGCACGAGCGTCTGGTCGACGGAAATCGCGATTTCCTGACCCGGGACGAGCTCACCCCGGGTCAGGTGCTCTTCGAGAATCGTGCGCGCGAGAGAGGCCATTTCTGGCTTCTAGTATCGCAAGAGCGCGCCTATCCCTTCGACAGGGTCCAGATCTCGATGGGCGGTTATGGCGTGAGCGGTGCCGCTGTGGGCGATCACCTGGCGGACGGCTAGGTCGAGACCCTCGTCTCGGCGCTCCATCTGCGTGCCGTCCAGAGGACAGGGCCCAGCGGCGACGGAGAGGCGTCCGCAGGCCGGGCACTGCGCTGCCTCGTGCTCGGCCCCGTCCTGGTAGAGCAGGGCCTCGACCCGCTCGTCTGAGGCGGCCTCCAGGGTCTCGTCCCAACCGGATGCGGCTCGCTCGCCACGGCCCGCCTGTTCGCGCCAGCGCTCGATGAGCTCTGCCTCTTCCTTGACCCGCGCTTCCTCGAGAATCGGGCTCGTCAGCTCGAGCAGCTCCGTCGGCTGCGCATGCGCTTCAGCGCTCGTCCAGCCGACGACGGCATCCCGTGCCTCATTCCCGAGAACCTCCTCGAACTCGGCGCGCGTCTCTTCCGTGGCGACGATGATCACTTTGGGCAGGCTCATCTGGCGCACGAGGTTGCCGAGCGCATCCGCTACTTCGCGCAGATGCTCGCCGACGATCTTCTCGATGTGACGCTGGAAGCGCGCCTGTGACCAGCCACCCTGGTCGTGCTTGCCCGGGACCTCCTCGGTCTTGTCGAGAATCTCCTCGAGGCGTCCGGAATGAAGGCGGAAGAGCTCGCCACGCTCACGCCCGACGACGGCGACGATGGCACCTTCACCGCGGCCGACGAGCGGCACGAGCGGAGCGAGGTGGAAGTCGCGGCCGACGCGGACCCGGTCGGGCACCGAGTCGATCAGCGCGCGCGGCCTCCACACGTTGTCGAGGCCGGCAGAGAAGAGCACGAGCCCGTGCGCCCCATCTCGGTCGAAGTCGTTCTCGAAGTACTCGCGGATTCGCTCGAAGTCGGCCTTGAGGCCGCCGCGCTGGTCGTGCGTCAAGCCACCGTCGTTCGCGCCGGAGCTCCGCTCCGCTTCTGAGAGGAGGGAGTTGAAGCGCGTGTCCGCGTCCCCGGCCGTCGGCACGATGCTCGGGTCGAGATCGACGTACAAGCTGATCGCACAGCCCTTCTCGGCACGGAAATCCGCCAGCTCGCGGAGCCCCTCCCAGGTCACGCTTTCGGGCATGCACGCTCCTTTCTCATCGGAGCGGCGATTCTATGCACGCGGCTCGCGAGATCGCGCCGCCTCGTTGAACTGCGGGTTCCAGCCGGAGGCCGGGTAGCGGCGGACGTCGATCAGCGTCTCGATCTCGGCTTCGCGCAGGCACGCCACGAGCTCTCCGACCGCCCTGCACCCGTGACCGATCGTGGGCGGGAGGCTCTATCGCTGCGGAGAGTCTCGTCGGCTAACGCTTACGGGTGAACGTGAGCGCCCAGCTCACCCGCTCGACGACGCGCCCCGTCTCGGCTCCGTCGAGATCGGTCTCCGTCCGGGCCGTTGCGAGCGCCGTCTGGGAGGGGTACCGAGCGTTCATCAGCGCTGCTTCGGAGAGCTCTCCCTGCGCCTCCTGGAGCCCGGGCCTGATCGCGCGCACACTCGACGATTCGAGCGGGCAAGAGCTCCGCGTCGCCGGAAGGCGCGTCTTGCGGAACGAGATCTCGTTCCGCGCGCTGCGGAAGAAGCCGAAGGTTGCTCCGCCGACGGCGCGACGGGCCCGGGGACAGCGGGCCTTGATTGTGCGCACAAGGCAGGGGGCCTGGACGCTGGTCGTCTGCGAACCGCTCTGAGCGACCTCAACGGCGACGAACCGAACCGCGGAAGGTGAGTACGAGACGCGCCCTCCGGCGAACGTCACGACGACCGTCGTCGGCCGTTTGCTCCGTAGCCTGACGGTCCGGTGACCCACCGAATGCTTGGAGACCGGGCAGCCTTCCTCGGTCCTCTGGGCGACCGTGTTCCACTCCTTCGTCACCGTCGCGTTGAGGGTGACGCTGAACGACGCCCGCTTCGCCTCGGAGGCTCCGTGAGCCGTGCCCGCCACGACCGCAAGGAGACAGGCGAGGGCAGTGCCGCCGGTAACGATGAAGTAACGCCTGTACGGCCGCAGGCCTGCATGGTGCCTGCAAGAGCGGGAAGTTTCAAGAGATCCGATTCGTTGAATAGTCTGGTGGCCCGAAACGGCCCCACACCTTTGGAGCGACATGACTGACCACGTTCGAGACCTGATCATCATCGGCGGCGGGCCGGCCGGCTACACGGCCGCCCTGTATGCCGCACGCGCGAACCTCAATCCGCTCGTCATCGAAGGAATCTCCTTCGGCGGCCAGCTGATGATCACGAGCGACGTCGAGAACTATCCCGGCTACCCTGAGGGCGTTCTGGGCCCCGCGATGATGAAGGACTTCCGCGCGCAGGCGGAGCGTTTCGGCGCCGAGTTCCTGACCGAAGACGTGACGGCAGTCGACTTCTCGGAGCGGCCGTTCACCGTCGAGGTGGGTGACGACGAGTTCCAGGCGCGGGCGGTGATCGTCGCGACCGGCGCGAGCGCACGCCAGCTCGGGCTCGACTCCGAGAAGGCGCTTCAGGGCCGCGGAGTCTCCTACTGCGCTGTCTGCGACGCCGCGTTCTTCAAGGACAAGGAGGTCGTCGTCGTCGGCGGGGGCGACTCGGCGATGGAAGAGGCGATCTTCCTGACGAAGTTCGCGGAGAAGGTGACGATCGTGCACCGGAGCGAGGACTTCCGAGCCTCGCCGATCATGTACGACCGCGCCCGGGCGAACCCAAAGATCGAGTTCGTGACGAACGCCGTCGTCGAGGAGGTGCTCGGCGACGAAGGGCGGGTAACGGGCGTGCGAATCCGAGACGTCAACACCGGCCAGACTCGGGAAATCGTCGCCCAAGGGCTCTTCGTCGCGGTCGGTCACGACCCGAACACCGAACTCTTCCTCGACCAGCTCGATCATGACGTGCCGGGGTACCTCATCGTCCAGCCCGGCTCGACGGCGACGAACATCCACGGCGTCTTCGCCGCGGGAGACGTCGTCGACCACACGTACCGGCAAGCGGTGACCGCAGCCGGCACGGGCGCAATGGCTGCGCTCGACGCCGAGCGGCTGTTGGCGGCGGAAGAGGGCCACGAGGCGACCGCCTCGATCGCTCCGCGCCCCGAAGCCGAGACGGCAGAGGTCTAGCCGAGTCGCGCAGTACCCTCGCCGCACATGGCGGGGACTGCCTGGATCGACCTGCTCGACCCTGACGAAGAGGAACTGCGGAAGCACGTTCCGGACGACATCCGTCCCGATGCGCTGCAACAGCTCCTACGACCGGCCCCGCCCGAGGGAGACATCCGGCCTTCGATCAAGGGCCACGGCAATTACGTCCTCGCCCTTGCACTCGTTGCGGTAGCGGTACCTCAGGAGGACCGGGTCTTCTACCAGGAGGTCGACTTCGTCCTCACGCGCGAGCGGATCACCACCGTCCGCAAGACTCCGGGCGCGGAGCCGCCATTCGATCCCCGCGGTGTGAGGGAGCTCTGCGACGTGCACCGAGGCGAGCTGTCGCCCGGGATGATCGCGTATCACCTCGTGGACGAGATCGCGGAGCGGTACCTCGACCTGATCGACGACATCGACGAGGAGATCGACGAGCTGGAAGAGCACGTCGACGGGTGGCCGGCGGAGAAGACCCGCAAGCGCATCTCGGAGCTCCGGCACGACCTGCTCCACATCAGAAGGACGCTCGCGCCGACGCGAGACGCCGTGCGCGAGATCGTGGACGGCCGAGTCGACTTGGAGGGTCGGACACCGTTCACGCGCGAGGCATTTCCGAAGGATGTCGAGCGGCAGTTCGCCACGACCTACGACAAGCTGCTCCGGGCCAGCGAGGCGATCGAGTACGCGCGCGACCTGCTGGCGGCGGTTCGGGACTACCACCAGACGCGGGTGGCGATCGACCAGAACGACGTCACGAAGAAGCTGACCGCGATCGCCTCGATCGTGCTGTTTCCGACGTTCATCGTCGGCGTCTACGGCCAGAACTTCGACCACATGCCCGAGCTGCGCTGGCGACTCGGATACGCGTTCTCATGGGCGGTGATCATCGCCAGCACGATCCTGCAGCTGATCTATTTCCGCCGGAAGCGCTGGATATAGAAGCCATCTGCGAGGCGGGTCGGCGCGGCTACGATCGCCCACGATGGCCTGGTTCATTTGCCCGAACTGCAAGCACCGGTCGATCGACGTCGACGGCGTCGAGGGCTTCTCCGAGCAGGCCCCGGCCTGCCGGCGTTGCGGCTTCGGCTTCCTCTTCGAGCTGCTGGACGACTACTACCCGGCGCCGACGACTGGCTTCGTCGTCTGTGACGGGGAGGGGCGCGTCCTCGCGCTCGGCCGCGGAGTCTTCGAGCTCACGGGGTACCAGGAAGAGGATGTCCTCGGGCGAGAGGTGATGGAGGCGTTCGGGCTGTCAGGGTTCGAAGACGGAAAGAACCCCTCGGAGCTCGCACGCGAATGGGGCGTCCGCCGGCTCGGCGAGCAGCTCGCAGTGCGCACGAGGAACGGCCTCGAGCAGCCGGTGATCGCCGACTTCTTCCCGGGCTATGACGAAGACGGCGGCCTTATGGTCGCCCTCACCAGACGCAGCTAGACGCCCACCCCAAGAGGCCCCCACCCCAAGAGACTTAGCAACAGTCTGTTGCTAAGTCGGTTAGGTGGGATCTTGTTGCGCTCTTGCGACAGAGCATTGCGAGATCGGGATCCAAACTCGGTTGATGCCGCGCGCAGCGCCTCATGTTGATGCCAGGCTCGTCGCAGCGCTTGCAGAGCTGGACAGACCCGGCCGTCGGATTGCCGATACACACCGCCTCGTCGGCTTGCTTGCAGACGGGTTGGGATTGACCCGTCCGAGCTACGAACAGGCAAGAACAATCGTCCACTTACTTCGCAGTGCTCGCCGTGACCCAGAGCTGGGCAAGGTCTTGCTCGACATCACGATGCGTGTGCGCCCACCCGAGGCATTGCTCGACGTTCTCGCCGGCACCAACCCCTGACTTTGCAACAGTCTGTTGCTAAGTCTCAAAGGCGGCTGGACGGACAGAGGTCGTTGAGGACGCACTCCTCGCAGCGCGGGCGGCGCGCGAGGCAGACGCGGCGGCCGTGCCAGATCAGCAGGTGCGGGAACACGCCCCAGTACTCGCGCGGGACGAGCTTCATCAGGTCGCGCTCGATCTTGACGGGATTCTCGTTCTTGGTCAGCCCGAGTCGCTGCGAGAGTCGCCGCACATGCGTGTCGACGACGATCCCCTGTGTGTGACCGAGCTCGGACGCGACGACGTTCGCGGTCTTCCTCGCGACCCCGGGCAAGCGCGTGAGCTCTTCTAGCGTGCGCGGCACCTTGCCGTCGAATTCCTCGACGAGCATCTTCATCGTCCCCCGCAACGACTTCGTCTTCTGCCGGAAGAAGCCGGTCGGCCTGATGTCGTTTTCGAGCTCCTCGACCGGCACGGCGAGGTAGTCCTCGGGCCGGCGGTACTTGCGGAACAAGGCAGGTGTGACGCGGTTCACGTTCACGTCGGTCGTCTGCGCCGAGAGCATCACGGAGACGAGCAGCTCGAGCTCGTTCCTGAACGTGAGGGCGATGGTCGCGTCCTCGTGCTCGGCCAAGAGCCGCTCGATGGTCGGGACGATGCGTACCCGTTTCGGGCCGATGCGCCTCCGGGACTCGGAGACGAAGCTACGCACCAGCGAGGCGCGGCCCTGCGCAGACGAGGTCGAGCGCAGGACACGTCGGGCATGCGTAGTCGCTCGGCGTCGGGCGGAACTCCCCGGCCTGAATCGTCGCGATCTCTACCGACAGCTCCGCCTCCAGCCTCGGCACGTCCTCCACCCCGAATGAGCTGCTTACCGGGTCGTCGGGCCGCTCGAGGAACTGGTACACGACCTCGACCTCGGAAGCGCCTGCGCGCAGGATTGCGAGCGCATATACGAGCCGCTGGAGCCGGTACTCGCGCTCGATCACCTCAGCGGGTGAGGCACCCTCGAGCACGTTCGTCTTGTAGTCGAGAACGAAGGCGCGGCCGTCGGCCTCGTGGAACACGTCTACCCGGCCGCGCAGGAGGACGCCGTCGTGCTCGAAGGAGAACGAACGCTCGACCGACGCACCGGCAAGCGACCCGATCCGCCGGGCGAGATCCGAGCGGCAGTAGTCCTCCACGAGGCCCCGGATGCGAGCGACCTCGTCGTCGGTCACCGTTGGATAGCGCGCGCGCACCGACTCCGCCAGGTCGGGGGGTGGCTCCGGGGAAGCCAGGTCGAGCCCCTCGAGGAGAACGTGCACGGCGTCGCCGATCTCGGTCGCAGCCAGGCCGCCCTCTCCGGAGCCTCGAGCCGGTCTCGTCTCGCGTAGGCCGACGATCTTCTCGGCGTAGAACCGATACGAGCAGCGCTCGTAGAGGGAGAGGGCGCTGTACGAGAGCGTTCGCACGCGGTTCTCCGGCGGCGCGGGCACCGGCACGAGGTCGGGCAGCCTGGGCGCGTCGCTGATCGCGAGGCTCCCGTCTTCGATCGCGAAGAGCGCGAGCTGAGGATCCGTTGCCTGCCCCTCGGCTCCGACTTCGAGCTCTAGCTCGACCGGCGCGTGCCCGTTGAAGCGGTCGAGCCGCAGGATGAGGCGCGCCCCGTCGCGCTCGATCTCCACCGGGGCGTCGGTCGCGTCCTGGAGCTCCTTCGCATCGAGTCGCGCAAGCACCCAGCCGATCGGAGTCGACTCGTCGCCGGCGCGCTCGGGATCGATCGAGCCGGACACGATGAGGCGGTCGATCGCGCGCGTCATCGCGACGTAGTACAGGCGCCTCCGCTCGGCCTCGGCAGCCTCGTCCTCGACCTCCTTCACTTCCTGGTAGTCGGAGGTCGGGCGACGCTTTCCCGTCGACGGGTCGGCGACGCGGAAGCCGAGGCGGCCGTCGGGCAGGCAGAGGATCTCGTCGGCGTCGCGGGCTGCTCCGTGGCGGCCCGCGTCGGCGACGACGACGACCTTGAACTCGAGGCCCTTCGCGCCGTGGATCGTGAGCAGCCGGATGACGTCGGTGCCTTCCTCCTCGGCGACGGCTTCCAGCTCGGAAGCGCCGACCGTGCCCTGCTCGCGGACGAAGCGGACGAAGCCTTCGACGTCGGGGCCGCGGAGCTCCTCGTAGGAGCGCGCCAGCCGCGCCAGCTTGCGCAGGTTCGCGTAGCGGCGCCGGCCGTCCCACTGCGCGAGCACCGCCAGGTCGTAGTCGTGGTCGCCGATGATGCGTTCGCAGAGCCGCTCGAGCGAGAGCCTCGGAGCAAGACCCGCCAGCCGGTCGTAGCGCTGCCTGAACGCACGGAAGAGCTGCGCGTCGCGCTCGGAGAGCCCCGCCGGCAGCGAGCGCTCGAGCCCGACGAACAAAGGGCGGCGCTCGGCAGCCCGCCGCAGGTGCATGAGCGCGTCGTTCGACACGCCCACGAACGGCGAGGCCAAAACGGTGACGAGCGCCTCGTCGTCGTAGCGGTTGTGCAGCAGGCGCAGGTAGCCGAGGAGATCGACGACCTGCTGCTGGTGGTAGTAGTCGCGCCCGGTGGCGCGGAAGGTCGGCAGGCCGAGCTCGCGGAGTGCCTCCTCGTAGAGCTTCGCGTCGGTTCCGGCCGCGAAGAGGAGGACGATCTCTCCCGGAGTCGCCTCGCCCGAGTCGACGAGGTCCTTGACGCGGGTCGCCACGTGCTTGGCCTCCGCGGCGCGCCAGTGGATTCGGGTGTCCTTGTAGGCGGCCTTGTCGGTGACGAGGAGCTCGACGGCCGGGCCGAAGGCCGGGTCGGCAAAGCGGCCCGCGGCCGAAAGCGGCTGGTACGAGTCGCCGAAGTCGGCCGAGAAGAGATGGTTGATCACGCTGAGGACCTCCGGCCGCGAGCGGTAGTTCTCCGTCAGGGCCAGCACCCCGCCCGAGGCTTCGCGCCGCTCGCGGAAGACCTCGACGTCCGCGTGCCGGAAGCGGTAGATGGACTGGAACTCGTCCCCGACGAAGAAGAGGTCTTCGGTGGCCAGCAGATCTACGAGCTCGCACTGGAGTCGATTCGTGTCCTGAAACTCGTCGACGAGCACCGAGCGGAAGCGCCAGCTCTCGCGGTCGCGGATCGCCGGGTGGTCGCGGAGGAGATTCCTCGCGCTCAGCTGCAGATCCTCGAAGTCGAGGGCCGACTCCGCCTCCTTGGCGGCAGCGTAGGCGTCGGCGAAGCGCCGAAGGAGCTCCTCGAGGAGCCCTCTGTCGCGCACGGCAAGCTCGTCGAGGGCGGCCTGCTCGACGGCGTGCCGCGCCTCCTCGTAACTTGCAAACCGGTCGCGCGGCCCCCCGCGCGCGGCGAGCCCGGATAGGTCAATCAAGCGGTCGGCCGCGGGCGGCCGCTCCAGGAGCTCGATCGCGCGCGTCGCGCTCTCCCGAGCCGTCTCGGCCCTCTCCATCCCTGCCGTGTCCTCGATCACGCAGCGCGCCGCCTCCCGCAGCTCCTCGATCCGCGTGTCCAGGGCCGGCCGGTCGGCGATCTCGAGGACGAGGTCCCGGCCCGCCGAGCGCAGCGTTTCGTAGACGCCGGTCAGCATCCGGCGCAATCCGCGAGCCCGATACGTCGCCAGCAGCCGGATCCGCTCCGGATCGCCGGACGCGCAGAAAGCCTCGAGCGCATCCTCGAACGCCTCGCCGGCGAGCACCCGCGCCTGGTTTTCGTCGAGCACGCGGAAGTGCGGGTCGATGCCCGCCTCGAACGGATGCGCCTTCAGCAGTCGGTGGCAGAAGCCATGGATCGTCGAGATCCAGGCGCCGTCCAGCTCTCGCGCGAGGTCGTGGCGGCCGAGCTCCGCAAGCCTGCGGCGAATCCGGCCGCGCAGCTCGCCGGCGGCTCGCTCGGTGTAAGTGATCGCGAGCACCGAGTCGATGGGCAAGCCGCGGTCGCACACCGCCCGGACGAAGCGCTCCACGAGCACCGTCGTCTTGCCGGTCCCCGCCCCTGCCGAGACGAAGACGAGCCCGCCCGCGTCGATCGCCGCCAGTTGCTCTTCGTTCGGCGCGCGCGTTTCTTCGACCACCGTCACGACCTCGCCACCCGGCACATCGACCACAGGTCGCACCACGTCGGGCACGGGAACCCGCCCTTCGGGTCGTGCCGCACCTCGCCCGAGCGGATGCGCTCGACGAAGTGGACTGCGTGCTCCTTCGCCCGCTCGGTCTGAGCCCAAAAGGCTTCCTCGTCGAGATAGTCCCTTGGGGCGAAGCCGGGAACGTCCTCCTCGGCCTCGGCTCGGAGCAGCCCCCGGGCCTGCCGCTCACCGGCGAGCGCGCGGTAGAGCCCGCCGAGCGGCTCGATCCCGACGAGGTCGCGCAGGACGAGCATGTAGAGCGGGATCTGTAGCTTGAGCTCCGACTCGATCTTGGCCGCCGAGTGGACCGTCTTTCCGGACTTGTAGTCCTGGACGATCCCGCGGGCGCTGAACGGGTCGAGGTCGATCCGGTCGATCTTTCCGGTGACAGCGAAGCCGTCGATCTGAAGGCCGCTCTGAAGCTCGGGCGCCGAGCGCTCGGACCCGAACGAGACCTCGAACCGTCGCGGCACGAGGCCGAGCGGCGACTCCGCCTCCCCGCGCACGTAGTGCTCGAGGTCGCGCCACAGGCTCTCCTCGAGCTCCCGGCGCTCGAGGTCGCCGAGCTCGAGCCAGACCCCGCTCTCGATCGCCTCGGAGAGGCACTCGCGCAGGAAGACGAGCCCCTCGTCGAGCCGTTCCGCGTCGAGCCGCTCGATGCCCAGCCGCTTGGGCACGCCGGAGAAGAACTTGTACAGCGTCTGGTGTGCGATCGAGCCGCGTAGGCGCGCGTCCACCTCGCCGTCGATCGTCCGCGGCGAGATCACGCGCTCGATGAACCAGATCGACGAGCAGTCGGCGAAACCCTCGAGCTCGGTGACGCCGAACGTGGCCCGGGCGCGCAGGTCGTCGAGCAGCACCGGGTCGGTGATCTGCGTCGGTCGCGTGAAGGCCGCACGCGCCCGCTCGAGGCGGCGCTCCCAGCCGTTCGCGCGCGCAAGTGCGGAGGCATCCCCCGGATCGGTCGCGGCGAGCGCGCTCAGGGCCCGGAGGCGCTCGCGCTCGGTCGGGGCATCGTCCACGCGCCAGGTGAGCGCTGCAAGTGGCCGCCGACGCGTCCAGCGCGTGACGTCAGCCTCGGCGAAGAGCGCGCGCGCCTCGTCCCAGAACGGGCTCGGCTCGCGTGGTGAGCCCTCGTCGCTCGCCGCCTCGCGGACGAGGTAGAGACGCTGAGACGGGCGCGTGCAGGCCGTGTAGAAGAAGAAGCGCTCGCGCGAGACGGTATCGGGCTTGACCAGGCGCGCCTGCCGCGAGCGTTCGTCGATCGAACGGCGCTCATCGTCCGCAATGAATGGCGAACCCTGCGAACGGCGCGGGAGGCTCCCCTCCTCGAGGCCGAGCAGGAACACGACTTCGGTTCGCCGCGTGCGCGCCCGGAGCAGGTCCGTGACGGCAACCCGGCCGGGCTCGTCGCCTCGGGCCAGGCGGAGCTCAGCGCGCTCGAGCGCGCTGAAGATCTCTTCGCGGGTGAGCGCGCCCCCGAGGTCGAGCCAGGCCTGGAGCTCGTCCAGGAGCTCCGCGACTGCCTTCTCCGCGCGCAGGTCGAGGATCGCCTCCTCGCTCACCGGCGGAGCGTCGAGCCCGTACGCCGCCCGCACCATCGACCGTGCGAGCCCGCGCACGGCTGTGAGCAGGTCGGCCTCCTCCCGGAAGATGTCGAGCACCCTCAGCGGCTGACCGCGGAGCTTCAGCGTCTCCTCGACGACCCGAACGGGGTCGTTGACCGCCCGGCCGCGCAAGCGTCCCTCGAGATAGTCGACATGCGCGCGGGTCAAGCCCGCGAAGGGAGAGCGCAGGAACCCGTAGAGATCGTGCCGGTCACCTCCGAGCCACTCGAACCGAAGCAGCGAGAAGATCGCCTTGCCGAAGGCCGTCCGGCCGATGCGGATCCGCCCTTCGATCGCGTACGGGACCCCCAGCGCGCCGAATGCGGTCTCGACCTGAGCACGGTGGCGGTCGAGGTTGGGGCAGACGACGAGGATCTCCTCCGGAGCGGTGCCGTCGCGGACCAGGTCGAGTACCTCCTCGGCGACGAGCTCGAGGGTTCCGCGGGCGCCCGCGCCCTCGAGGAAGCGGATCGACCCGTCGAGCCCGGGGCCCACCGGCGGCTGCTCGGAGAAGAGGTGCCGCTCGAGGTGGGCGAGCGCGGCCGAGGCGACCTCGCCGTAGCGCGGCGGCAGCTCTTCGATGCGACCGGCGGCGAGCGCTGTCAGGTCGTCGGACGTGCGGCGAAGCGAATCGAATGCGGGACGGTTCGGCTCGTAGGGAAGCGAGACCGTGACCTCCGTTCGACCGGCGAGCGCCTGGAGGAGCGCCCACTGGGCTCCGGTCAGGTCCTCGAACCCGTATGCGAAGACGGGGCGTCCCTCCCACGACGCGAGCTCCGCGGCAACTCGCTCTGCGGCGTAACGACGTTGCAGGTCGCGGTCCCACAGTTCGAGGCGGTCGAGCTCAGCGCGGTAGGCGGTGTAGAGGCGAGCGAGGTCACCAGCCAGATCGGTGGGCTCGACGAGGCCGGACTCGAGCTCGCTGAGCGCACTCGAAAGCGCATCCGCGAAGCCCGTAAAGCGCGCCGACGTGCCGAGCCCGTTGAGCGAAGCTGCCGAGACGGCTGTGCGCACGATGAGCTGCCGTTGCGCGTTGGTGACGACCGGCCGGTTCGCGCCGCCGTCGCGTGCGAGCCGCTCAAAGAGATCGTCGAAGGTGCCGATTCGCCCGGAGAGGAGCGCGCCACGCTTCGCGAGCAGCTCGCGCTCGATCCGCTCGACGTCCGATCCGTACGGCACGATGAGCACCGGGTCGCGGTCGAGTGCGTCCAGGTAACGATCGAGGAGCAGCGCAACCTTGCCGGCGTTCGCCGGCCCTGAGAGCAGCGTCAAACCCTGCCCGGAGGCCATCGACCTATCGTAGACCTGCGGTCCGACGTCTCCCGACGGCGGCTCAGGCCGAGTGCGGAACGTGCGTCAAACGCGGGCGCTCGCCCGCCTGCCGGCTACTTCGCGCCGCTCGCGGACTTGGGTCGGCGTCCTCGCCTTGCCGCTGCGTGTCCGGGCATTCCGCTTGCGCAGTTGTCGCAGAGGTCTGCCTGCTTCGAGCCCCGCCTTGCGTCCGTGTAGTTCAGGCGCAACGTCGCGCCCTTGCCTTCGCCGACTTCACGGCCACAGCTGTCGCAAACGAGAACGGTCTTTCGTGCCATTGAAATTGCCTCCTGAAAAGGATGGACGGGGAGAGAAGAGCGTAGCGCAAAGAGAAACGTAATTCACGCAGCAACGCGCGCACGGCGAATTCGCCACGAACGCAACAAACTCAGTAGCGCGCGCTCCTCGCGATCGAGCCTCGAATCACGTGCACCCACGATCCGCAAATGCCGTGGGCGAAAGTCGTCGATCGTTCGCCCGTCGAGATACTGCTCGACGACAGCTGGGCTGACATATGACAAGCGCGCCACTGCCGGCGTATTTCCGAGTCGTTCGCCGACCGCGCGCATGACGCCCGCCACGACGCGCTTGCCTTCAGTATCCGTTTCGGCCGGACCGTGCTCCGCAAATGCGACCGCCGCCAGGAGGGTCCCGCCCCAGGTTCGAAAATCCTTCGCAGTGAATTCCTCACCGAGGTGTTCGCGGATGTACTCGTTCAAACGCGCTCCGGTGAGATGGACGAACGAATCCTCGTACCCGTAGCGAAAGATCTGCCGTCCGCCCGGGAGCTTGAGCATCTCTTTCATCGCGGCGGCGAGCTCCTCGTCGACGACCGCTGTACGGACCCAGACCCGGTGCTTGCCCCGGTAGCGAAACGTGATTCGACTCCCGCGCACCGAGACATGGCTCTTTCGGAGGGTCGTGATCCCGAAAGTCCTGGTCGTGCGCGCGTAGCGCTCCGTGCCCACGCGGAACCACCCGAGATTGATGAGCCGAATCGCGAGCGCGCACGTCCATTCGAGATCGAACGGCTCCCCCGCCATGTGCTTGCTCATCGCCTTGCGCAGACCGGGTAACCGCTCCGCAAAGAGGACGAGCCTGTCGAACTTCTCCTGCTCTTGCCGAGCGCGGAACTCCGGGTGGTAGAGGTACTGCCGCCGACCGGCGCGATCGAGACCCGTCGCCTGGAGCTTTGCCTTGGGCTGGGCGAGATCCAGACCTCGTGCCACGCAGGCGGGATCACCAGCGCTTCGATTCGCGCGACCTTGTCGGGATCCGTGATCGGTTTCCCGCGCGAGTCGACATAGCGGAATCGCCCCCTGCGGCCATCGCGCCGCCAGCCCCCTCTCCGTGCCATGCGAGCCGTGTACCCGAGGGCCGTAGGATCCAACCCCATGGCGGAGACGACGATCGCGGTCCTCGAAGGCGACGAGACCGGGCAGGAGCTGCTCGACGAGGCCCTTCGCGTGCTCGACCCCGGGGTGATCGGCTTCGACGTCGGGCTGGAGCGCTTCGACCTCTCGCTCGAGTCACGGCGAAAGACGAAGAACAAGGTGGTCTACGAGGCCGCGGCGGCGATCCGCGAGCACCGACTCGGGCTGAAGGCGGCGACGGTGACCCCGGAAGGGGCGGACGACGTCGGCTCTCCGAACCGGATCCTGCGCGAGGAGATCGGCGGGCGCGTGATCGTCCGCACCGGTCGGCGGATCCCGGGCGTCATTCCCCACGGCGGCGTGCACGCGCCGATCTCGGTCGTTCGCATGGCCGTCGGCGACGCGTACGGCGCGAAGGAGTGGCGGGAGGGAGAAGGGATGGCCGAAGCGGCGTTTCGCACCGAGCGGATCGAGCGCCGGATCTGCCACGGTGTCGCCGAGTTCGCCTTCCAGCTGGCCGAGCGATCCGGAGCCAAGGTCTTCGGCGGGCCGAAGTACACGGTCAGCCCAATCTACGAGGGGATGCTGAAAGAGGAGATGGACGCGGCCGCCGGGCGGCACCCTGACGTCCCCTACGAGCCGCAGCTGATCGACGCGACCTTTGCGCTTCTGATCGCGACCGCGGGAGATCCCCTCGTGATCCCCTCGCTGAACCGCGACGGAGACATCCTCTCCGACCTCGTTCTCCCGCTCTTCGGGTCGATCGCGGGCGCGGAGTCGCTGCTCGTCGCGTTCGGCGACGACGACCCCACGCAGGTCAGTGCCGTGATGTCCGAGGCCGCACACGGCACGGCCCCGGCGCTCCAGGGCAAGAACGTCGCCAACCCGCTGGCGATGATTCTCGCGGGGGCCGCGGTGCTCGCCTACGCGGGCGAGCCGGGAGAGCAGGCATCGCGGGCGATCCGCGAGTCATCCCTGGAAGCCGTCGCGGAGGGCACCCGCACGGCGGATCTCGGCGGCCACGCGGGCACGACGGACTTCACCGACGAGGTGATCCGCCGCACGAAGACGAAGCTCGAGGTCTGGTCGACGCTCTAGCGCGGGCTGATTCAGGCGGTCAGTCGCCGCCTCTTGTCGAGTTGCGGAACCTGCTTCTCGGCCTTGTCGAGTGCTTTCAGCATTTTGCGCAATCGCCTTTAGCCCCTCGGTCATCGTCTCGACCCCTGCGTTCAGGTCGGCGTCACTCGCCTCGAGCTCTTCGAGCTTTACCTGTATGTCGGCGACGGCCCCCGGCAGGTCCGCGAGGACATGCAGCTGAGTACGCATCGTGACGAAGGCGCGAGCAACAGCGACGCTCACCTCGTCGGCCTTGGCGCTCCGAAGGACGCTGGAGATGTGGATCGCCCCTTGCTCGGTGAAGGCGTACGGCCGGTACCGGCGTCCACCGCGACCCTTTGAGGTCACATCCTGTGATCTCAAAGCCGCGTACTCCTTCTCGCTGAGCTGGAAGACGAAGTCTTCAGGGAACCGACTCTGATTGCGCCTCATCGCCTGAGTGAGGGCACGCACCTCCACGCCGTAGAACGCGGCCAGGTCACTGTCGAGGACGACGTACTTCCCACGAATCACTCTGATCCGCTCCTTGACCGCTCTCTGCGCCGCCGACGATCGGCGACGAACCAGTTCCTTCGCCATTAGCTCTAAGCGTCCCCTCGACGTTCCGCGCGTAGCTTCTCCAGGTCGGCGAGGATCTGCTCAAAGCGCGCCATTGCCTGATCGAACTCACGCTGCGAACTTGCCGACGAAGTCTCCAGCTCCGGCAAGCCCACGAGGTGCGTCCGTGCCCGCTCGACCATGGGGTTGTCGACATCACCCCGCTCAGCGGCATCGATCAACGCCTCGAGTGCGCCCCGGCTCGCCTGTAGCCCTTCGTTCACCCGCTGCTGGAGGTTGCGTACGTCCGTCTTGGCGGTCGCCCGCTGACGATCGTCGTCGCACAGATTGCGAGCACCACGTAGGCACCGACGAAGAACCCGAGGAAGACCTCACCGCGGAAGATCCACGGTGAGTTCCAGGCGGCTGCCGGGGGTTCGGCCGGCACGGGCACGCGCCACGCAACGATTCCGCTCGCAGCGACGAGGAGGGCGAGCAACCCCAGAGCCAGTGCTTGGCGACGATGCATCGAGGAGCAAGCGTACGGCGGAAATGAGCAAGCAGGGCCTCGCGCTCGCCCTCGTTACCTTTGAGATCACATTCTGTGAGCTCTACGGCGACGATCTGTTTTCGACTAGCTGGCGGCGGCTTGCCAGACGAGCAGGTCGAGCTCACCTTCACCCCATGCTTCCGCGAACGCGCCGACGAGCGCCGAGTCGAACTGCGTGCCTGCGCACCGGCGTAGCTCGTCGAGGGCGTCTTGGGCCGGTTTCGGCGCACGGTACGGGCGCGTCGAGGTCATCGCGTCGAACGAGTCCGCCACGGCGAGGATCCGAGCCTCTAGCGGGATCCTCTCCCCGGCCCGCCCTCGAGGGTAGCCCGCCCCGTCCCAGCGCTCGTGGTGATGGAGAACCGTCGGCAGGATCTCGCGGGGCGCGCCGAGCGAGCGGAGCATGCGCACACCCGCTGCGGGATGGCGGCGTACCTGGACGAGCTCGACCTCGGTCAGCGGCCCGTGCTTGAGCAGGACCGCAGGCGGGACCGCGAGCTTCCCGACGTCGTGGAGGAGCGCACCCAGCCGCAGCACCGAGAGTCGCTCCTTGTCAAGGCCGATTCGCCTCGCCATCGCCTGGGCGAAGACGGTGACTCGGGATGCGTGACCTCGCGCGTACGGGTCGCGCGCTTCGATCGCGGCCGAAAGTTGGGCCAGGCTCCCCACAGACCTCGACTGTTCAAGATCGACGCCGCGTTCCCTCCCTCTAGAGTTCCGCCGGAATGAGGGTGGGCATTCCGAGGGAGACTGCGGCGGGCGAGCGGCGGGTAGCGCTCGTCCCCGACATCGTGGCGAAGCTCGTCGCGACCGGGATCGACGTCGTCGTCGAGCGCGGCGCCGGCGAGGCCGCATCCTTCTCCGACGACGCCTTTCGCGAGGCGGGCGCAGAGCTCGGCGACCCCTGGAGCGCGGAAGTCGTGGCCAAAGTGCGGATGCCGAGCGACGAGGAGCTCGGACGACTGCGCGAGGAACAGGTACTGATCGGCTTCCTGCAGCCGCTGAGCAATCCGCAGGGGATCGAACGGCTCGCCGGGCGCGGCGTGACCGCTTTCGCGATGGAGTCGATCCCGCGCATCACCCGAGCCCAGTCGATGGATGCGCTCTCCTCCCAGGCGACGGTCTCCGGCTACAAGGCGGTCGTCGTCGCGGCCGACCGGCTCCCGAAGTTCCTGCCGATGCTGATGACCGCGGCCGGCACGGTTGCCCCCGCGAAGGTGCTCGTGATCGGAGCGGGCGTCGCCGGGCTCCAGGCGATCGCCACGGCGCGGAGGCTGGGCGCGGTCGTCTCCGGCTTCGACGTGCGGCCCGTCGTCAAGGAGCAGGTCGAGAGCCTCGGCGCCACGTTTCTCGAGCTGGGAGTCGTCGGCGAGGAGACCGAAGGCGGCTACGCGCGCGAGCTCTCCGAAGAGGAGCAACGCCGCCAGCAGGAGGAGCTCGAGGCGCGGATCGGCGAGTATGACGTCGTGATCACGACGGCCCTCATTCCCGGTCGCCCGGCGCCGAAGCTCATCCCGCAGTCGGCGATCGAGTCGATGCGGCCGGGCTCGGTGATCGTCGACCTCGCCGCCGAGGCGGGCGGCAACGCCGAGCTGACCCAGGCCGACCGGGACGTCACGCACGAGGGCGTGACGATCCTCGGCCCGACGAACCTGCCGAGCACGATGCCCTACCACGCGAGCCAGCTCTACGCGCGCAACGTCTCGGCACTCGTCCAGCACCTGGCGCCGGAAGGCGACCTTGCGCTCGACTTCGAGGACGAGATCACGGCCGGCGCCTGCGTCACCCGCAAGGAGGAAGTCCCGGCGTGAGCTTTCTGTTGGTGACCGAAATCACGATCCTCGTGCTCGCGGCCTTCGTCGGGTTCGAGGTGATCTCGAAGGTGCCGACGCTTCTGCACACGCCGCTCATGTCGGGAACGAACGCGATCCACGGGATCGTGATCGTCGGCGCGATCATCGTCATGGGCGCCCCCCACCCCGGGCTCTTCATGCGCCTCGTCTCGTTCGTCGCGGTGATCCTCGCGACCGCGAACGTCGTCGGCGGCTTCGTCGTCACCGACCGGATGCTCGAGATGTTCAAGAAGCGTCCGGACGCGTGAGGAGCCACGAACTCATGAGTGTTGACCGCGGGTTCCTCGGGCGCCGGTGGCGGTGCGTGGCCGGAGGGAACAGTATGAGCAATGCGGGCCCGGAGAGCCACGTGCCGCCAGCGGCGTCAGGCGGCGGCGGAGCCGCGGAAGCAAGTGAGCGGTCGCGCGAAATGAATTCGCGCTCCCTTGGCCCGGCGGGAGCCGACGCCGGCGAGGGACGCGCGTGAGTACCACCACCGCCAACCTGCTCTCCCTCGTCACGATCGCGGCGTTCATCCTGGCGCTGCGCTTCCTCTCCTCTCCGCGTCACGCGCGCTTCGGTGTCCAGCTCGGCGCCGCCGGGATGGTCTGGGCGATCCTCGTCACGCTCGCCCTGGAAGAGGTCGTCACGGGCTGGTGGTGGATGGCGGCCGGAATGCTGATCGGGTCGGTGATCGGTGTCGTCGGAGCCAAGAAAGTGAAGATGACCGCGATGCCGCAGATGGTGGCGCTGTTCAACGGCGTCGGCGGCGGGGCGGCAGCCCTGATTTCCCTCGTCGAGTTTCACGGCCTCTGGGCGAACGCCGGCGAGGTGGGCGTCGAGCGCGGGATCGCGACGGTCTTCTCCGCGCTCGTCGGGTCGATCTCGTTCGCAGGCTCGCTCGTTGCCTTCGCGAAGCTCCAGGAGCTCGTCAGCGGTCGCCCGATTACCTATCCGGCGCAGCAGTTCGGGAACGCGCTGCTCGTCATCGGGTCGATCGCGCTCGCGGTTGTCGCGATGAGCTCGGTCGAGTTCTGGCTGCTCGCCGCAGCGATCGGGGCGGCCGCGCTCTTCGGCATCGTCTTCGTGCTCCCGATCGGCGGCGCCGACATGCCGGTCGTGATCTCCTCGCTGAACGCGTTCACGGGCCTCGCTGCGGCGGCGACCGGCTTCGTGCTCCACTCGAACGTCCTGATCGTGAGCGGAATGCTCGTCGGCGCCTCGGGAACCCTGCTGACGATGATGATGGCCCGTGCGATGAACCGTTCTGTCGCGAACGTCCTCTTCGGCGCGTTCGGGAAGGTCGTTGCGACTCCCGGAGCAGCGGAGGCGGGCGGCGACGGCGCTTCGGTGCGTTCGGCAACCGCCGACGACGTCGCGGTCATGCTCGCGTTCGCGCGGCGAGTCGTCTTCGTCCCGGGCTACGGCCTCGCTGTCGCCCAGGCTCAGCACGACGTCCGCAACCTCGCAGAGCTGCTCGAGGAGAGGGGCGTGGACGTCCGCTACGCGATCCACCCGGTCGCGGGCCGGATGCCGGGACACATGAACGTCCTCCTCGCCGAGGCCAACGTCCCCTACGACGAGCTGTACGAGATGGACACGATCAACCCGGAGTTCCCGCAGACGGATGTGGTGGTCGTCGTCGGCGCGAACGACGTCGTCAACCCGGCCGCGCGCAACCAGCCGGGGAGCCCGATCTACGGAATGCCGATCCTCGACGTGGACAAGGCTCAGAACATCGTCGTCGTCAAGCGCAGCATGTCGCCGGGGTTCGCCGGGATCGACAATCCGCTCTTCTACGACGCGAAGACGGTGATGCTATTCGACGACGCGAAGGCGGCGATGGAGAAGCTGATCGCCGCCGTCAAGTCAGTTTGAGCACGGTTCCCTTTCTCTCCGCGCGGCACGTCGAGGCCGCTGTCTCCCCGGAGCGCGCCCTCGAGGCGGTGCGGCACGCCTTCATCGCGTACGCCCGAGGCGAGTGGTCGATGCCGCCGAAGGTCTACGTGCCTGCCTACCCGGCCGGCGACTTCCGCGCAATGCCGGCCCTCGGCGCCGGCCATGCCCTTCTGAAGTGGGTGACGTCGTTCCCGGGCAACCCCACACAGGGCCTGCCGACGGTCACGGGTCTCGTCCTCGTCTCGGACGCATCGAACGGGATGCTGCGTGCAGTGCTCGATGCCGGAGCGGTCACCGCCCTCCGCACCGGGGCCGCGGCCGTGCTGGCCGCCGAGACGCTCGGCCGCTCCGACGCACAGACCGCGGCAGTCGTCGGCGCCGGGGTGAACGGCAAGGCCGCGGCCCGCACCTTCCTCGCGCGCGGCCGTGATGTCGCTTTGTACGACGTCGATCCGCAACGGGCCGAGGCCGCCGTAGCCGACCTCAATACTTTGCAACAGTCTGTTGCAAAGTCGGTTGGGCTCGACGAGGCGTTGGCCGCGGACCTGCTCGTGACGATGACGCCCGGCCACGAGATCCTCCTGCCCGAGAGCTCGCTTCGTCCCGGTCAGCACGTAAGCCTGATGGGCGCAGACGGGCCCGGGAAGGCGGAGATCGCAGTCGAGGAGCTCCTCCGAGCTCGGATCTTCGCGGACGACTGGGAGCAGGCAAGCCACAACGGCGAGCTCGTGCACGCGGTCGACGCCGGAGTGATCGAGGGGGAGCAGGTAACAGAGCTCGGAGCGGTCCTCGCCGGGGAAGCGACGGGCCGCGAGAGTGACGACGAGATCACGGTCTTCGACTCCACAGGCCTCGCGATCCAGGACCTCGCGATCGCGCTCGCAGCTATGGATCGCGCTGACGAGCTGGACCTCCCCACGCTCGACCTCTAGCTCGGGCCGACGCGTCCGACGGCCGCCTTCTACGGAAGACGACAGAGTGGGCAGACTTACCCGCGTGTTTGCGGTCGTTCTGATCGGCCCGCCCGGCTCTGGGAAGACGACTGTCCTGACGGCCCTCCACAACGTTCTCGCAGATAGCGACCTCGCACACGCAGTGATCGAGGTCGAAGCTGTCGCGTGGACACATCCATCTCTCGCGGACGAGCACGCTCTTCGGCACCTTGGGACGCTCTGCCGCGCGTATGAGACAGCCGGGTACCCGCTGATCCTGGTTGGTGCGACGGTTACCTCCACCGACTACCTCGGCGCACTCCTCGCAGCGGTCGCAGCAGACGAGTCCCTCGTGGTTCGACTTGAGGCGGACTCTTCCACGCTCCGCGAGCGGATCGTCACCCGCGAACCAGCCGAGTGGTCGGGGCTGCCACGGCTATTGGACGCCGCCAACGAGATCGCGGCCGTAAGCAGGTCGCTCGAAGAAGTACAGCTCGTGTGTTCGACGCAAGACGCCTCGCCGCTTGCCGTGGCCGAACAGATTCGGAGAGCGCGTTCTGACGTCTTCGGAGAGATCTGAGGCAAGACGGCGCCGTGTTCGGCATAGTCGGGGGGACGTGGTCGAGGAAGCACGCCTTGAGCAACTCGAGGCCGGCCTGACGGCGGTGACGGACGGCTGGTTCGTCGTCAACATCCGGGACGCGCCGTGGGTGACGAACGAGGTTCGCGGAGCCGCGTGCATCTTCGAGGGCGACGAGGCACCGTTTCCCGACATCGGCTTCACGCTGGCCGTGCTCCAGCCTGGACAGTCCGGCGGGAGGTATCACCGAGAGGCAAACCAGGAGGACTTCCTCGTCCTCCTCGGCGAATGCGTGCTGCTGATCGAGGGCGAGGAGCGGCTGCTCAAGGCCTGGGACTTCGTGCACTGCCCGCCCGACACCGAGCACACATTCGTCGGGGCGGGCGACGGCCTGTGCGCGATCTTCATGGCAGGCGCCCGGAAAGGATGGCCCGACAAGGGCATCGTCTACCCACGCTCGGAGCTCGCGCTCCGGCACGGCGCGGGCGTCGAGACCGAGACGACCTCGCCGGCCGAGGCTTACGCCCCGTTCCCGAAGTGGCAGCCCGGGCCGCCGGAGAACTGGAACGGATTGCCCTGGGCCTAGGACGGCTCGACGCGCTCGTGGCGGAGCTCAACTCTCGGCCCTTCGATAGCGTCTCGCTGATCAAGAGTTCGGCCTAGGAACGGAGGGGACGATGAAGGGCAAAATCGTGCACATGGAGATCCCGGCGGACGACACCGAGAGGGCGATGAAGTTCTGGGGGGACCTCGCTGGCTGGAAGTTCCAGAACTACGAAGGACCCGTCGAGTACAACATGTTCGAGGGCGAGCCCGGCGGTGGCCTCTATCCGTCGACGGACGGCGAGAAGGGCATCCTGGTCTATTTCGAGACCGACGACATCGACGCCGAGCTCGGCCGCATCCGCGATGCCGGTGGCGACGCCGAGGACAAGGCGCCCGTGCCGAGCATGGGCTGGTACGCGCACGCCAAGGACCCGGAGGGCAACAAGTTCGGCGTCTGGCAGAGCGACGAGAACGCACCGGTGCCCGAAGGCATGGGCGCGGAGTCGGCTTCTTCCTAGAGGAGCCGCGCAGGGTCGAACAGCTCTAGCTCTGGCGGGGGCCGTCCCAGGATTGCCCCCGCCACGAGCTCTCCGCAGGCGAGCCCCAGGACGTTGCCGTGCCCTGAGTAGCCGGCGGCGATCCACACGCCGTCGTGACCCGGAACCGCGCCTGCCAGCGGCAGGCGATCGTCGATTGCTCCGAAGATGCCCGCCCAGCGGTGAATGACCCGCGCCGGCTCGCCAATGAGCTGCTCCGCGAAGGACTCGAGCGCCAGCTGGATCGTGTCCGTCACCAGTTCTTCGTTCGTGTTCTCGCCCTCGAGGTTCACGTCGCGGCGACCGCCGAGGACGAGGTTGCCCTCGGGCGTCTGCTGCCAGTAATCGAAGCCGTGGCGCGCGTAGTGCGGGCAGGGAAAGAGCATCCGCGCGAGAGGCTCCGTGACGATCACCTGGCCGCGCACGGGTCGAATGACCTCGTCCAGGGCAGGCAGTAGTCCACGCGTGTATCCGTCAGTCGCGATCACGACCTGATCGGCCCCCACACTGTCGAGCGATTCGACTCGGCTCTCCTCCACGATCTCTGCTCCCGCCGCTATCGCGCGGGCGGCGAGCCGACGCACCCAGCGGGCAGGCTGGAGCGCGCCGTCGGTGGGGTGACGAATCGCTCCGACATAGAGGTCGTCGAGCGGCGGATCGAACCGGTCGACCCAATCCGCGTCGAAACCGTCCTCGCGGAGGGCCTCGAACTCGGCGCGCACCTTCTCGAGCTCCTCCTCGTCGGCGAGCCGCAGGCTGCCGACACGACGCAGCGCATCGCCGGCGAGCTCCTGCATCCGGTCGAGATAGCGCTCGCTCAGCCGCCACAGCTCCATGGCGCGCTCGGGACCGAGCTGGTGCCGGGCCTCGTGGTAAGGCAAGGCGCCGCCGCGGAGCGCGAACCCCCCGTTCCTGCCGCTCGCGCCCCAGGCGACCCGCCGTGCCTCGTGCACGCGCACGCGCAGCCCGCCCTCGGCAAGTGCGAGCGCACACGCGCAGCCGGTGACACCCGCCCCGACGATTGCGACGTCGACAGGACCGTCGCCGCGCCGTGGTGGAATGGGTTCGGCGGGCTCGGAGAGCCAGTACGACTCGGTCATGTGGCGATGCTAGTTGGCCCGGAACACACCTCCCGCTGCGACTGCGACGCCTGCGAGCTCGAGCTCGGTCAGAGCCGATGCGAGAGCCCCCGCCTCCAGGCCCGTTGCCCGGGCGAGCTCGTCGGCGCTCGCTGGCCCGTCGCGGAGGCGGACCAGCACGGTGTCCGCAACCTCGCTCAGCTCGACCGCCGAGGCAGCCGCCGGCGAGAGCCCGAACAGCTCGAGCACGTCCGCCGATCCCGTCAGCGGCGTCGCACCGAGCCGCAGAAGGTCGTTCGTCCCCCGGGAGAGCGCGCTCGTGATCTCGCCGGGAACCGCGAGCACCTCGCGGCCTTCCTCGAGCGCGAGGTCGGCCGTGATCAGCGCCCCGCTTCGCTCCCGCGCCTCGACGACGACCGTCGCGGCACAGAGCCCCGCGATGATCCTGTTCCGCGCCGGAAACCGCCAGGGCGCAGGCTCGACTCCGGGCGCGTACTCCGAAACCGCGAGCCCCGTTGCGCGGATTCGGGCCGCGAGCTCGGCATGCGACGCGGGGTAGTCACGGTCGATCCCGCAGCCGAGCACGGCGACGGTCGCCCCGCCAGCCTCGAGTGCACCCCGATGCGCTTCGCCGTCGATCCCGCGAGCGAGGCCGCTGACGACAACGAGCCCGGCGGCGGCCAGCTCCCGGCCGAGCATTCTCGCGACCTGCCCGCCGTAGGGCGAGCACGAGCGGGCGCCCACCACGCCGACCGCGGCGCGCCCGAGGAGCTCGACCTCCGCAGCTCCTCGCACGAACAGGCCGGCGGGTGGGTCGTGGATCGCACGCAGAAGGGGCGGGAACTGCGGAGCGGAGCGCGACAGCCACCGCACTCCGGCTTCGCGAAGGCCGCTGAGATAGGCGCCTGAGTCGAACGCCCGGGCGAAGGCGGCGTATGCGCGGTCACGCGGCTCGCGAACGAGGTGAGCGCCACTCTGAGCCGCATAGGCCGCGAGCGCGAGCTCGCTCACGTCGGCCCGAGCTCGGTTGGCGACCGGTAAGCGAGCGCCTCCGCCAGGTGTGCTGCGGCGACCTCGGGCTTGGCGGCGAGCGCGGCGATCGTCTCCGCGACCCTGCGTGACCTCGCCCGGCCGCGTCCCGAGAGCGGCAGCCGTTCCACCGCCCGGTCGAGCAGCTCGGTTGCCTCCTTCGACCACGGCGGTCGCCCGGACTCGATCCATTCCCGTGCCGACTCGACGCGTTCGCGCACCGGCGCGGAACCCTCGCTCGGAGCGGCCGCGAGCTCGACCGCGCGCGGCCGCGGCATCGCCACGACGAGGTCGAACCGGTCGAGTAGCGCCCGCGACAGCTTGTCGCGGAACGAAGCGATTCGCTGTGGCGAGCACTTGCACTCGGCCGCGGGATCCCCCCGAGCTCCGCAAGGACAGAGGTTCATTGCGGCAACGAGTTGAAAGCGCGCAGGGAAGACCGCCCTGCCCTCGACGCGGGCGATGCTGACGACACCGTCCTCGAGCGGCTGGCGGAGCGCCTCGAGCGCCGGCCGCTGGAACTCCGCGAACTCGTCAAGCACCAGCACTCCCCGGTGAGCGAGGCTGACCTCTCCCGGCCGCGGCCCCGAGGCGCCGCCTCCGACGAGCGCCGCAACCGAGGCGCTGTAGTGCGGCGAGCGCAGCGGCCGCGCGGTGACGAGCGGCCGGTCGGCGCTGAGCATCCCCGCCACCGAGTGGATCCGCGTCACCTCGAGGGCCTCGGCCGTCGAGAGCGGCGGCAGGATTCCGGGCAGCCGTCGAGCGAGCATCGTCTTTCCCGTGCCGGGCGGGCCGGCGAGAAGGAGGTTGTGTCCTCCGGCGGCGGCGATCTCGAGGGCGCGGCGAGCCCGTTCCTGGCCGCGGACGTCGGCGAGGTCGGGCAGCGACTGCTCCGCGGGCGGGTGCCCGTTGCCCTCGACGTACGGCTCGGGCTCGCCCTCGCCGCGCAGATAGGCCGCGGCCTCAGCGAGATGGCGCAGCGGAACCGGATGAATGTCGGCGAGCGCCGCCTCAGGTGCGGAGCGCGCCGCGCAGAGGATCCGGGACAGGCCGGCCTGCCGCGCCGCCTCCGCGAGAGCCAGCATGCCTCCGACCGGCCGCAGCCGTCCGTCGAGGGCGAGCTCACCGACGGCGGCATGCTCGGCGAGCCGATCTCGCGGAATCTGCCCGGAGGCGGCCAGAATCGACAGAGCGATCGGAAGGTCGAAGCCGGACCCTTCCTTGCGGAGCCCGGCGGGCGCGAGGTTGACGGTGATGCGCCGGAGAGGCCACTCGAGCTCGGCCGAGGCGATCCCGCTGCGCACTCGCTCCTTCGCCTCCTGGCAGGCGCGGTCGGCCAGTCCGACGATCGCGAACGCCGGCGCCCCGTTCTGAAGGTGCGCTTCGACCTCGACGCGACGTGCGTCGAGCCCCACGAGAGCATGCGTGACCGTCCGCGCCAGCACGTGCCCAGGCTAGGCTGGTCGGGCGCACATGTCTGTCACAAGACGAGGACGAAATCCGGCGCTCGTGACCGTCGCGCTCGCGGCCGGCTCGATCGTCGCAGCGGTCGCCATTGCGGCTTCGACTCCGATAGCGGTCAAGACGACACCCCGCAACGAGGTCGGCCCCTCGGCCGCCGGCGACTGGCTCTCGTGGTCGAGGAGCCGCGAGCGCGGGACGAGCCCGTTCGACCTCTTCGCCCAGCACGCGGCCGACCCCGCATTCAAGGTCAACCCGAAGGGAACGCAGGCCTACGGGGGCGGGATCGACGGGACGAGGCTGCTCTACCAGCTCATCCGCGGCCGGTTCGCGCACCTCTCCGACCTCAGGCTCTTCGACCTCCAGGCCAGGAAGCTCGCGAAGCTCCCGGCAGGCATCAACACGAAGAACTGGGAGTGCTGTGGGACGATCTCGGGCGACTGGATCCTCTTCAGCCGCGGGCGCGCGTACGGCACTGCAAGGCAGCTCATCCTCCTCCGCAACCTCGTCACCGGCGAGCAGCGCGTGCTCGACTCCTTACGCAACCGAAACGGCCTCGTCAGCGCCGGCCAGATCAACGGCAACTTCGCCGTGTGGGGCCGGTGCGACCCGTATCCGCAGTGCGTTGTCTTCCGCTACGACCTGACGACGGCCACGGCCACGGCGCTGCCGACAGTGCCGGCGAAGGTCCCGTATAGCCCGTCGGTCAACCCATACGGGACGGTCTACTACCTGCGCAGCACGAGAGGCTGCGGCAAGTCGGTGGAGCTCGTCAAGCAGGGTCTGGTCGGCCTCCCCGAGGTGGTGGCCGCCTTGCCGCAAGGACGAGACGGGGAAGTCACGTACGCATACACGGTGCCGCCGGATCCGCCGTCCGAGACTGTGACGACACGCGTCTACTACGACGCCGTCGTCTGCCGCCGCCAGACCTGGAACATCTATCGCGTCGACGACGTCGAACGGCTTCCTCCGCCGATCCCCTAGGTCCGGGCGACGATCACGTCTTCGAAGAACTCGCCGGCGCGACGCCCGGTTCGCCGGTTGACGTGCCGCCGGTAGCGCGCCTGGATCGTCAGCTCCGCCCGCTCGAGGATTTCCGGGTAGAGGTCGCGCCGGTCGTTGATCACGATCACGACCGGCGCGCGCGGCCGTAGCGAGCCGCGCACGTTCGCGAAGGCCGCCGCGATGCCGTCGACGTAGTCGCGGATCGCCTGCGCTCCCACTCCCCGCTCGGCAGCGCCGAGCTCGAGGTCGCGCTGGTCGTCGAGGCCGAGCAGCTCGTAGGCGTAGCGGTGCTGCTCGTGGTAGTCGATCAGTCCCGGGTAGGGCGGCGACGTGACGACGCCGTCGAACGGTCCGGGAAGCTCGAGGTTGCGGACGTCGCCGTGCAACACGTGGGCCTCGCGCCCACGCGCGCGCACGCGCGAGAACTCTCGGATCCGCGCCAGGGTGTCGAGCGCGTAGCGGCGCAGAAAATGCTCCGCGCGGTCGACGGGGCGACAGACCTTCTTGTGCTTGTGGCACCAGTACTCGCCGACCTGAGGCTCGCGGGGAAAATCGAGGTCGAAGTGCGTCGTCCGCCGGGCCGAGCGAGCCGCTCGAGCGAGCACGACGCGAAGCACGTCGGAGTGCTGGTACTCGTCGACGAAGGAGCGGAAGAAGACGAGCTCGGCGGCGGCGCGCGGCGCGAACCACTTGCCGATGTAGCCGGACGGCCGGGGAGGGCGGTTCGCCTCGAAGGTCTTGAGGCGCCGTAGCGAATCGCGGAGCTCGCGCTCGAGCGTGAAGAGGTTGTACTCGCCCGTCTTGACCTGCATGAGCAGACAGTTGAAGGCCGCGACATCGACGCCGACCGCATCGCGTCCGTCCTCGAGGGACTGGACGAGCGTCGTTCCCGAGCCGGCGAACGGGTCGAGCACGTTCTTCGCTTGCGGCAGGTGGCGCGAGAGCAGCGCCTCGACGAGCTGCGGAACGTACTTCCCGAGATAGGGATGGAGGCGGTGCACGTGCTTCGTGCGCTCCCGCTCGGGCAGATCCCGCTCCGACCACGAGAGGTCGAGATCGACGTCCAGCTCGCGGTAAAGGGCGTCCTGCGTCGGTGCCATCGCCCTGCCAACTTCTACGGAAGGGAACCGTCTCCTATAGACACCGCGCGTTCCCTTCGTCACAATCGCCGCAACAGAGGGAGGGACACGTGCTCGGCCACGAGCTACCCCGAAAGTTCAGAGCGCTATTCGCGGCAGCCGTGCTTGCGTTTTTCGCCGCCGCGCTGCATGGCGCAGGCTCTGTCTCGGCCTCACCAAAGACGGTGCCTCCCCCAGGCACGTTCCGGATCGGCACGACGGGCGCGTCGGTGCAGACGGATCCGGCCCTCGCCTATATCACGATCGCCTGGCAGATCGAGTACGCGACCTGCGCCAAGCTCGTCAACTACCCAGATGCGCCAGGCCCCGAGGGGTCAAGGCTTGTGCCGGAGATCGCGGCGGGCATGCCGACCATCTCTGGGGATGGCCTCACGTACACGTTCCAGATCCGGAACGACTTCGCGTTCTCGCCGCCGGCGTCGGGCGTCGTGTCAGCGCAGAGCATGAAGTACACGTTCGAGCGAACTCTGCACCCCGATCTTGCGTCTCCGGGCGCCGGCTTTCTGATGAACATCGAAGGCGCGACCGCTTACCACGAAGGTGGGGCGAACGAGATCACAGGCATCGACGCCCAGGGCAGCACGCTGACGATCCACCTGCTCGAGCGCCAGGGCGAGTTTCTGACTTACTTGGCGATGCCGTTCCTCTGCGCCGTCCCGACGACGCTGCCGCCCGTCGAGCAGTTCGCGCCGATTCCCTCGGCGGGTCCCTATTACATCTCTGAGCACGACATCAACCAGCAAATCACCATTACCCGGAATCCGAACTACGACGGGCCCCGGCCAAGGCGCTTCAACACTTTCGAGTACCTCTTCAACCTCAACGAGCAGACGGCCTTCCAGCAGGTCCTGTCGGGCGACCTCGACGCCGGGCCGCTTCCAGCCGCCGATGTCCAGTGGGTCGCCGACGCGTACGGCCCGGACAGCGAGGCCGCCGGGCGCGGGCTCCAGCAATTCTTCCCGAATGCGTCAACCTGCGTGGGCTATCTCCCACTGAACACTGCACGCCCTACCTTTGCACCGGGACAGGAGAACATGCGGAAAGCGGTCAACTACGCCGTCGACCGCGTCCTGTACGGAGACCGGGCCGGCCCGTATGCGGCGTCACCATACGACCAGTACCTCCCCCCGAGCATGCCCGGCTACGAGGACATCGACGTCTACCCGGACCACGCCGATCTCGAGCACGCGCGCGACCTCGCTAACTGGCACCCGGGAGACCCGTTGCAGCCGATCACCGTCTACTACCGGTCGAGCGGGACGATCAATCCGGCCCAGTACCAGATCGTCAAGCAGGCGCTCGAGCAGATCGGGTTCGACGTGACGGGGGTCGGGTTCTCCGGCGGCGACATCTACACCGCGATGGGGATTCGGGGTGCCCCCTTCGACCTTGGCGTAAGCGTCGGCTGGTGCGCGGACTACTGGGATCCGTGGAACTTTATGCAGCTGTTCGACGGCACGTTGATCCGGGACGAAAACAACGTCAACTTCTCGTACTTCGACGACCCGGTCTTCAACGAGCGGCTGCACGCGGCGAGGGAGCTCGAGGGCGATGAGCGGTACGACGCGTTCCGGGACATCGAGCACGACCTCGTCCGCGACGCGGCGCCCTGGGCAGCCCAGCGCACCTACAACAACCGCGATCTCTTCTCGCGCCGAATCGGCTGCCAGCTTTACAACGCGCCCCAGTTCGGAGGGGTCAATTTCGCCAACCTTTGCCTGCGACCGGAGATCTCCGTCGGCGACGTCGAGGTGACCGAGCCGCCCTCGGGCATGACGACTGTCCAGGTACCCGTGCGCCTGAGCAGCGAGATGGACACCGAGACTTCTCTGGACTACGCGACCCAAGACGGAACGGCTCAGGCAGGCGCCGACTACGTTGCGACATCGGGAACGGTGACCTTCGCTCCGCGCGAGCGCGTCCAATCAGTGAGCGTGTTGGTCAACTCAGACCTCCTCGCGGAGCCGGCCGAGACCTTTTTCCTGAACCTCTCGAATGAAAGCAGCGGGACGATGATCGACGGACAAGCCGTCGCAACGATCCTCGACCGCCCGGCCGGCCCGCCGCCGCCGATCCCGCCTCCTCCCGCTCCGCAGCCGCCTCCGCCACCGCCACCGCCTGGCCGACCGCCTCCGCGCTGCATCGTGCCGCGTGTGATCGGGATGAAGCTGGCGCGGGCACGCACGCGGATCCGGTCGAGGCGCTGTTCGGTCGGCCGCGTCCGGCGAGCGCGCTCGAGGCGCGCGCGCGTTGGCCGGGTGCTCAAGCAGACCCCGCGCGTCGGCGCGAATCGCCCTCGCGGTACGAAGGTCAATCTAGTCGTAGGCCGGCGCCGCTAGAAGGCATTCGCAACACGCTCCAGCCTGCCTTCGCGCTCGGCGACGACGTCGAACCTGACCTCGCCTCCGCTGAGCTCCGGGTGGGCCGCCAGCCACGTCTCTGCGGCGCGTGTGATGCGTCTCGCCTTCTCGGCCGTCACCATCTCGAGCGGGTCGCCGAAGCGGCCGTCGCCCTTTGCCTTGACCTCACAGAAGGCGATCAACCGGCCGCGCTGAGCCACGAGATCGAGCTCGTAGCCTCCCGCCCACGCGTTCACGGCGAGGATTCGGTATCCGCGCACTCGGTAGTGCCAGAGCGCCCGGCGCTCGGCGCGCGTGCCGAGCGCCCGATTGCTAGGCCGCGCTGAGCCGGGCTCTGGCTTCTTCTTCGCTGAGATAGCAGAGCGCCTGGAAGGAGCGTCGATGGATCTCGCATGGTCCTCGCTCGCGCACGATCCGGGAGTGGCCCGGCGTGATGTACCCGACGTGGGACGAGAACCCGTAACCCGGATAGAGCGAGTCGAATCTCCGCATCGTCCGGTCGCGCACGACCTTGGCCACGATCGATGCCGCTGCGATCGCAGCGCTTCGCTCGTCACCGTCGACGACGGCCATGTGCTCCGGCGCGCTCGGCCCGAGGCGGAAGCCGTCGACGAGGCAGGCTTCGGCGGGCGGGGCAAGCGCATGCAGTGCTCTCCGCAGGCCGGCGAGGTTCGAGCGATGCAGGCCCTCTCGATCGATCTCGGCCGGCGAGATCGTCTGCACCGAGATCTGCGTCGCGCAGCCGAGCACCGCGCGGAAGAGCTCCTCGCGCTGTTCCGGGCTCACCTGCTTCGAGTCGTTCAGAAAGGTGAGCGCCCGGACGCGGTGGTCTCGGAGGAACTCGTAGTCCAGAAGGACGCCGGCGACTACGAGCGGACCGGCGAGCGAGCCGCGCCCGGCCTCGTCAGCGCCGGCGACGAAGCGAGCGCCGAGCTTTCGGTCGAACCTCAGCAGCCTCTGGGCCGTCTTCGCCGGCTGCCACCGGCTCTTCTGCTGCGGGCTCATCCCCGAGAGCTTCTTCGGCAGCGGGCTCATCGGCTGCGTGCTCTTCGGCTGCAGGCTCGTCGGTGAGGGGCTCTTCGGCTCCCGGCTCCTCCACAGCGGGCTCGTCGGGCTGCTCTGCGACCTCGTCCGCTCCACGCGGCGAGGATACCGCGGACCCCTGCTGTACCTCGCGGACGCGCGCCTTCTTACCCACTCTCTCGCGCAAGTAGTAGAGCTTTGCGCGGTTGACGTCGCCGATCGCCTGCACGTCGATCTTCTCGATCTTCGGCGAGTGGACCGGGAACGTGCGCTCGACGCCGACGCCGAAGGACTGCTTGCGGACGGTGAACGTCTCGCGCACGCCCGCGCCCTGGCGCTTGATGACGACTCCCTCGAAGGCCTGGGTGCGCCGGCGCTGTCCTTCGATCACCTGGAAGTGGACACGCACGGTGTCGCCGGCCTTGAACTTCGGCAGGTCGGTTCGCAGCTGACGCTGCTCGAGTAGCTCGATCGGATTCGTCATGGCGAGGAGGCCTGGGCAGGCCTTGCGGGATGCTAGCGCAAGAGGCTTATCTAAAGCCGATGCGCTTTGGCGGCCAGTAGACCCCGAACACCGGCCCGACCAGGTTCCGGCGTGGAACCGCACCCCAGCGGCGCGAGTCGCACGAGGACGAACGGTTGTCGCCGAGCATGATGTACGAGTCCTTGGGCACAGTCTTCTCGGGGATCGTGCCCCCGTCCCGGCGCGCCGGCTCGATGTACGGCTCGTCCAGCCTCTTCCCGTTGATGTAGATGACGCCGTCCTGCTCGCGCCAGCGCTCTCCGGGCAGAGCGATCAGCCGCTTTACGAAGGTGCCTCCTTCGCCGCCGCAGGCGAGCTCCGCCGCGAGCGGGGTCTTGAAGACGACGATCTCGCCCCGTTCCGGCTCGCGGATGTGGTAGATGAGCCTGTTCGCAAGCACCCGGTCGGAGAACTGCGCCATGCAGCCTGAGCCCGGCCGAGCGCAGTGCAGGGTCGGCTCCATCGACGAGGACGGGATCCGGTACGGGTTGACGACGTAGGCCTTGATCGCGAGCACGATCGCGATCGCGCCGAGGATCGTCACCGCCCAGTCGATGGCGATGCGCCACTGGCGCGGCAGGCCGTGCGTGAGGACGTCAATCGGATTTCTCAGTGTGTTGTCCTCGCGCGGCTCTGCTCTCGGCGCCACTCGGCGATCCGGCCGTGGTCGCCCGAAAGAAGCACGTCGGGCACGCTCCAGCCGCGGAATTCAGCCGGCCGGGTGTAGTGCGGATACTCGAGCCCTCCCTCGAGCTCGGCGGAGAAGCTCTCCTCGAAACCGGACTCCTCGCTGCCGAGCGCTCCCGGCAGCCGGCGCGCGATCGCGTCGAGGAGCACCATCGCCGGCAACTCGCCTCCCGAGAGCACGTAGGGACCGATCGAGACCGCGTCCGTTGCGAGATGCTCGACGATGCGCTCGTCGAAGCCCTCGAAGCGGGTCGAGAGAAGCGTCAGCTCCTGCTCGTCCGCGAGCTCTTCGACCAGCTGTTGATCCAGCTGGCGTCCCTGGGGCGTCAGTGCGACCACCCGGTGTTCGGGGGGCCCGCCGTAGACCGCGTCGAGCGCAGCGGCGGCGACGTCGACGCGCAGGACCATGCCCGCACCGCCCCCGTAGGGGTCGTCGTCGACCTGGCCGGCCTTGAGCGGCGTCGTGTCGCGGTAGTTGAGCAGGCGGAGCTCGAGCTCCGTGCCGAGCACGGACGCAAGCGGACGCTGCTCGGTGAGCCAGGCAAACGCATGTGGGATGAGCGTGAAGACATCGATGCGCAGAGCGACTGAGGTTAGCTATCAGACGCGAAGCCGGACTGCACAATGATTCGACCCGCCGCGAGATCAACCTCCTGCACGCACGCGTCGACGAGCGGCAGCGCAAGACCGGTGTCGAGCTCGAGGACGTCGTTCGCGGGGTTCGTCGAGATTTCGACGACACGCCCGAGCATTGCGCCTCCCTCCTCCTCCACCTCGAGGCCGACGAGCTGGAATGCGTAGTACGAGCCGTCCTCGGGGTCGGGCAAGGTGGAGAGCTCGACCTCGATCTGGGCGCCGCGCTCGACGTCGCGATCGAGCCGGATCACCGGCCTCCCGCCGGCGCGCTTCGACTCGACCACCTCCGCGGGCTCCCCGCCGACGAGGAGCGTCGTCCCGACGGCGTAGCGCTCCGGATCTTCGCTGCCGCGCTCGACGAAGAAGGCGCCCTTGATGCCATGCGGCTTCCCGACCTTCCCGACCTGAACGAGCTCAGCCACCGAAGGCGGCCAGCGCTTCCTCGCGAGAGGGGACCGCCAGCACGTTCTCCTCGGCGATCTCTTCCGCCAGCGGATGCGAGGTCGCCCGAATGGCAGCGGCCGCGCGCTCGAGGTCGTACTCGGTGCGGCGGAACTCCACGTCGTGATCCATGATCGCCCAGTAGGCGCCGGCCGCCGCTTCGTACGGCATCCCCACGCTGCCCGCATTGACGAAGCGGATCGGCCCCACCGTGCGGTCCAGCTGCATATGCGTGTGACCGGCGACGACTCGTGACTGCTCGACGCCCGAGAGAAGCTCGGTGAGCCGCTCGTCCGTGGTCAGCTCGGTAATGATCGTCCAGTCCTCCGGGCTCGCATGGACGTAGAGCGTGTCATTGAGGACAGCGGAGAAGTCGAGGTTCGCGAGCCAGGCGATCTGCTCGTCGTCGAGCTGCTGCTCGACCCAACGCCGTGCGTTGTCGTGGGCAGGGCTCATCGCGGGGGAGGAGAGCGTGTCCGCGTTGCCCCGGACGAAGACCGCGTCGACGAGCGACTGCACGAGCTCGACGGTTTCCCTCGGCATCGGGCCTGATGCGATATCGCCGCCGAAGACGATCGCGTCCACGCCCTCACGCTCAACGTCCGCGAGGACGGCTTCGAGCGCCGGCAGGTTGCCGTGGATGTCGTAAAGCGCGGCGACCCGCAACGAAGTTACTCCATGATCTCGAGCACGACGCGGTGATGCGAGCGCGCGCCGCTCGCACGCACGATTGCGCGCAGCGCCCGTGCGATGCGGCCCTGGCGACCGATCACCTTGCCCACGTCGTCCTTCGCCACAGTCAGCTGGAGGACCGTCGTGCCCTCGCGCTGCACCTCCTCGACTGAGACCGCCTCGGGGTCGTCGACGAGATGCCGCGCCAGGTGCGCGAGGAGCTCAGCCACTGACGTTGGCCTTCTTCAGCAGGCGCATGACCGTGTTGGACGGCGTCGCGCCCTTCGAGAGCCACTCCTTGACTCGCTCCTCGTCGAACTCGATCAGCGAGGGATCGGTCTGCGGGTTGTAGCGCCCGACGATCTCGATGAACTTGCCGTCGCGCGGCGAGCGCGAGTCGGCGACCACGAC
>CAZQAG010000013.1:0-50254 GCA_964591295.1 uncultured Gaiellales bacterium | reverse complement strand
GGTACCAGTTCGCGTAGGGCGGCTTCCAGTCGAGCAACTCGGTGAACGGCTCGAACCAGGTGACGCGCTCGTCCGCCTCGGTCTCCCAGAACTCCTCGAAGTCGCGCTCGTAGATGTCCGGCTGGGCGTTCGCCTGCGCCGCGAAATCTTCGGGCGGCGGATAGCGCCGCTCCTCGAGCTGCATCGTCTCGATAGTTGGGCTGGGCCCCGCTTCTTCAGCCACTACGGCTTCAAGTCGTACGGGAAGTCCGTGAGGTTCTCAGCGCCGTCCTCGGTGACGAGCACGAGATCCTCGAGCCGGCAGCCGCCGAAGCCCTGGCGGTAGAGCCCGGGCTCGAGCGTGACGACGTCGCCTGCGACCAGCTCCCCCACAGAGCCGCGACCCATGCCGGGCGCCTCGTGGACTTCTAGCCCAACTCCGTGGCCGAGCCCGTGGAAGAAGCCGTCCTCGAGCACTTCGCCGGGAGCCTTGGAAAGAGCCGTTTTCTGGCCATGCTCCTCGAAGAACTCACAGACGAGGTTGAACACGTCCTTGCCGGGAACGCCGGCCTTGGTTGCCGCGAAGGAGCGGTCGAGCGCCTCCTTGACGAGGCGGTGGTACTCGACGAGCTCGTCGGGAGCCGTCCCGACGACGTAGGTCCGCGTCATGTCCGCGTAGCAGCCGGACTCGGGGTCCTTCGGCCAGAGGTCGATGACGATCGGCTCGTCAGGCGCGATCGGGCCGGAACCGAGATCGTGCCCGACCGCCGTCTGGGCCCCGTGCGAGACGATGAAGTCGTCCCCGGACTGCCCGTGGTCGGTGAAGGCCTGGCGGATCGCGACCTTGAGCAGCTCGCTGGTCAGCGGCTCGCCGTCGACGGACAGGCTGCCGTTCGAGCGCTCCGCCCGGGCAAGCAGGTCCTTCGCTGCGCCCATCCCGGCCTCGGCGGCCTTCTGCGCCCTGCGGATGCCCGCGATCTCGGCATCGGTCTTCACGCGGCGACGGTCGGCGAAGAACGTGTAATCGGGGTTGAGCGCGATCCCATTTGCGCGCAGGTGATCGGCGACAAGCGCTGGGAAGCTGCGGGGCACGATCGCATCCTCGATCCCAAAGCTGCGACAGACGTTCAGGTTGACGTGCAGCCAGGTGATCTCCTCGCGCGGGAGGCCCTTCTCGATCAGCTCGTCGTACCCGAACTCCTCCCAGGGGTGAGCCTCGATTCCCGCCTCGGCGATCCGGCTGACCTCGAACGAGCTCGAAGCCGAGTAGCGCTTCCCGTCCTTCTCCGCATAGAGAAACGGGTCCGGAACGAGGACGGGGACCTCGTGCCGCATCTCGGGAGAGACGACGGAGTCGGCGAAGATCAGGACGTCAGGCACCGCGGCGGCATCCTAGCGGGCGCGCATAGACTGAGCCTTCGTGGATGACGCGTTCGAACGCGGTCAGGAGCTGATTGCCACGTACGACGAGGAGCTTCGGAAGGAGCTCCCGGCGGGTGCGGAGATTTTCGACGCACACGTCCACCTCGGCAACGACATCGACGGCTTTCGGGGCACCTACGAGGAGCTCGAGCGGATCCTGGACGGCTATGCGATCTCGCGGGCCTTCATGTTCTGCATGGACGAGGCGGACCGCCATCCAGGATTCCAGGCGCCGAACGATCGGACGCTCGAGCACGCGAAGCGCTCCGAAGGTCGGCTGATTCCGTTCGTCCGCCTCGACCTGGCAGAAGACCCCATCGCAGAGGCCGAGCGGTGCCTCGACCTCGGCGCTCGCGGCATCAAGCTCCACCCGCGGGCCCAGCGCTTCCTCTTGAACGACGAGCGACTCGCTCCCGTGTTCGCGCTCGCCTCCGAGCGGAAGGTTCCGATCCTCATTCACGGAGGCCGCGGCCTACCGCCGATCGCAGACAACCTCGCGCGTCTCACCGACGCCTATCCGGAGGCGCAGCTGATCATCGCCCACGCGGGTATCGCCGACATGGCCGGGCTCGCGGGCCATTTCGCCGGAAAGACCGGCGTCTTCTTCGACACCTCGGTCTGGAGCCCCGTCGACCTGCTCGACTTCTTCCATCAGGTCTCTCCCGAGCAAGTGCTCTACGCGTCGGACTACCCGTACGGGCGGCAGCCGAGCTCGCTGCTCATCGCGCTGCGGACGGCCAAGGTCGCCGGGCTCGCCGAGGATCAGCTGCGCGAGATGCTCGCCGGTAACGCGAACCGCATCGCGAACGCGGAGCCGCCGCTCGAGCCGAGTGCCCCGAAGGGAAGCGGCACCTTTTCGCAGTCGATGGCGCTCGCGCGAATTCACCAGTACCTTTCGATGGCGACGCCGCTGCTCTGGACGCGGCAGCCGGACACGATCGGAGTGATCGGGTTGGCGCTGAACGCGTGCGACGAGCGCAATGGGGAGGTAGCCGACCTCGATCGGATTCGCGAGCTCCTGACTGCCGCTCGCGACGCCTGGCGCGCGCTGCCCGAGGTCGAAGAAGAGGACCGACAGATTGCAAACCGTGTCACCTTCGGCCTCATCCACCTCGCCGACATCCTCGCGGTGACCAGTGACGCTTGAGCTCCAGGTCAATGGGGGCCGACACGAGCTCGACCTTCCGGTCGGCCGCACGCTGGCGGAGACCCTGCGCGAGGACGTCGGGCTGACGGGGACGAAGATCGCCTGCGCCGAAGGGCACTGCGGCTCCTGCACGGTGCTCCTCGACGGCGTGCCCGTCTACTCGTGCATCACGCTCGTCCACACGGTCGGGGAGCGCGAGGTGACGACGATCGAAGGGCTGCGCGAGCATCCGCTCGTCGACGCGTTCGTGCGCACGGATGCGCTGCAGTGCGGGTTTTGCACGCCGGGTCAGATCGTCTCGGCATCGGCGCTCGTCGCGAGCAACCCGCATCCGAGCTCGGCTGAGATCCGGCATGCGATGGCGGGCAACCTCTGCCGCTGCGGGACGTATCCGAAAATCGAGGAGGCGATCTCGACCTGGCAAGGCTGATCCGCACCGAGAAGGAGGTCGAGGGACGCTACGAGGAGGTCTGGCTCGTCGTCGAGGAGGACGCGCTGGAGCAATGGCCGGCCGGCCCGCGCGAGATCGTCGGACGGCCAACCGCGCGCGTCACCGGCCCGCTCCGCGCTCGAGGTGAGGCCCGCTACACGGCCGACCTCGCGCTGCCCGGAATGCTCCACGCCGCGGTCCTGCGCTCCCCGCACGCGTACGCCCGCGTGAAGGGCATCTCCTTCGCCAGGGCGCTCGCCGCGCCGGGAGTGCGGGCTGCGATCGGGCCGGGCGAGGCGAACACGCTCACGGACGAGCCCGGCTTCCAGGGACAGGCAGTCGCTGCGATCGCGGCCGACACGTATGGCCAGGCACGCGCTGCACTCGAGCTCGTCGACGTCGACTGGGCGATCCACGAGCCGCTGCTCGACCCGGAGGAGGCGGTCCGTCGCGGCCGGCTCGTGAGCGAGCCGAGCCGCTACGAGCGCGGCGACGTGGACAAGGCGATCGCGGAGGCCGACGTCGTCATCGAAGCGGAGTACCGGACACAGACGGTGCTCCACAGCTCGTTCGAGACGCACCAGTCGATCTGCGAATGGCGCGGTGAGGCCCTCGACGTCTATATCTCGACCCAGTTCATCTGGGGCGTGCGGGACGAGGTCGCTTCCAAGCTCGATCTCCCACCGGACAAGGTGCGCGTGGTCTGCGAGTTCATGGGCGGCGGCTTCGGCTCGAAGAACGGCGCCGGCGACCACACGTACATCGCGGCGGAGCTCGCCAAGCGGACGGGACGGCCGGTGCGCTGCATGCTCACTCGCCGCGAGGAGAACCTCGCGTCCGGCAACCGGAACTCGACGATCCAGCGGCTCACAGCCGCGGCGCGCTCGGACGGGACGCTCGTCGCGCTCGTCGGGGAGTACGTGAACGCAACCGGCTGGGACGGCTGGCCGGCCCCCACCGACGGGCCGATGAAGATGCTCTACGACTGCGAGAACGTCCGCACGGTTCTCTCGCCGGCGAAGATCAACACCCCGCCGATGAAGGCGTTTCGGGCCCCGGGGTTCGTCGAAGGGACCTTCGGGCTCGAGTGCCTGCTCGACGAGCTCGCGGCCAGGCTGAAGATGGATCCGCTCGAGCTACGGAAGCTGAACTACGCGCACTCGAGCGACGACCGGCCGTACTCCTCGAAGAACCTGATGGAGTGCTACAAGCGCGCCGAGCCTCACTGGCAGCGCCGAGACGACGTGCGCGCCCGGAGCGAGGGGCCCTGGAAGCGCGGAGTCGGGCTCGCCAGTCAGATCTGGTACGGCGGTGGCGGCCCGCCTTCGTACGCGTGGGTGCGAGTCGGCTCCGACGGCCGCGCGACCGTCGTCACCGCGATGCAGGACATCGGCACGGGCACGGCGACAGCGATGACGCAGATCGCGGCCGAGGAGCTCGGCCTTCCGCTCGAGCGAGTCGAGATTGTCCTCGGTGACTCCGCCCGCGGGCCGTACGCGTCGATCTCCGCCGGCTCGTCGACGACCCCGTCCATGGGCCCCGCCGTCCGCTCGGCAGCGGCCGACGCGGGTCGGCAGATCATCGAGATCGCCGCCCAGCGCTACGACAAGGAGGAGCGCGTTCTCTCGCTCCAGGGCGGCCAGGTCGTCTCCGGCGACGGCGGCTCCTGGCCGATCGAGGACGTCGTCAGTCTCCTCGAGGACGGGCAGATCCTCGGCAAAGGCGCGCGCGGCCCGAACCCGGCGGGCATGGAGGTGCTGACGTTCGGAGTGCAGGTCGCCGAGGTCGCCGTCGACGTCGAGACGGGCGAGATCCGAGTCGAGCGCGTCGCGGCCATCCACGACGTCGGCAGGGTCATCAACCCGCTCGGCGCCTCGAGCCAGGTCGAGGGCGGGATCATCCAAGGGATCGGGCACACGCTCTCTGAGGATCGCCTGCTCGACCCGACCACCGGGATCACGCTCAACCAGACGCTCGACGCCTACAAGCTGCCGACGATCGCGGATGTGCCGGAGATCGTCACCGACCTGCTGGACATCCCGGACGAGCATCTGACGAACCTCGGCTCGAAGGGCCTCGGCGAGCCACCGATCGTCCCGACCGCGGCTGCGATCGCGAACGCAATCCGCGACGCGACGGGCGCTGACGTTCGCTCGCTGCCCATCTCCCGCAAGGAGATGCTGAGGGCCCTGCGCGAGGCCGAGAAGCAGAAGGAGAAGCGTGGAGCTGCTGCGGCCGTCTGAGCTCGCGCAGCTCGACGGCGGCGTCTTCATCCACGGAGGCACCGAGGTCGTGCCGCTGCTTCGCGACGGGATCCTGTCGACCGAGACGCTCGTCGACGTGCGCGAGATCGTCCCGCGCGGAATCGACGGCACGCGGGTCGGCGCGGGCACGACGCTCGGCGAGCTCGAGGTCGATCCGCAGATCCCCGAAGCGCTGCGCGAGGCCTGCCGTCTCGCCGCCAGCCCACAGCTTCGCAACATGGGCTCGGTGGGCGGAAACCTCCTCCAGGCCACCCGCTGCTGGTACTGGAGGTTGAAGTTCCCGTGCCGGCTTCACGGCGGCGACACCTGCCACGCGCGCGAAGGCGAGCACCGCGAGCACGCGATCTTCGCCAACGACTTCTGCGCGTCCGCACATCCCTCCGACGTGGCCGCCGCTCTCATAGCCTTAGGCGCGACGATGCGAACGAACCGCCGTGAGCTTCCCGTGGACGAGCTCTTCCGCCTTCCGACCGAAGACAACCGGGACGTGACGACGCTCGAGCCGGGCGAGCTGATCCTCGAGCTCGATGTCCCGCAACCAGAAGCGAGCACGTATCTGAAGGCGATGGACAGGCAGCGCTGGTCGTTCCCGCTCGTCGGCGTCGCCGCGGCGCGCTCCGCCGATGGAATCCGGGTCGTCCTGGCCGGCGTGGCTCCCATCCCCTGGGTCCTGGAATCACTCGAGAGCGCGACGCCGCTTCCCGGCACCGCGTACAAGGTGGAGATCGCGGACGCGCTCATCCGGCGGGCCCGAGAGGCCGTGGCATGAAGCGGCTCGCCCTCCTGATCCCCGTCGCGATCCTGCTTATAGGGTGCGGCGGCGGAAGCGACAGCGGTGCCGACAACAACGAAACGACAAAGGGGAAAGCCATGGACTGCGAGATCGGCGGGGATGAGTCGAAGGCGGAGCTGGCGAATCTCGAGGATGGCAAGACACACGAGATCGTCGTCAACACGAACAAAGGCAGCTTCACGTTCGAGCTGGCGACCGACATCTCGCCCTGCACGACAGCCTCCATTGCGGGGCTCGTCCAGAAGGGCTTCTTCGACGGGCTGACGTTCCACCGGATAGTTCCCGGGTTTGTGATCCAGGGTGGCGACCCGGCAGGTGATGGAACGGGCGGGCCTGGGTACTCGACCGTGGATGCCCCGCCGTCGGACACGCAATACGAGAAGGGCCTCGTCGCAATGGCGAAGGCCGGGAACGAGCCGGCCGGAACCTCCGGCAGCCAGTTCTTCGTCGTCACGACCGACGGTGTCGAGCTGGATGCCGCCTACGCGGTCCTGGGACGAGTCACAGGTGGACTGGACATCGTCGAAGCAATCGGGCAGCTTGGCGGCCCGAACGACGCGCCGACCGAGCGGATCGAGATCAAGGACATGCAGCTCAAGAGCGGTTAGAGTCCGTGGCCGGATGCGGCGGAGGGGCCCCGAGACGTTCGCCTACGTTGCCAACGTGAACCACCTCTGGCAACGCCTCCAGGGCTGCTCCTAGTCGCCGCAGTAGTCCTGGCCGCAGGCGCCTCGCGGCGCTTCGGCAGCGCGAAGCAGCGCATCCTCCTCGAGCCCGTGCTCGAACGCGTGCGGCAAAGCTCTGTAAACGACGTGGTCGTCGTCCTCGGGGCCCACGACGTCGAGACCTCGGCGCGATCGGTGCACTGTCCCGACTGGGAGCGAGGACGAGGCGCATCGCTCCGTTGCGGACTGGCAGCGCTCTCCGCAGAGACCGCTGCGGCGGTCGTTGTCCTCGCCGATGGTCCCGATCTGGCCCCGGCCGCGATCGACCGCGTCCTGGACGTGTGGCGGGAAAGCGGTGCAGAGATCGTGGCCGCTACCTATGGGGGTGACCGCGGGCACCCGGTGCTGGTCGCAAAGCCAGTCTGGGAGCGGGTTCCGGACGACGGGGCCCGCAGCCTCCCTGCGCTCCTCGTCCCCTGTGACGACCTCGGCTCTCCAGGCGACGTCGATTTTGCCGATGACCTATCCGAGAGGTTCAAGCCCCCGCCCGCCGAATGATGCCGCTCATGGAAGCAGTTCCCGCCCTCGAAGCTCACGGTGAGACTCCCCCGCTCGCCGTCGCGCGCATGCGCCGCCAGTTGACCGTGGAGAGCGCGGCCAAGCTCGCGCGGCTCACGCCTGACGAAGTGACGTGGCTGGAAGAGGGCAGGCTCTACCGCTTTCCCTCGAGCGACAGTGCGCTGCTCGCCCTTCTCCTCTACGCCACGGGGCTCGGCATCAGCCGCCGAGAAGCCCGAAGGCTTGCGGGCCTTCCGATCGTCAGCCGCCCCGGCCGAGAGCGGATGAGGCAGGCAACCGGCATGCTGGTTGGCGTCGTCGTCCTCGTCGCGGCGGCCGGGGCGTTCGTCCTCCCGGGCCTCGTGCGAGGAGCGAGCAAGCCTCCCGCCGCGATCGCGGAAGCCGGGCTGCCGCCGACGTGGAAGGTGTCGGTGGATGTCCTCAACGGCAGCGGCGACATGAACTACACCCGCAGCGTCGCGAGCAAGATCGGAGCGCTCGCCTACCGCATCGACCGAGTCACGCGCGCTGATCGGTTCGACTATCCCGAGACCGCCGTCTACTTCCATCCCGGCGGCGAGCGGCTCGCCGACCGGCTGGCTCGGCAACTCGGTGTTGGGGTCCGGCCGCTACCCGGCCGTGGGAGCCCGAACCGCCTCGTCGTCGTCGTCGGCCCGGCGCGAATTTAGTACTGACTACAGCTCGAGGCGGAGCTCGGCGAGGCGCTGCTTGAGGGCCGGCGCCATCGGGTCGACGGCCGCCTGACGGACCAGGCGCCGGAGCCCCTCTTCGAACTTGTAGCGCTTCTCGCAGTACTTGCACTCCGCGAGATGCCCCTCGGCCTCCTGCCGCTCCGCCTCGGTCAGGTCGCGGTCGAGGTAGGGCTGGAGCACCTCCTCGCACCAATCGCAGGGATCGATCGCGGTCATTGCGTTTCCACGGCCATTTCCGCCAGCTCCTTCTTGAGGATACGACGACCACGATGCAGGCGTGACATGACGGTGCCGATCGGGATGTCCAGGATCTGCGCCGCGTCCGCGTAGCTGAAGTCGCCGATGTCGACGAGCACGACGACGTCACGGAAATCGTGGGACACCGCGGATAGCGCCTCGGCCACGTGGTCCTGCGAGAGCCGCTCGAGCACACGCTCCTCGTCGGTCTCGCCGGTCGCGGCTTCGATCCGGTTGTAGAGGAAGTAGTCGCCCTCCTCCAGCGGCTCGATGTCAGGCGCCCGCTGTGCGCGGCGGCCCCGGTCGATGTTCAGATTCGTGAGGATGCGAAGGAGCCATGCGCGCAAGTTCGTCCCGGGCGTGTATGACTGCCAGCTGCGGAACGCACGCGCGTAGGTTTCTTGCATCAAGTCCTCCGCCTCTTCCTTCGAGCGCGAGACGCCTCGAGCCACGCGGTAGACCTGATCTGCAAGAGCAAGCGCTTCCTCCTCGAATTTGACGCGCTCCCGCGCGCCCTCTGCCAGCCGCCGGCCCTCCTCCGACGAGGTCTCGCTCATCCGGCGACCCTACCAACCGCAAACGTCCTGCGAAGCGGGCCTATTCCCGCTCGCGCGCTTAGCGGTCGCGCTTCCCGGGTACTGCGCAGGCAAGCAAGCCAAGGAGGATGACATGAACGGCTACGAAGTCGTCACGTCCGAGGACGAGAAAGTGGGGACTGTCGTCGGGGAGACCGGCGCCTATCTGATCGTCGAGCAGGGGACGCTTCGGAAGTCGAAGCACGCCGTCCCCCGCGAGTTCGCGAAGGTGGACGAGGGCGGGCAGCAGGTGCGGATCACCGTCCCGAAGAACGTCTTCTGCGACTCGCCCAAGCTGAACGGGGAGTTCGACGAGCAGGCGGTGGCCGAGCACTACGGCCTCGCATCCGGCTCACCGGCCCCCGGGACCGAGGGTTTCGGGGACACCGCCGCAGGCGACCCGTCGCGCTCGTCCGAAGAGCAGGGGGCGCGCGACGGCGTGATGCCCGCCGCAGAGGAGCGAGCGCAGATGAGGGAAGGCACCCAGGATGGAGGCGCCCTGCCCGCAGAGTCACCCGGCCTGCTCGGCGACCGGGTCGCCGGCACGGAGGAGAGGGACCGCTAGACGACTTCGGTCAGGCGGAAGCCACCGCGCGCCATCGCGGCGACGAGCTTGTCCCGACTCGTCTGCTCGTCGTCCCAGGAGAGCGTGACCTCGCCCATCAGGTTCGCGTTCGCCTGCTCGAGGCCCGGCTCGTCGCGAAGCGTGGCGGCCAGACGGCCGACGCAGCGCTCGCAGCGGATTCCGGTCACCTGCAGGGTCTCGGACTGGACGGGCACGACCTCTAACTTAGCGTGCGCTCGACGAGGTCGGCGCAGACAGCCTTCAGGCCGTCGGCTCGCCCCACCTCGAGCTGACGGTCGGCCTCCATCAGCGTGGGGTCGAGGCCGTCCTCGCCGGCCAGGGCCGCGAGCTCGACCGCGAGGTCCGAGGCTTGCGCCGTCCTGTCGCCGTCTGGATGCACGAGCTCCGCGGCGAGCCCGAAGCGTGAGGCCGCCCAGCGGTTCTGCTGGTACATCCCGCGTCCCGCCGGATCGTAGGGCACCTGCGGCCGCTCGAGGACAGCGTCGCACAGGCCCTTGAGGAGGGCTACGAAGCCGACGGTGCGCTCGAGCTCCGTCGGCTGGTCGGGCATCCGGACCTCCAGCGTTCCAAAACGGGGATGCGGCCGGATGTCCCACCAGAACCTCGTGTAGTCGTCGGCGACCCCTAGGCGGATGAAGCGTTCCGCGAACTCCTCCCACTCGGAGTAGGAGCGAAAGGCCGGTGGAGCGCCGTTCCGCGGCAGCTGCGAAAGCACCTCCGCCCGATTGGAGACCAATCCCGTCTCCTCCCCGGCGAGGTACGGCGAGTTCGCCGACCAGGCAAGCACCACAGGCAGCCAGGGCAGCACGCCCTCCAGCGCGTGGAAGCACGCCTCCGCGCTCGGCATGCCGACGTGGACGTGGAGCCCACTCACTCCTTGGCGCCGGGCCGAGACGCCCGCGTACTCGACGAACTCGAGGTACCGCGGCTCGTCCGCGATCTCCTGCTCCAGGGGAGGGCTGAAGGGATGGCTACCAGCCGCCGCCAGCTTCAGGCCGCGCTCCTCCGCAAGCCGCGCCGCCCCGCGCCGGAGCTCGGCGAGCGCAATCGCGGCGTCGGCCGCCGACTCGCAGACACCGGTGTTGAGCTCGAGCGCCGAAGCGAACAGCTCGCTCTTCAGGGTACCCGGAAGGTCAGCGTCCTCGGATGCGGCGATCAGGTCTGCCGCACGGGGAGCGAGCGCCAGCGACTCCCCGTCCAGGACCATCAGTTCCTCCTCGACGCCCACCGAGAATGACGCCGTTTCGGCGAACTTCGACTCGATCATGGGGCCAGTCTTGCAAGGGGGAGAGACGGTCCCGGCCGGGACCGGGACCGTCAGTTGGTCGGGCTCCTATTGGGGAGAGGGAGATTGCCGACCAAGCTTCACGTCTGCGCTCCTAAGCTCGGTTCCGCGGTAGTACTCGAGCGAGAGCATGTCGCCGGGCCTGTGCTCGGAGACGATCTCGCGCAGGCGCTCCGGGGAGTCGATGTCCTGGCCGCCTGCCTTGACGATCAGATCGCCACCGAGTTGATAGCTCTCGCCTTCCACGACGACCCGGCTCGCCCCGCCGAGCAGTCCGGCCTGCTCGGCGCCGCTCCCGGAGATAACGCGCTCGACGAGCACTCCACTCTGGACGGGGAGATTGAACTGCTCCGCCATCACATCGGTGACCTCGCGGCCAATAACGCCGAGGAGTGCGTGGTCGACTCGGCCATGCGCCTTCAGCTGCGCGACGACGTCACGAACCGTGTTGATCGGGATCGCGAACCCGATGCCCGTATTCCTGGGTGCACCACCCCAATTGACTCCGACCGCCGCGCTGACGCCGATCACTTGGCCCTGGGCGTTCAGCAGCGGACCGCCGGAGTTGCCGTTGTTCAGGAGGGCGTCGGTCTGGATCACGCGATCGATCGGGCTCCCGTCCGCAGCCCTGAGCGAACGCTGGAGAGCGCTGACGATGCCCGCACTGATGCTCCGGTCGTAGCCGAGCGGGTTGCCGATCGCAGCGACCTGGTCGCCCACCTCGACGGCGTCCGAGTCCCCGAGCTCGAGCGGCTTCAGCGCCCGCGAGCTCGCCTTGACCTTGAGGAGGGCGATGTCCGTGGACGGGTCCCTGCCGACCACCTGCGCCTTCATCGAGTCACTGTTCGAGAAGCTCACGTAGATCGACTTGGCGTCGGCCACCACGTGGTGGTTCGTGACGATGTAGCCGGCCTTGTCGATCACGAAGCCCGAGCCGAGATAGCGCTGCACTTCCGTCCCGGGGACGAACGAGTTTCCGAACCACTCGCTTGGGGGCAAGTCGACCGTCGCCGTCGAGGTCACCTGGACGACGCCGGGCGCATCCCGCTTGTAGATGTTGCTAAGGGTCAGCGCGCGCCCTCTGGTCGAGTTGGAGCTCGCGTTGTCGGAAGGCTGGAACCCGGGGATGACGATCTCGCGCACCGTCGTCGTGTGCCCGCCGACTCCGGCGATCGAGGCGATGGCAACGGCGACGCCGCCGCCGGCGAGGGCGGCAACGAGCAGCGGCACCGCGCGGACGAGGGTCTCTGAGCGTCCCCGAAAGAGCACGGGTCCGATCGTGCCAGAGCCGCCTTTAAGGATGGTTTGCGTCTGTGTTAAGCGGTGTTCACGATCGCGACGAGCCTGTATCGGAGGCGTCGGTGAACTCCCGAAACTCGCCGGTGACGAGATACGCGGTCTGCTCGCCGATGTCGACAGCGTGATCGCCGATCCGCTCCAGGCACCGTGAGACCACGATCATCCGCAACCCCCACTCGCGTAGCGTGAGGTTCGAGCCGAGGGCGAGCACGTGCTCCACGACGCGGCGGTTCCCTCGGTCAACGAGCTCGTCGAGCTCGACCAGCGCCTCGGCGCCCGCCACATCGCGGTTGGCGAAGGAGTCGAGCGCGGCACGGATCATCTCCTCGTCGCGCGCGCCCATCTCCTGGAAGGCGACGATCAACTTCTGATCGGGCGTGATCCCGTAGACCAGCTTGATCAGCTTGGCGATCGTCACGCAGTAGTCCGCCATACGCTCGAGATGGAGATTGTTGTGCAGCATCGCGAGGACAAGGCGCAGATCTCCCGCGGCCGGTGCCTGGCGTGCGAGGAGCGAGGCGATGCCCTCCTCGATCGCAACGTACTGACGGTCGACCTCGTCGTCGAAGGCAATGACCTCGTCGGCCAGCTCGGGATCTCGTTGTTCGAGCGCTTCCATCGCGCCGCGAAGCGCCCTGAGGACAAGCTCCCCTTCTTCGAGGAGCGTTGCATGCAGCGTGTCCAGCTCTTCCTGGAGTGTGACCCTCATCCGAATCGACCAGTCACGTAGTCCTCGGTCCGCTTGTCGCTCGGCTGGGTGAAGATCTTGTCGGTCAGGTCGTACTCGACCAGGATGCCGGAGCGCTCGCCCTCCTCGCCACGCTCGATGCTGAAGAACGCCGTCATGTCGGCGACACGCGCTGCCTGCTGCATGTTGTGCGTTACGACGACAATCGTGTAGTCGCGCTTCAGCTCGTGCATCAGGTCTTCGATCCGGGTCGTGGCGATCGGGTCGAGAGCGGATGCGGGCTCGTCCATGAGGATCACGTCCGGCTCCACCGCGAGGCAGCGCGCGATGCAGAGTCGCTGTTGCTGCCCGCCCGAGAGGCTGAGCGCGCTGCGCTTCAGGCGGTGGCCGACCTCGTCCCAGAGGGCCGCCCGCTTGAGCGCATTCTCGACACGGCCGTCGAGGTCGTCCGTCATGCCGAGGACACGAGGGCCGAAGGCGACGTTGTCGTAGATCGACTTCGGGAATGGATTTGGCTTCTGGAAGACCATGCCGATTCGCTTTCGAACTTCGACGGGGTCGACGTCGGGGCCGTAGAGGTCTTGATCGTGGTACAGGATCTTCCCGTCGATCCGTGCGCCCGGGATCAGCTCGTTCAGGTGGTTGAAGCAGCGGATGAACGTGCTCTTACCGCAGCCGGAAGGCCCGATGAAGGCGGTCACGTAGTTGCGGTAGATCTCGAGAGATACTCCGCTGAGAGCGGTCGAGCCGTCGTACGACACGCCCAGGTCCTTGACGTCGAACACCACCTCGCGCACGCCCGGCGCGGGTTGCCGACGATCGTCGCTCTGAACGAGTTTCTCGAGGCTCACTTCGGCGATTGTGTCAGTTGCGTCCGTCTTCCTCACCACTTTCGCTGGTAATGGTTTCGAAGCCAGATGGCGGCTGAGTTCATGGTCAGGAGAATCACGAGCAGAACGATCATCCCGGCGGCCGCCACGGTCCGGAACTCGTCTTGCGGCCGCGCGATGTACTGATAGATCTGCACGGGCAGCGCGGTGAAGTCGCCGAGCGGTGTGGGATTGAACGAGACATAGGTGAGCGCCCCGACGAGAAGCAGCGGAGCCGTTTCTCCCAGCGCTCGCGAGAGGGCGAGGATCGATCCGGTCGCGATGCCGGGCGTCGCTGCCGGGAGCACCTGCCTCCACACGACCTGCCACTTCGTCGCTCCGAGCGCGTAGGCCCCTTCGCGGATCGATCCGGGAACGGCGCGGATCGCCTCGCGCGCCGCGATGATCACGGTCGGCAGGACGAGCAGCGTGAGGATGAATGCGCCGGCCAGCAACACCCGACCCAGGCCGAGCCCCCGCACGAGGAACGCGAGCCCGAGGATCCCGTAGACGATCGAGGGCACCGCCGCCAGGTTCTGGATGTTGACTTCGAGCAGGCGGTTGTACCAGCGGTTGGTGTCCGCGTACTCCTCCAGGTAGATGGCCGTGCCGACTCCAATCGGAACGCTCAGCGCGATCAGCAAGAAGCCAAGGTAGATCGTGGCCAGGATGGCCGGCTCGGCGCCGGCGATCGAGGGATCCGACGACGGTGGCTCGAAGAGCAGAACGGAGTCGACGGCCGACCAGCCCTCCACCACGACCTGCGCGAGCAGGGCGCCGAGCGTCACGATGCCGATCAACAGAGAGATGACCAGGAACGCGTAGAAGATCGCGCCGCTCACGCGGCCGCGCCTGCGGCCGGAGCCCATTGTCTCGGCTCGCGCGCTCACTCGTACACCTCGCGGAAGCGTCGAACGAGGCGGATGGAAACGAGGTTCATGACGAGCGTCATGACGAAGAGCGTCGCTCCCACGGCGAAGATCGTCTTGTAGGCGGTCGAACCGGTCTCGACGTCACCCTGTGCCGTGGCCGCGACGAAAGCGGTCATAGTCTGAATCTGCTCAGTCGGATTGAGCGTGAGATTGGGCTGCCCACCGGCGGCGATGAGAACGATCATCGTCTCGCCGACGGCACGCGAGATCGCGAGGACGAACGACGCGACGATCCCCGAGATCGCCGCGGGAACGACGATTCGGGTCGCCACCTGCATCCGGGTCGACCCGAGCGCGTACGCGCCATGCCGCAGATCTCGAGGCACCGCCGACATCGCGTCCTCCGAGACCGAGGCGACCGTTGGGAGGAGCATGATTCCCATCACGAGTGCCGCGCTGAGCGCGCTGAACGGGCCCACTTTGAAGCCGACATCCTGGAGCAGGGGGGTCACGAACGTGAGGGCGAAGTAGCCGTAGACCACGGTCGGGATCCCGGCAAGGATCTCCAGGGTCGGCTTCAGAAACTTTCGGGCACGGTCGTGCGCGTACTCGCTGAGGAAGATCGCCGCTCCCAGCCCGAAGGGGGCGCACACGAGTGCGGCCACGAGCGTGACCAGGAACGTCCCGGCGACGAGCGGCAGCACTCCGAACTGCGGATCGCTGAAGAGCGCCGTCCACTCCGTGCCGGTGAGGTAGTCCCAGATCGACACCTCGCGGAAGAACTCGATGGCCGGGACGAAGAGCGCGACGACAATCCCGACGGTCGTCGCCACCGACACGAGCGCGCAAAGGGCGAGGACGCCCTTGATGACGTCCTCGCCCCAGCGCCTTCGTGCCGCTCTGAGCTGCGGAACGGCGGGAGAGAGCTCACGTGTCGCCACTTAGACGGTGAGCCCCCGCATTCCTAGGTGCCCTTGATCGCGTTGTTGTACTGGCGCTTCGACTTCCTCAGCTGCGGCTTCGTCAGCGATACGTAGCCGGAGGCCCGTGCGAGTATCTTCTCGTTCACGATCATGTACTTGATGAACGCCCGCACCACCCCCCGCCGGAAGGACGTCCGCTTCGCGTAGACCCAGAGCGGCCTCGAGAGCGGCTTGTACGTCCCGGCCTGGACGGTGGCAATGCTCGGCGCCACGCACTTGCTGCCGTTGTTGACCTGCAGCAGCTTGAGACGGCTCTTGTTCTCCACGTAGTACGAGTAGCCGAAATAGCCCATGGCTCCGCGGTCGCTCTCGACTCCTCGGACGAGCACGTTGTCGTCCTCGCTAGCCGTGTAGTCCGAGCGGCTCTGCCCCGACTTGCCGTTGATCTTCTCCGTGAAGAAGTCGAACGTGCCGGAGTCCGTGCCCGGCCCGTAGAGCTTCAACGGAACGTCCGGGAAGCCCGACCGCACGTCGGCCCAGTTGTTGACGGTAGAACCTCTGTCCCAGATCTTCTTCAGCTCCGCGGGAGTGATGCAGTTGATCCACGTCACGCCCTTGTTGACGACGACGGAGAGACCGTCGTTCGCGACGAGGAACGGGATATACCGGACGTTCTTTTCCCGGCACTTCGCCGCTTCCGACTGCTTGATCGGCCGCGAGGCATTCTGGAGGTCGGTCTCGCCCTTGCAGAAACGCTCGAACCCGCCGCCGGTCCCCGAGATGCCGACCGTGATCTTGGAACCCGGGTTTCGCCGCTCGAAACGCTCGGCTGCAGCCTGGACATATGGACCAACCGTGCTCGAGCCGTCGGACGAGATCGAGCCCGAGATACCCGTACGACTCGTCGACGCTGTAGCAACCGCAGCCAACGCAAGTGCGAAGACCGCAGCCATGGCGACAAGAACCGAAGTCCCGTAAGACAATCTTCTCATTCGTGTACTCCCTCCGTGCTTGTAGGTCGAGCCGATTGTTGGCTCACCGGGCCCGGAGGTGGGTGCCGTTGAGGTGAAGGCGTGGGGAAAATCTGGTGAACTCATGCGCCGGCGGCGGCGCCGTCGAGGATGCTGCGCGCTTCGTCGAGCTGATCGTCCGTGAGAGGCACGTAGAGCGCCCCTCGCGCGAGGCTGTCGGCGTTGTCGAGCAAGTACGAGGCGAAGGCCTCGACCTCTTCACGCTCCAGGGAGCTCGTCTTCACGTAGACGAAGAGTGGCCTGGAGAGGGGCTGATACGTACCGTCCTGGACCGTCTCGATGCTGGGCGCGACGCAGCCGTCGCCGCCGTCGATTTTGACGCCCTTCAGCTTCCCTTCGTTCGCCTCGAGGTACGAGAGGCCGAGGTACCCGAGCGCGCCCTTGTCGCCGGAGACACCTCGAACGATGACGTTGTCGTCCTCGCTGGCCGTGTAGTCGGCGCGGCTCGCGCCCTCTTCGCCGTTGATCGCGTCGGTGAAGTAATCGAACGTCCCGGAATCTGTGCCGGGGCCGTACAAGGTCATCTTCTCGCCCGGGAACCCTTCGTCGACGGCGTTCCATCTGGCGACCTTCGAGCCGGGCTGCCAGACCGTCTTGAGCTGAGCGACGGTAAGGCAGCTCGCCCAGGTGTTGTCCGGGTTGACCACAACCGAGAGCCCGTCATTCGCAACCTGCAGCTCGACGTACTCGACCCCCTCCTTCGCGCAGGCTGCAGTCTCATCATCCTTGATCGGTCGCGACGCGTTGGAGATGTCGGTCTCTCCCCGGCAGAAGCGCTCGAACCCGCCGCCGGTCCCCGAGATGCCGACGGTCACGCGCACGTCCGGCTCCTCGGCTCGAAACCGCTCGGCCGCGAGCGTGACGAGAGGCGAGACGGTGCTCGACCCGTCTGCACGGATCGTGCCGCTCAGCGGCTCCTGGTCGAATGCTCCCGTGTCTGCAGGGCCTGTGGCGGCCGGCTCGGCCGCCGGGCGGTCTCGACCGCAACCCGTAGCGGCGACCGCGAAGCCGACAGCGAGGAGGAGGATGAGAATGCGAGCCGCCATACGGGACCGATTCTCGGCAATCCATGCGTCGAAATGCGGTAACCGACTGGTGAATATGTGGTGAAAACGGACCGTCAGGCGCGCCTGAACCGGCATTTGACGACGAGCCCGTGACGCGGGGCACCGCTTGCTTCGATGGAGCCACCCGCGGATGTGACGACGTGCTTCACGATGGCCAGGCCGAGTCCCGTCCCACGCGAAGCGCGCGCGCGGTCACTCCGATAGAAGCGCTCGAAGAGACGAGGCAGATCGTCCACCTCGACCCCCACGCCGTCGTCGGCGGCGGTCACGACCACGTCGCCGTCATCCTCACCAACCGACAACGTGAATGTCGCTCCCGAACCGGCATACCGAAGGGCGTTTTCGGCAAGGTTCTCGACGATCATCTTCAGCATTCGCGGTCTCAAAGGAACGGCCGTTCCCGGCTGGACGTCAAACGCGAGCGTGACGCCGGCTCGCTCGGCGCTCTCGCGAAGCTCCTCCTCGACCTCCTCGAGCACCGGCCCCGGGTCGTGCAATCCCAGGGAGACAGTCGCGCGGCCGGTCTCCAGCTCGCTCAGGAAGAGGATGTCGTCGATCAGCTCCCCCATGTGCTCGACCTCCTTCCGGCCCTGCTCGAGGAGCTCCGCAGGATCCTCGCCGGGGAGCGCCGCGGTCTCGAGCAGTGCAAGTAGGCGCGCCAGCGGCGTCCGGAGCTCGTGTGAGACCGCGGCCGTGAACCCGGTCCGCAGCTCCTCGTACGCGGGAAGGTCTCCGGCCTCGCCGAGGTAGACGAGCGTCTCGTGGCGGCCGTGAACCTCGTAGGGCACCAGTACCGGCTCGTACGCCTGCGACCCCATGAGGACGTCCACCGGAAGCGGGCTGCCCTCGGCGAGCCCCTCAATTGCCTCACGGGCCCGGCCGCTGGCTGCGAGGACGTTGAGCTCACTGTCGAGGACGACGACGATCTCCCTGCTCTCTTCAACGAGCACCCGCGCGCGCTCGGCCTCGATCCTGAGCTCGCGTGCTTCCGCTTCCATGTCGGCCTTCGCCGCGCCGAACAGCCGTTTCATTATCGTGACCAGTATGGCGAAGGTGCTCATCGTCGAAGATGACGACGTCATCGCACAGGGCATGGCAAGCCACCTCGCGAGTGCCGGGTTCGACCCGATCTCGGTCAGCCACGGGGAGGCAGGCCTGGCACGCCTGCGATTCGAGCACCCCGAGGCCTGCGTCGTCGACCTGATGCTGCCCCGTATGGACGGCTGGCGGCTCATCGAGCAGGCGAGAGCGGAGGGGATCGGAACACCGATCATCGTCGTCAGCGCGCGAGGAACGGAGCACGACCGTGTTCATGCCCTCGAAATCGGCGCCGACGACTATCTCGTCAAGCCGTTTTCGATGAAGGAGCTCGTAGCCCGTGTCGGAGCCGCGGTCCGGCGGGGAACGCGGGCCGAGAGGCCCGACGAGGGCGAGGCGATCGAGGTCGAGGAGCTGCGGATCGACCCCCGCCAGGTGCAGGCTTTCGTCGGCGGGGAGAGCGCCGAGCTTACGCCCACGGAGTTTCGTCTTCTGTATGCGCTCGCGCTAGAGCGAGGGCGGGTCGTGAGCCGGGACGAGCTCCTGCAGAAGCTCTGGGGACGGCGCGAAGGCCACCGTGACCGCACTGTTGACGTCTTCGTGCGGAAGTTGCGAGAGAAGATCGATCGTCGCGCCGAGTCGCACACCTTCCTCCAGACGCGTTACGGGGTCGGTTACACGTTCGAGGCCGTGCCGAAGTAGCGGCCGGACGCGGTTCCGGAGTGGTTGAAGGCTGGGAACCAGGTGGTTGAGCAGGTCTTTTCGCGTCCGCGCTGCGGGCACACTGTGCAGGGATGCGAATTGCCCTGGTCGCCCACAGTGAGAGCGAGACGAACCTAAGGCTCGTCGAGGCCGTCCCGCAAGGGGTCGAGATCGAGATCGTTCGTCCGACGATGGCGATGGGAAGGCTGGGGCCCGGCGACGTCGCCCTCGCCCGCCTCGACGTCTTGCCCGGTTTGGACGGCATCGAGCCCGGCATCTGGGAGCTGGGGCGGCTCGAGGCTGACGGCGTCCGCGTCCTCAACCCGTTCCGCGCCCTGCTCGCCACCCACGACAAGCTTCAGACGTCGCGCGTGCTTGGGGCCGCCGGGCTTCCTCATCCGCGCACCGCACACCTCATCGCTTCGGGCGGGTCGCTGCCGCTCGAGCCGCCGGTAGTCGTCAAGCCGCGCTTCGGTAGCTGGGGCCGAGACGTCGTGCTCTGCCTCGACCGCGCCCAGCTGAAGGCATGCCTCGCGGAGCTCTCGTCGAGGCCCTGGTTTCGCCGCCAGGGCGTGCTCGTGCAGGAGCTCGTGCCCCCGATGGGACACGACCTACGCATCGTCGTTGCCGCCGGCGCGGTCGTCGGAGCCGTGAGACGCACCACGGCACCCGGGGAGTGGAGGACAAACGTCGCGCTTGGCGCGAAGCGGCAGCCGACGGTCCCGCCCCAGGCGGCGCGAGAGCTCGCCCTGGCTGCGGCGGCCGCTCTCAGAACCGACCTCGTAGGCGTGGACCTGATGCCAACTCGCGAGGGCGGCTGGATCGTGATCGAGCTGAACGGCGCGGTCGAGTTCACCGACGTGTACTCGCTGGACCGCGACGTGTTTGCCGTTGCTATCGAAGCCCTCGTCGGGCTCGCGCTCCGGCCTCGCCACGAGTCGCTTGCCGCTGTCGGCTAGAGCCCCAACCTCCCTCTAACGCCTTCTTCACCACGCTGACGCCCATGGCAAGCCGGGCCGCCCTGACACTCGATGCGCAGGTCATGGAACAACGAGATGAGAGGAGCATCCATGTCATGGACCAGGCGCGGCGTCGTTGTCACGGCGTCGCTTCTACTGGCGGGAGCCATCGCGTTCGGTGCGAGGGCTGACGGAGACGGCTTTAACACGTCGATCAAGCGGTACGCGAAAGGCGTGCCCGGGAGTGGCTGGGAGACCGAGGCAATCCTGAGCGTTGGCGACAGGGTGCCCGAGACCGGTAGCCCCGGCAGCGAGTACCAGATGATCGGGATCCCGGACGGGCTTGGCGCCTACCGTTCCGGCCACGGGCACCAGCGCGTGGTCAATGTCTTCATGAACCACGAGCTCGTGAAGACCGCGACGACCCAGCCCCGCATCGGGCGTCCGTTCCAGCGCGGCACATTCGTGTCCCAGTACCTGCTCACGAGGGACGGATCGGTGCTCTCCGGCCGGCGCGCCTACGACACCGTGTACGCGGAGAACACGTTCGTCGGGCCGGCGGCCGATACGAGCAACGCGACTCCGGCGTTCGGCCGGTTCTGCTCGGGGTTCCTCGCACTTCCGCAGAAGGTCGGCTTCGACCGCCCGATCTACCTCACCGGCGAGGAGACGGGAGGCTCCGGGGCATTCGACCCCCGCGGCGGGCAGACGGTGGCCGTATTCGACAACGAGTTGCACACGCTGCCGAAGCTCGGCCGATTCCCCAAGGAGAACAACGTCGTCAGGCCGCACACCGGCCGCACGACGGCGATCATCAGCCTGGAGGACGGCCCGAGCACGCCGGACTCGCAGCTCTACCTCTACATCGGGGAGAAGCAGAGATCCGGCTCGGTTCTGCACCGGAACGGCCTCGACAACGGACAGCTCTACGTCTTCGCAGCGAAGAGCGGCCCGTCCAACGAGGGAGCAAACCCAGCGGTCGGCACGACCGTCGAGGGCGAGTGGAGGCTGATCCCGAACGCGGAGAGCCTCGACGAGGCACAACTGGAGACGGCAGCCGACGCGGCCGGCGCGTTCGGGTTCGTCCGCATCGAGGACGGTGCGTTCACACCCTCGGGCCGAGACTTCTACTTCGTCACGACAGGCGAAGGGCCGCCCATCAACGCGCTTGGCCGCCTGTACCACCTGCGTTTCGGCCCCAGGCCGCTGGCGGACGCGAGCCTCACGACGATGTACAACGCCGACCTCCTCACGCCCGCCGAGGACGGGCCGATGAGCCCGGACAACGTCGACGTGAAGGGACGGTGGATCGCGATCAACGAGGACGGCACGGGCAACTCGCGACCGCAGATGGAGGCCCGGAACCGCGACGGGTCGATCTGGCTCGTGAACAAGCAAGACGCGTCGGATCGCCACCGCGTCGCCGAGTTGGTCGGCCGCGCCGAGGGCGGCCGGGACAACATCCACACGACGGCCGGGATCTGGGAGACGAGCGGGATCATCAACAGCTCGGGTCTCTTCGACGATGACCAGTCGTTCCTGTTCGACGTCCAGGCGCATCCGCCGACGACGTTCCCGGGGCCTGACACGAGCGAAGACGGCCAGCTGCTCCTGCTGCGCCGGTCCGAGGACGGCCGGAGCCACGGCTAAGCCCTGCTTCCGGGCCTAAGGGGAGGGAGGCGACGGCCCCGGACGCGGGGCCGTCGCCCTTTCCGGGCAGTTCCGGGCGCAAGCGGCGCTTCTTCACAACTCGGTTACCAAGCGTTCACCAGGCCTGCACCCCTGGGAGCCTCGCGAACGTAAAGGATCCGTAAACGATGGCCAAGGTGCTGATCGTCGAGGACGACGAGCTCATCGCCAAGGGGATGGCTTCACACCTTGCCGAGGCCGGGTTCGACCCGCTCTGGGTCGGCAACGGCGAAGCCGGCATCGCCCGGCTGCGCTTCGAACGCCCTGACGTCTGCGTCCTCGACCTGATGCTCCCGCTGCTCGACGGCTGGAAGCTGATCGAAACGGCCCGCGGCGAGGGCATCGGCACTCCGATCGTGGTCGTCAGTGCCCGCGGCAGCGAGCAGGACCGCATCCATGCGCTCGAGATCGGCGCCGACGACTACCTCGTGAAACCCTTCTCCATGAAGGAGCTCGTCGCGCGCGTACGCGTCGCTGCCCGTCGCGGTGTGCGCGACCAGGAAGCACAACGGGGCGACCCGATCGAAGTCGAGGAGCTGCGGATCGACCCGGGAAGCGTTCAGGCCTATGTCGACGGGGACAGCGTGGAGCTCACGCCCACCGAGTTCCGCCTGCTCTACGCGCTGGCGCTCGAGCAAGGGCGCGTCTTGACGAGAGACGAGCTGCTCCAGAAGATCTGGGGGAGGCGACACACCAGGCGCGACCGCACGGTCGACGTCTTCGTCCGCAAGCTGCGCGAGAAGATCGACTTCCGCACGCCCAGGCACACCTTCGTCCACACCCGCTATGGGGTCGGCTACAAGTTGGAGGCGCAGCCGAAGGGGACACCTGCTCGAAAGCTCGGAAACCGGTCGAGCTAGTGCCTACAACCCGTTCGCAGGCGCAAGCGGAGCCGCTCGAGCGCCTCTTGAACCGCGAGCTTTCCTGGCTCGAATTCAACGCGCGGGTGCTCGAACTGGCCGGCGATCCGCAGTTGCCCTTGCTGGAGCGCGTGAAGTTCTGCTCGATTTTCTCGTCGGGCCTCGACGAGTTCTTCGGGGTCCGAGTCGGGGGTCTCATCGGCCAGGCGGCCTCAGGCGTGGCGGTCCACTCCCCAGACGGACGGACACCGCAGCAGGCTCTATCCGAGATTCGGAATCGCGTCCTTCAGCTCACGGCCGAGCAGGCGAAGCTTTGGAAGCGCGACCTCCGTCCCGCTCTGGCCGCGGAGGGAATCGTGATCGGACGCATCGCCGACTGCTCGGAAAAGGATCTCAGCGAGCTCGCGGAACGATTCGAGCGCGAGATCTACCCGGTCCTGACGCCGCTTGCGGTCGGGCCGGGACAGCCTTTCCCGTACATCTCCCCTTTGTCACTCTCACTCGGCCTTTTCGTTCGCGATCCCGACAGCGGCGAGGAGCGCTTTGCGCGGGTGAAGGTTCCCGAGCTCCTGCCGAGGTTCCTGCGCGTCGGGCGAAAGGGGATCTATCTGCCACTCGAGCACGTGATCGCCCACTCGCTCACGGCCTTGTTCCCCAAGATGGAGGTCACCGAGTGCGCGGCCTTTCGAGTCACGAGAGACGCCGACTTCGAGGTCTCGGACGAGGCTGACGACCTGCTCGAGGCGGTCGAGCTCGAGCTTCGCCGCCGGCGTTTCGGGGGCACGGTGCGCGTCGAGGTCTCGGAGTCGATGTCCGAGGGGATGCTCGAAAGCCTGAAGTCGGGCCTCGGCGTGGAGGACGACCAGATCTACCCGGTGGACGGCCTGCTCGACCTGGCCGACCTCAGGGAGATCGCCACGCTGGACCGGCCCGACCTCAAGGACGAGCAATGGCGCCCCGTCACTCAGCCGCGGCTTGCTCTGCAGGAGAGCGGCAGCGCCCTGTTCGAGGAGATTCGGCGGGCCGACATCCTGGTCCATCTTCCGTACGAGTCGTTCACGACGAGCGTCGAGTCGTTCGTGCGGGCCGCCGCCCGGGACCCCGACGTGATCGCGATCAAGACGACGGTCTACCGGACGAGCGACGAATCGCCCCTCGTGCCTGCGCTGATCGAAGCTGCGGAAGCAGGCAAGCAGAGCGTTTGCCTCGTCGAGTTGAAGGCGCGGTTCGACGAGCGTCGCAACATCGAATGGTCACGTGCGCTCGAGCGGGCAGGCGTGCACGTCGTCTACGGCTTTCCGAGCCTGAAGATCCACGCGAAAGCGACGCTCGTCGTCCGGCGAGAAGGGAACGCCCTGCGCCGGTACGTCCACGTGAGCACGGGCAACTACCACGCGCTGACTGCGCGGGACTACGAGGACCTAGGGCTCTTCACCGCCGACGAGTCGATCGCCGCGGACGTGGCCGACCTCTTCAACTACCTGACGGGTTTTGGTCGGCCCCAGCGCTTCCGAAAGGTGCTCGTTGCACCGTTCACGCTGCGAACACGGCTGATCGACGAGATCCGGGCGGTTTCCCAGGCCGCCAAGGCCGGGAAGACTGCCCGAATCCGCATGAAGCTCAACGCCCTCACGGACGAGGCGGTCATCGAAGCCTTGTACGCAGCCTCCCAGGCCGGGGCCGAGATCGACATCGCGGCACGATCGATCTGCTCGCTGCGACCGGGCGTCGAGGGTCTGAGCGAGAAGATCCGGGTGCGCAGCATCGTCGGGCGCTTTCTGGAGCACAGCCGCATGGTCATTCTCGAGGCGGGCGACAAGGCGACGTACCTGCTCGGAAGCGCCGACCTGATGCCCCGCAACCTCGACAGCCGCCTGGAGATCGTCGTCCCGGTGCAGGACGCTCGCGCGCGCCAGAAGCTGACGGCGATCTTCGACGCTCTGCTCGCCGACAACGCCCAGGCGTGGAACCTGCGCAAGGACGGAACCTGGCGGCGAGTGCGGCCCAAGAAGGACGACCGCCCACAGTCTGCCCAGTCAGCCCTCATGCGGAGCGCGATCGCCCGCGCTCGACGTTCGGTCGTGCGCCGTAGCTAGCCCGCGACCCAGTGACGACCTCTCCCCTGCTCAGAATGGACAGTCGATGCGCATCGGAGTAATCGACGTCGGCTCCAACACGGTGCGACTTCTCGTCGCGACTTCCAGGGACGGCGTGGTCAAGCCCGTCCACGAAGAGCGCACTGCGCTCGGCCTCGCGCGAGACATCGAGCAGTCGGGTCGGATCTCGACGGCGAAGATCGCGCGCGCGGCCGACCTCACTCGCAGGTACGCCCGGGACGCCGCGGAGGCCGGCGCCGGTCACATCGAAGTGCTCGTCACGGCTCCAGGACGGCAGAGCGCGAACGGCGACGAGTTCGTTGCGGCGATCGCCTCGGCGACCGGCCTACCGGTGAAGGCGCTGAGCCCTGAGGAGGAAGGGCGCCTGGCGTTTGCGGGCGTGGTCGCAACGTTCCCCGCACCGCCGGCGAGCCTCGCGGTCTGCGACGTCGGCGGCGGCTCGACGCAGCTCGTCTTCGGCACGGGTGTCGGCGGGCCGGTCTGGTTCCGCTCGCTCGACATCGGATCGCTGCGACTTGCCCAGCGCTTCCTCGCCCACGATCCGCCCCAGAAGCACGAGGTGGAGGCGCTGCGGGCCGGCGTCGAGAGCTCGTTCTCAGGTCTCGCGCCGCCCCTCCCGCGATGCGCCGTCGCGGCTGGAGGCACGGCACGCGCCCTGCGGCGGCTCGTAGGCCGTACGCTCGGCCCGAAGCAACTCGCAAAGGCGGCGGCCGAGCTGAGCGCGTGCCCGGCTGCAACGATCGCCGACTTCTACCGAATTCCGCTCTGGCGTGCCGAGTCCCTGCTCGCCGGGGTGATCGTCCTCACCGAAGCTCAAAGACGCCTCCACGTGCCGCTCGTCGTGGCCCGTGCCGGCTTGCGGGAGGGCGCCGTGCTCGAGTCGCTTGCCGCCGCTCGGGCTGCGTGAGCTAGGGCCGCGGAGGCAGGTAACGGACCGGTACAAGGTCGTCGTCCAAGATCCAGACTGAGCACTTCTTGAACTTGCGGTCGCCGAGCCAGGGAAGATCGCCGTGAGTGCAAACCGCGGCATTTCGGCCGCGCAGGCGGGGCAGCACCTCGGGCACCTCGTCCAGCCGATCGGCCCCGAGCTGCTCGTCCAGCTCGATGACCACTCCGCGCGCCTGCGCGAGCGGCTCGACGGTCTGGACACAGCGCACATAAGGGCTGGCGACGATGCGTTCGAGCTCGAACTCCGAGAGAGCGTCGACCAGCGCCGCGGCCTCGCGTCGCCCGCGGTCGTCCAACGGCCGAAAGATGTCGTCCCCCTCCCACCGGTTGGGGTCGCCCGCGAACGCATGCCGAATCAGGAAAACACTCATAGGAGCTTCTCCACCGGGAGTGAGCTCAGAACATCCCGGTCCCGGGCCCACGTGAGTTGGTCCGCAGCTTCGTCGAGCTGAGCCCAGCGCCATTCGTCGACCCCGTCGCCGGACACCGGCTCAGCGCCCTCGGGGAGCTCCATCGCCCAGTAGCGGACTGTCTTCCTCCGCGCTTTGGCATCCCGGTAGCTCGTGCTCTCGAGCTCGGGGCCGAGGCCGCACGTGAGGCCAACCTCCTCCTCGACCTCGCGGACGGCACCTTTCTCGTCCGTCTCTCCGGATTTCTCCTTCACCTTCCCCTTCGGAAAGCTCCAGTCGCGGTAGCGAGGCCGGTGGATGAGCAGCACCTCGATCCCCTTCGGCCCGCGGCGCCAGACGACTCCGCCGGCAGCCCTGACGCTCCGGCTCAGGCCCACGCCTTGGCGACGACCTTTTCGAGCCTCGCCCAGGAAGCGGGAAGCCGAGCGGCCGCGCGCCGCCGCCGCTCGCGCTCCCGCCCGACGAGGATGCCGGCGGCGAGCACGGCTTGCTGCGAGCGCTGACCGCGCATGAGCGCGCGAATCTGCTCGTCGGCCACGACCGCGTCCTGAAACTCGCCGGCGACGTCCTGAAACCCCTTGGCGCATGCGATCAGCCGGCCCGCAGCCTTGCCGAGCTGATCCTCGACGAGCTCGGCCGCATACCGGGCCCGCTTGCCTTTGATTCGCGCGCGGTGCGTGTTCTCGTCGGACGGCTCTTCGGCGAGCTTCTTCATTGCCTTTGCGAGCCGATCGAAATCACTCCTCGCCGCCGAGATGAGGGAGCCGTTTCTCTCGCCGGGGGGAGGCGCCGCGGCCGCCCCTTCCAGGGACGCGAGCAGTCCGAAATAGCGCTCGCTGCGCAGCGCCGCAAGTGCGCGGCTCCTGGCTTCCTCACCGGCCTGCTCGAGCTTGTCGAAAAGGGGTTTTAGCGCCCGGCGGTCGGACGGGTCGAGCCCCGCCGCCTCCTCACGGACATGAGCGAGCAGAACGTCATAGTCGCGCGCAGGGCCTAGCTCTCCTCCGAGCCAGGACAGCTCCTCGCGCAATCTCTCGACCCAGGAGCTCTCCAGCAGCGGAGCGGCGGTCCTGAGCACAGAACGCAGGCGCCGTGCTGCGACGCGGAGCTGGTGCAGGTCCTCCGGGTTGCTGCCGACTCGGACACCGGGGTCGTGGGCGAGGATCCGCGCGTACTGCTCGCGGAAGAACATCCGCAGCTGTTCGAGAGCCGGAGTCGGGGCCGGCAGCTCCTCGGGCCCCTTCGTCTCGACGGCCCGGGCCAGACGGGGTTGATCGTCCGCGGGCTTCGCGCCGGCCTTACGCAGTGCCTTCTCGATGCGAACGAGCTGCTTGCGATCGGCGGCCAGGGGCTCAAGTTCGATCTCCCAGAATCTCCGTGCGACGCGGCTGCCCTCGAGAACGGCGACCGAAGAAACGTTGACCTTCGCGAGGGAGTGGCGGCCCTCCTTCACCCGGAGCCCGCTCGTGCGCGTTCGCAGCCGGGCGACCGGAGCAAGCGAAAAGCCCGCCGACGCAGCCGAGAGCAGCTCTTGCAACTGTTCGGGCGGCGCTGCGGGTCCGCCAGGCTCCTCGACCTCGAGTGATGAGGCTCCGTTGTTCGTCACCGCGATCTGCCAGATCCCCTTGCCGTTCTCGACGCGGCGTCGGAGGATGAATCCGGCGCGGCCCAGCCGGCCGCCAGCGGTGTCGTAGTACGTCTCGGTGAAGAAGCGGGTCGGGAGCGCTCGTCCTCCGAGCTCCGGAAGCTCGAACGCGTCGTCGGCTACGAGGTGCAGGGTCTTTCTCGCCACCACCCGCATGGTAAAGCCCTCTCGCCGGCACCGGGCCTGTCGTTAACCAGCCCGATACATTCACGACTTCCCACACCTGTGGAAAAAACGCTGGGCCGTTTCTTACCCGCAGGTCACACGGCTGTCACCACCCGGAGATCTTTCCCGGGTTGCCCGGCACTTCGAGCCATCGGTTGAGTACCTTCCCCGCGAATGCGGCGACGCCTGGTCATCTATGGACTCGCGGTCGTCCTGCTCGTGCTCGCGGCCGTGCTCGCGGCGTTCGGCGTCGGCGAGCAGACCGGGAAGCTCACGGACTGGCAGGCATTCACGCTTGGCGTCGTCCAGGGATTGACCGAACTCCTGCCGATCTCGTCGTCGGGCCATTTGATCCTCGTCCCATGGCTTGCCGACTGGAAGTACCTCGAGACCCACGAGGACTTCAACCAGACCTTCGACGTGGCGCTGCACCTCGGCACGCTGGTGGCGGTCATCGCCTACTTCTGGGACGAGGTCACGCGACTCGTGGCGGCGTGGATCCGCTCGGTCGGCAGACGGGCGATCAGGACGGCCGACGAGAAGATCGCCTGGCTCGTGTTCGTCGCGACGATCCCGGCCGCAGTCGCAGGCGCGGCCGGAGAGGGGGCAATTCAGGATCACCTCGGGGCGCCGTGGCAGATCGCGCTCAACCTCGCGGTCTTCGCAGCCCTCCTCTGGCTCGCCGATCGCAGCGCGCAGACGCGGAAGCTCGAGGAGATCGGGCTCTGGACAGCGCTCGGGGTCGGAGCGGCGCAGGCGATCGCCTTGATGCCGGGCGTCTCGCGCTCTGGGATCACGATCACGGCCGGTCGCTTCCTGAAACTCGACCGCGACAGCGCAGCGCGCCTCTCGTTCTTCCTCTTGATCCCGATCGTCTTCGGGGCAGTCCTCTACGAAGGGTTGGCGAACATCGTCTTCGGGAGCCTGCCGCCGGGCTCGGTCGGCCCGTTCGTCGTCGGGACGATCGCATCGGCGGGGGCCGGCCTAATCGCCATCGAAATGCTGCTCGGATACGTGCGCCGCCACGACTACTCGTTGTTCGTCCTGTACCGATTGGCCGCAGCCGCAGCAATCCTGATCCTGATCGCAACCGGCGTGAAAGAGGCGACGTTCTGATGAAGCTCAATCGACGAGAGCTGTCCGGCGCGGTTGCCGACGTAGGCGTGCTCGTGCCGATCGCTGTCGCGCTGATCGTCGGCAACGGGCTCTCCGCCACGGCTGTGCTCTTACCCGCCGGGCTTCTCTACCTTGCGGCCGCGGCCGCGTACCGCCTGCCGGTCCCGGTTCAGCCGCTCAAGGCCTTCGGCGCGATCGCGATCGCCAAGGGCCTCGGCTCGGACGAGATTGCTGCCGGCGCGCTGCTGATGGGCGTCATCTTCATCGTGCTCGGGCGGTTCGGCCTGCTCGACCTCGCTGCCCGCGGCTTCCCGCGCGCACTCATCCGTGGCGTGCAGCTCACGGTCGGCCTCCTCTTCTTGAAGATCGCCTGGACGCTCGTCACCGAGCCGCCGCAGGGCTTCCGGGAGCACGCCCTAAGCCCCGGATGGGCTCTGCCGATCGCGCTGCTCGTGCTCGTCCTTGCGTTCGCGTTCCGGAGCCGCCCGATCACGCTCACGCTCGTCGGCGCAGGCGCAGTCGCGATGGTGGTGCTCGCCGGCGGCGATGCAGCCTTCGGCCCCTCGGCGATCTCGCTCCCCCACCTCGACTCGGCGACCTTCTGGACGGCGTTCACGGTGCTCGTCGTCCCTCAGGTGCCGCTCTCGTTCGCAAACTCATGCCTTGCAACCGCCGACGCCGCGCGTACCTACTTCGGCAGTGCGGCCGAGCGGGTCCGCCCCGGCCGGCTGGCGACGACCTTCGGCTCGGCGAACCTCTTCGCAGGCGCGATCTCGGGGATGCCGGTGTGCCACGGGGCCGGCGGGCTGACGGCGCACTACGCGTTCGGCGCGCGCACAGCCGCCGCGCCTGCCGCGATGGGAGTGCTCCTGCTCACGCTGGCGCTGACGCTCGGGGCCGGGCTCGCGGGGCTCCTCGCCGCCTTCCCGCTGCCGATCCTGGCCGGAGTGCTCGGGACCGCCGGCGTCCTGCATCTGCTGCTGCTGCGGGATCTCTCTCGTGCGCGTGACTGGATCGTGGCGATCCTTGTCGGGGTAGTCGGCTTCGAGGTTGACCTGACAGTCGGCCTCGCGCTCGGTCTCGCGCTCTGGTGGCTGCCCGTCGGAGCCCGGAAGCTGCCGCGCCTCCGGACGGCCTAGCGCGTTACAGTGCCGGAACCGGGGTGCCGCTTCAAGCGCGGCTGAGATCAAACCCGCAGAACCTGATCTGGTTAGGACCAGCGAAGGGAGGCACGTGCAGCGCGACACTCCGAGTTGGGGCATCGATCCGGTGCCCGAGCGGCTGCGCATCCTCAACGGAGCCGACCTGACGATGCTCTGGGCGAACCTCGGGGTCTCGCTGCTCGTACTCGTCCTCGGCGCTGCGCTCGTGCCTGCGCTCTCGCTCCGTGATGCGTTGATTGTGGTCGTCGTCGGGAGCGTGATCGGGAATCTCATGCTGGGCGTCGCGGGCATGATCGGCGCGGACGCACGGGTGCCGTCGATGGTGCTCCTCCGCGCACCGCTCGGGCACCGGGGCTCATATCTCCCCACCGGGCTCAACGTGGCCCAGTGCCTCGGCTGGGCGACCTTCGAACTGATCATCATCGCCGCCGCGGCGAGCGCGCTCTCGGACGACGTCTTCGGTTTCCGGGCCAAGCCCGCCTGGACGATCTTCTTCGGGGCAGTCGCCGCAGTGCTCGCGCTGATGGGCCCGATCGGCTTCGTCCGCCGCTTTCTCAGGCGCTTCGCCGTCTACGCCGTGGCCGGCTCGATGATCTACCTCACCTACTGGGTGCTCTCCAACGCCGATCTCGGATCGCTCTGGTCGGCAACGGGAGAAGGCGGCATCTCGATCTGGCTCGGGATCGACCTCGTGATCGCGATCACGGTCTCGTGGGTGCCGCTCGTTGCCGACTACACCCGGTTCTCGCGCGACCGGCGCAGCGCGCTCCTCGGCTCGGGCGTCGGGTACTTCATCGGAGCGACGTGGATCCTGGCTCTGGGCGTCGTCCTCGTGCTCGACCGCGGCCTCACCGACGCGACGCAGATCCCCGTCGCGGTTGCCGCCGGAGGCGCGGCGGCCGCGCTCGCCCTCCTCGCGGTCACGGTCGACGAGACGGACGAGGCTTTCGCGAACATCTACTCCACAGCGGTCTCGCTTCAGAACCTGATGCCCGGCGTTCCGCAGCGCGTGCTTATCCTCGCCGTCTCGACGGTCTCGACGATCGGCGCGCTCACGGTCAACCTCGCTCACTACCTCGACTTCCTCTACCTGCTTGGCTCGTGCTTCGTTCCACTCTTCGGCGTGCTGCTCGCAGACTGGCTCGTCGCGGGCATGCGCTACCGCCGGGACGACTTTTTCGCCGCACCGGCCTTCCGCCCCGCGTTCATCGGCGCCTGGATCGCCGGGTTCGCGCTCTACCAGTGGCTCCAGCCCGTCGGTCCGGGCTGGTGGACCGACATCGTCGAGAACGCGCACCCCTCGCAGCTCTCGATTGGCGCGTCGCTGCCCAGCTTCGCGCTTGCCTTCCTCCTGGCGGGGATCGCCGGGCTCGCGCGTCGGCGGCCCGCGCTTGCCGGACTCAGACCTTGAGCTCGCCGCGCGCGACGATCACCGCCGAGCCGCCGACCTCGACGCGCTGAACGTCGTCCGCCGAGCCGTCGACGCGCGCGTAGAGCCTCGAGGGCCGGCCGATCTCTGCGCCTTGCGAGATCTCGATCTCCTGGCCGAACTCGATGCGCCCGTGTCGAGCGAGATGGAGCGCCAGCGGCCCCGCCGCGGAGCCGGTGGCCGGATCCTCCGAGATGCCGCCACCGGGGATGAACATCCGCGTCTTCCAGCGCAGGCCCGAGCCGGCGATGCAGTTGACGCCCAGCACCTCGCTCAGATCGGCGATCCGCGATAGGTCGGGCCGCAGTGCCGCGACCTCGTCCTCGGAGCCCAGGCAGACGTAGACGTGCTGCAACCCGTTGTCGTAGACCTCGACGGGTAGCTCGGATCGCTCGACCCCGATGGCCCCGAGCAGCTCCGCCTCGCGGGTGAACGGCTCCACCGTCGGAATCGGCTGCTCCATCCGACCGAAGACGATGCGCTGCTCGTCGCGCTCGAGCCGGACGGGGATGACGCCCCTGGCGGTCTCGAGCCGGATCTCGCCGAGCTGCAGCGGCCCCGCGAGCACGAATGCCGTGCCGAGCGTCGGGTGCCCGGCGAACGGCACCTCCGTCGTCGGCGTGAAGATCCGAATCCGCGCGTGTGCCGCCTCCGAGGGCAGGACGAACACCGTCTCGGAGAAGTTCATCTCCCTGGCGATCGGCTGGAGGAGCTCCTCCGGGATGCTGCGGGCGTCGGTGAAGACCGCGAGCTGGTTGCCCTGGAGCGGCGTGTCCGTGAAGACGTCGGCGACGACGTAGCGGTGGTTCCCGGCCACGGCGCAAGGCTATCCTCACGCGTCGTGCGCCTCTATCTCGTGCGCCATGCCCAGGCTGCGCCGGGCCAGCCCGACGAGCTTCGCCCGTTGACGCGGGAGGGTCGTGAGCAGGCTCGCGCGCTCGGCGAGCGCCTACGGAGCGAAGATGCGCGCCCGGACGCCGTCCTCACGAGCCCGCTGCTTCGCGCGCGTGAGACGGGAGGTGAGCTGGCGAAGGCGCTCGAGATCGAGGCGGAGCCGGATGAGCGGCTGGCGCCCGGAGCGAGCCTCGATGACGTCAGAGCGGCGATCGCCGGCCGCGGCGAGCACGTGGTGGTCGTCGGCCACCAGCCGGACTGCAGTCAGATCGCAGCCGCGCTAACCGGCAGCGAGCCCGCGTTTCCCCCGGCCGGCCTCGCCGTCCTCGACCTCGACTAGCGGCTCGCCGTCCTCGAGCCTGCGCGCGGCTTCGGCGTACCAGTCCCGCGACCACGTGATGAAGTCGAGCCCATAGCGAAGGGCGAGATAGGGATAGCGCTGCGTCTCGTCAACGAAGCCGTCCCGCGCGTCGACCTCGATCTCGCGGAACCGGGCCAGCACCATCTCGAACAGCTGCTGCTGCATGTGCAGGTTCGCCAGCACCTCTTCCCGCGAGAGCACATCGCCGAAGAACAGCCGCAACAACCCTTCGTCGCGCAGCTCGAAGAGCACGTTCTCGCTGTCCGTCAGCCACTCGTGGAGCGCCCGCTCGCCCTTCGGCGTCAGCGAGTAGACCGTGCGCTTCACCTTCCCTCTCGGCTCTTCCTTCGCGCGCACGAGACCGGCCTTGCGGAGGCGCTTGAGCTCTGGGTAGATCTGCCCGTAGCTCGCCGTCCAGAAGAAGCGAGTCGAGGTGTCGATCGCCTTCTTCACGTCGTAACCTGTGCCCACGCCGAGCTTGAGCATGCCCAGGATCACGCGAGCTGTCGGGGTGAGGCTTGACATATCTACCAGAAATATAGATCATATCTGCCAGATATGTCTAACGCCGTCGTCGTCTCAGACCTGAGCAAGTCCTATGGAGACCTCCGGGCTCTTCGCAACGTGAGCTTCGAGCTCGCCTCCGGCGAGATCTTCGGCCTCCTCGGCCCGAACGGTGCCGGCAAGACGACAGCCGTCGAGATCCTCGAGGGCTATCGCATTCGCGACGGAGGTACCGTGAGCGTTCTCGGAGAGGACCCGGCCGAAGCAGGAAGTGAGTGGCGCGAGAAGATCGGCGTCGTCCTGCAGTCGTCCTCGCTCTACGAGACCCTGACCGTCGCCGAGAACCTTTCGCTCTTCGCCGGGTACTTCGCGCGCCCGCGCAAAGTGGACGAGGTCGTCGAGCTGGTCGGGCTCGAGGACAAGCGCAGCACCCACGTGCGAAAGCTCTCGGGCGGGCAGCGCCGTAGGCTCGACCTGGGCCTAGCGCTCGTCGGCGACCCCGAGCTCGTCTTCCTCGATGAGCCGACGACCGGTTTCGACCCGGAGGCCCGCCGCCGTGCCTGGGACACGATCGGAGCGCTACGGGAGCTCGGCAACACGATCCTCCTGACGACCCACTACCTCGACGAGGCCGAGCGTCTCGCCGACCGCGTGGCCGTTCTTCGTGACGGGGAGATCGTCGCGCTAGGCCCGCCCTCGGAACTGACCTCCGCGCTGCCTGGAACCGAGATTCGCTACCGGCGCGACGGGCAGGAGGTCGTGCTGACGACCGAGGATCCGACGCGGGCTCTCCACGAGCTCACCGAGGAGGCGCTGAAGGAAGGTCGCGAGCTCGAGGGGCTCGAGGTGAGGCGCGCGAGCCTCGAAGAGGTCTACCTCTCGCTGACCAAGCAGGAGCCCGCGTGAGGCTCTTCCTGCACGAGCTGCGCTACGAGCTCCTGCTCTACGTCCGGAGCAGGGAGCTTGCCTTCTTCACGTTCATGTTCCCGATCATCCTCTTCCTGCTGCTCGGCTCGGTCTACGGCGACAACGACGAGATCAACGGCTACCGCGGCGCGGACTACCTTCTCACCGGAGTGATCGGATACGGAGTCGCGGCAACGGCGTTCGGCGGTCTCGCGATCATCCTCGTCATCCGCCGCGAGACGGGCGTCCTCAAGCGCCTGCGGGCGACACCGCTCCCGGCGACCGCCTATGTCTCGGCCGTGCTTGCGACGACGCTGATCTTCTTCCTGGTCGAGGCGATCGCGCTCATCGGGATCGGGATGGCGCTCTTCGGCGCGGAGTTCCCGAAGAACGTGGTCTCGCTCCTCCTGGCGCTGCTGCTGGGAGGCGCTGCGTTCGCGGCTCTCGGCGTCGGGGTCTCGTGTGTCATCCGTCGAGCCGAGGGTGCTTCCGCCGTGATCAACGCGATCTACTTGCCTGTCTCGTTCCTGTCCGGGACGTTTTTCTCGCAGCGGGCCTTCCCCGAGTTCCTGCAGAAGATCGCCGACGTGCTACCGCTCACGTACTTCATCGACCTCGTGGGGGTCGTGATGCTCGAGGGATCGCCGATCTGGGAGCAACCGACGGATGTAGCGGTGATCTCGGGTTGGGGACTGGCCGGCGCGACTGTCGCCGTACGGTATTTCCGCTGGGTCCCACAAGAGGGTTAGCTTCTTTCAAAGAGGGAAAACCTGAAGAGCCATGGGGTCCAACGAGCCAGCAATCGCATTCGCAACGAGAACCTTCGAGCCGCCCGCGCTCGAGATCAGGGTCAATTTCGGCGTGTTCGCCGGGCGCGAGGCGACGTCGGCCGAGATCGAGGGTCTTGCCGCCGACCTGCTGGACAAGGTCGGCGAGATGGCGATCGTCGCCGAAGACCGCCACGAGATCAGCGAGCACTCCGAGGCCTCCCTTCACCAGATTCGGATCGAGATCGCCGAGGCCGAGCTCCCCGAGGACGAGCATCAGTTCGACAAGCTGCGGGGCCGGCTGATCGAAACCGCCGAGCGCTGGGCGCTCGAGTGCATTGCCGACCGCCACGTCGAGGTCGAGCTGAGCGACGCCTAGCGCACTGTGGCCGTCTCCGAGCGTCGCGCGAAGCGGAGATAGAGCGGCGGCACGACGAACAGGTTGAGCAGGGTCGAAGTGACGAGCCCGCCGACGATGACGACGGCCATCGGCAGCTCGATCTCGTGCCCCGGGATGTCGCCGTAGACGAGCAACGGCACGAGGGCCAACCCTGTCGCGAGGGCTGTCATCAGGATCGGAGACAGGCGCTCCAGTGCGCCCCGCAGCACCAGGCTCGGCCCGAAGGGCTCGCCCTCCTCCCGCTCGAGGTACTGGTAGTGGTTGATCAACAGGATGCCGTTCCGCGCGGCGATGCCGAAGACGGTGAAGAAGCCGACGAGGGAGCCGAGCGAGAGCGTCCCACCGGCGGCGTACGCGGCCAGCACGCCGCCGACGAGCGCCATCGGCAAAGTGACGAAGAAGAGCAGGGCGAGACGCCAGCTTCCGAAGGCCACGACCAGGAGGAGCAAGACCGCGATGGCGGCAACAAGCGCAAGCCAGCGGAGACGGTTCTGGGCGGCCTCGCGCTCGGCGGCCTCTCCGACGAGCTCCGCGTGGTAGCCGCGGGGAAAGCCGATCCCACGGAGCTCACGCCCGATGTCCTCGGCGACGGCGCCGAGATCGCGCCCGGCGAGCTCAGCGGTGACGTCGATGCGGCGGGACAGGTTCTCGCGCTTGATGCTGTTCGGCGTCGGCGCCACCCGGACGTGAGCCACCTCGCCGAGCGCAACCTGTCCACCGCCGGGCCGGTCGATCGGCAGCTCGCGGATGCTCGTCAGGCTGCGCCTCGTCTCGGGCGTGCTCCAGACGCTGACGTCATAGACGCGCGCGGGCTTCCAGATGTCGTTGACCTCGATCCCCTGGAGCAGCGCGGCAGCCGAGCGCCGGATGTCGCCGGGCTTGAGGCCGTGTTGGCGCGCGGCGGCAAGCTTGGTCTCGACCTCGATATGAGGTATCTCCTCCTGGAGCTCGACGTGCAGATCGGAGAGGCCGTCGACTCCTGCCAGCCGATCGCTCACCCTGTCGGCCTCCCGGCGCAAGCCGTCGAGATCCGGACCTGAGATGCGGACGACAATCGCGTGGCTGGCGCCCGTCAGCACCTCCTTGACGCGCTCTCTCAAGTAGGTGAGCACGTCGCGGTAGAGGCCGGGATACCCGTGCACGACCTCCTGAATCGACGCGACCGTCTTGTCGTAGTCGGCTTCCGGCGAGACGCTGACCCAGTTCTCGCCGAAGTCGACGTTGACGACCTCGTCCGAGAAGTCCGCCTGGCCGATGTGGGAGCCGCAGTTCCGCACACCGGGGATCGTCCGGAGCTCACGGCAAGCCTTCACCGAGATCCGCGTCTCCTCGGGTAGCGACGTGCCCGGCTTGGTCAGCCAGTGCATCAGGAAGTCTCGCTCCTTGAAGTTCGGCAGCAGTGACTGCCCGAGGAGCGGTGTCACCGCTACGCCGGCGAGGGCGAGGACGCCGATCGCGGCGAAGGTCGGCAGAGGTCGCCGGATGACCTTTGAGAGGAGAGCGCCGTATCCGCTCTTCAGCCGGCGCACGACGAGGGAGTCGGACCGCTCGAGGCGGGCGCGTCGAAGCAGGATGAGGCTCATCGCAGGCGTCACGGTCAGAGCAACACCCATCGAGGCCATTACCGCCAGGGCGTAAGAGAGGGCCAGTGGCTCGAAGAAGGCGCCGGAGAGACCCTCCATGTAGAAGATCGGCACCACCACGATGACGTTGATGAGGGTCGCGTAGACGATCGGGTTGCGCACCTCGAGCGAAGCTTCGAGAACCGTGCGGGCGATCGACCGGCCGCTGCCCTGCTTCGCCTCCTGGCGCAAGCGCCGCCAGATGTTCTCGACGTCGATGATCGCGTCGTCGACCACGACACCGATCGCGATCACGAGACCCGCCAGCACCATCGTGTTGATCGTGGCTCCCCGCAGCGCGAGAACGAGCGCGGCGGCCATCAGCGACAGGGGGATCGAGACAAGGCTGATCAGCGCGGTGCGCCACTCGAAGAGGAAGGCGATGAGGATCAGGACGACGAGGAAGCACCCGATGATCATCGCCCGAGTGAGGTTGTCGATCGCGACCTCGATGAAAGTGGCGGGCCGGAAGATCGTCGAGTCCATCTCGATGCCGGTCAGCCCGGGCTGGAGCTGGTCGAGCGCGTCTTCCACGCCGGCGGTGACCTCGAGCGTGTTCGCGGACGGGAACTTCTCGACGATGAGGAGTAGGCCCGAACCGTCGTTGACGACGGCGTCCCCGACAAGCGGCGGGTGCCCCGTGACGACGTCGGCCACATCGGACAGGCGCAGGCGGGCACCGTCCGGCGCCACGAAGCCGATCTGGGCGAGCTCGTCCGGTCTGAGAATCGGAGGGACGTGTCGAATACCGATCCGCTGATTCGGGGTATCGATGAACCCTCCCGCGCCGACCACGGCGCCCGGCGAGTGCGTCAGGAGCACCGCGTCCAGAGCGTCTGCCGTGACCCGCATCACCTGGGCGACGGTGACGTCGTGAGGCGCCATCCGTCTCGGGTCCACGAGGACGTAGCGGACTTCCTTGCGGTTGCCCCAGACGCCCACGTTCGCAACACCCGGGACGCGGAGCAGGCGCGGCCTGATCTTGTTGCGGACGATGCTCGACAGCTCGATCAGCGAGTAGCTGTCCGACGTGACGCCGATCTTCATCGTCCGGCTCGTCGACGAGAGCGGCTGCATCATGAACGGCGGAGAGGCCCAGCTCGGCAGCGTCGGGGCCACGGTCGCCAGGCGCTCCTGCACGAGCTGCCGCGCCTGCAGTAGGTCCGTGCCGCGCTCGAAAAGCAGCGTGATCGAGGAGAGCTGCTCGACCGAGGTGGAGCGAATCGTCTCCACATCCTGAACGCCGGCCAGGTTCTGCTCCAGAGGCACGGTGACGAGCTCCTCGACCTCGGCTGCGGAGAGGCCGACCGTGGGAGTCTGGATCTCGACGCGCGGTGGCGCGAACTCGGGAAAGACGTCCACGGGCGTCGAGCGGATCTCGCCGGCCCCGAAGAGCAGCAGCGCCGCCGACGCGAAGACGACCAACCACCGAAAGCGCAGGCTCGAGCGGACGATCGCGCGCATGGCCGCCTAGTGAGTCGCTCTCGAGATCACTGGTCCACCTCGAACTCGGCGCCAAAGAGCTCCGCTGCGCCGACGGTCACGATGAGCGTTCCGAGCCGAGGCCCTTTCGAGAGGACGGCGACCTCGCCTCTGATCGAGTCGATCGCGATCGGAGCGCGCACGAAGGTCAGCCGCGCTGGACTCGTGTAGACCCAGGTCTTGCCGTGCTCGTCGTAGAGAATCGCGGAGTACGGGACGACCTTGCGCGCGGGCCGGCCCTTGACCCGTACGCTTTCCACACCAGTGCGCTCGGCGGCGCTCGAAGTCAAGGTCACCCGCTTCAAATCGGTGCCCGGCATGGATTCGACGAGGGCCGGGTCGCTCCCGCTCGCGGACGCATCCTCCGACGCCTCCTTTTCCGAGAGCTCGAGGCCCGCCAGGACAAGGCCGACCGCAATGGCAACGGCGAGTAGCACCCGAGAGCCGTTGCGGATCAGTGTCTGCTTCTGCATGCGTTCTCCTAGGTGAGATCTGCCTCGGCGCTGAGTGGGTCGCTCGGCCCATGCAGCGCGTAGAGAGCGGGGACGACGAAGAGCGCGAACAGGGTGGTCGTGACGAGACCGCCCAGCGCGACGGCGGCCATCGGATGAGCAATCTCGTGACCGGGTATGTCACCGAGCACCAGGAAAGGCAGCAGGGCCGCAGCCGTCGCCACCGCGGCGATAACCACGGGCGCCAGCCGCTCCTGCGCACCGCGAAGCACGAGCCGCGGCGTCGGCCCCTCCCCTCCCTCGAGCTGCAGGCGCTGATAGCGATCGACAAGGAGCAGGCCGTTGCGGACGGCGATCGCGAACAGCAGCAAGAATCCGGCGAGTGCACCAAGCGAGAGCGTGCGGTCGACGGCCACCGCTCCGACCAGCCCGCCTGCGAGCGCGATTGGCAGGCTGAAGGAGAAGAGCAGCGCCAGCCGCCAGCTGCCGAACGCCGCCTGCAGGAGCAGGAGGATCGCAATCGCGGCGGCGGCGGCGAAGCTGAGGAATCGCCTGTCCGCTGCCTGCTGCTCCGTTGATTCCGTCAGCACCTCGGCGTGGTTCTCGAGCGGGAACTCGATCCCCGCCAGCCGCGCCTCGACGTCCTCGAGGACAGAGCCGAGGTCGCGCCCACGCACCTCGGCGGAGACGTCGATGCGACGGGAGGTCGCCTCGCGCCGGATGACAGTAGGCGTCGGAGCGATGCGAACATCAGCCACTTCGCTCAGGCGGACCTGGCCGCCGCCTGGCGTGTCGATGAGCAGGTTGCGGACGCTGGTCGGACTGTGACGCACCTCCGGCACGCCCATGACCATGACGTCGAACACCTTCTGCTCCTCGAACAGGCTGCCGACTTCGATTCCCTGCACGAGGATCGCCGCTGCACGGCGGATATCGCCGGGCTTGATCCCGTGGCGGCGTGCCAGGGTGAGGTTCGGCTCGATCTCCAGCGTCGGCTCGTCGAACTGAACCTCGACGCCAGGGTCGACGACGCCGTCGACGTCGAGCAGGAGCTCCCGTACCTCGGCGGCTTTGCTGCGGAGCTCGCCGAGCTCCTTGCCGTAGATGCGCACGACGACGGGGTCGTCCCTGCCCGTGAGCGCGGCGAGGCCGTCGCCGGTTCGGCGATTGCCATCGTTTCCGTCCTCGACCGCGCCGACCGCCCTGATCCGCTCTGCCGAGTACGTGACGAGCTCGCTTTCCACTCCCGGGTAGCCCTCGATCACGTCTTCGATGCGTGCGACGGTCGCGTCGTACTCCGCGTCGGGGTCGACGGTGACCCAGATTGATCCGGCCCCGATGCCGGCGACCTCGTCTCCCATGACCGCACGCCCGACATGGGCGCCGACATTGCGAACGCCGGGCATGGAGCGCAGCTCGCGGCCGGCTTGATTGACGATCCGAACCATTCCCGACCTCGACGTACCGGCTGCACCGTTCAGGTGGATGACGAGCTCTCGGTCGTTGAACGAGGGGACGACGGACTGCCCAAGCAGCGGCGTGACGACGAGCGCCACGGCGCCGACGGCAGCCGCGACGCCCAACGCTGGCAGTGGCCGACCGATGACGTTGGAGAGCGCGGCTGTGTAGCGGGGGGTGATGCGCTGTAGGAGCGGAGTCTCGCGGCGAGCCGGGGCGCTCTTGCCCAGCATGACCAGGGTCAGAGCCGGCGCGATCGTGAGAGCGACGGCCGTGGACGCGAGCAAGGCAAGCGCGTAGGTGACGACGAGCGGCTCGAAGAAGTCGCCCGCGCGTCCGCCGAGAGAAAAGACTGGGACGACCGCGAGCAAGGCGATCACCGTCGAGTAGGCGAGCGGGCCCCGGACCTCCGCGGTCGCATTCAGGACGGCTCCCTCCGGATCTCCACGACGCTCCCGCAGCCGACGCGAAACGCTCTCGACTCCGGTGACCGCGTCGTCGATGACGACGCCGATCGCGAGCAGGAGCCCCGTGAACGCGATCGCGTTCATCGTCTCTCCCCGGAGCGAGAACACGAGCGCGGCCGTCACGAGCGAAAGCGGGATCGTCACCAGGCTGATCGCGGCCGCCCGCCACTCGAAGAAGAGCGCGAGCAGGACGAGCGTTAGGAGCAAGGTGCCCACGACCAACGCGACCGTGAGATTGTCGATCGCCTTCTCGACGAAGCTCGCCGGGCGGAAGACGGTGGCGTCGATTTGGATGCCGGATAGGCCGGGACGCATCAGGTCGAGTGCTTCCTCGACGTCCCGCGTCACATCGAGCGTGTTCGTGTCCGGGAGCTTCTCGACGACAAGGATGAGCCCGGGCCGGCCGTCGACGATCGCATCGCCGATCAGCGGCTGATGATCCTCGACCACCTCGGCGACGTCTCCCAAGCGCTTCCGGTTCCCGTTCGCGCCGTCAAGGGGGACCCTGGCCAGGCCGCTCGCCTTTGCGATCGGGAGGATGTGGCGAACCTGCAGGCGCTGGTTCGGCGTGTCGATGAAGCCGCCGGTGCCGGGCGTCGAGGCCTCCAGGAAGCTGAGCGGCGAGACGAGCTGAGCGTTTCCCGTCGTGCTGACGACCTGCTGCAGCGACACGCCGTGATCGCGAAGGCGCTGCGGGTCCACCTGGACCTGCAACTGGTGCTCCCGCTGACCCCAGAGGACGACGTTCGCCACGCCGGGAACGCCCATCAGGCGCGGCCGGATCGTCCAGCGAGCGAGCAGGCCGATCTGGGTGAGCGAGAGGTCGTCGGAGGAGAGCCCGACCATGAGCACGCGGCTTCCGGACGACAGAGGCTGGAGCATCGTGGGGGGTTTGGCCACGTTGGGGAGGATGTGCGCCTGAATCAGCCGCTCCTGGACGAGCTGACGGGCGTCGAAGAGGTCGGTGCCGGGATCGAACACGAGCGTGATCGACGACAGCCCCGTAACGGACTCGGAGCGGATCACGTCGACTCCCGCCACCCCGGCCAGCAGGTCGCGCTCGAGTGGGACGGTGATCAGCTCCTCGACCTCGGGCGCGGAGAGCCCCAGCGCTTCGGTCTGCACCTCGACGTAGGTCGGCGCGAACTCGGGGAGAACATCGACCGGCGTGTCGCGCAGGTGCAGCACGCCGAGACCGAGCGTGGCCGCAGCGACGGGAACGACCAGGAGCCGGAAGCTCAGGCTCCACCCGACGATCGAGTGCATCAGACTCCGGATTCCCGCACTCGAACCATCCCAACCCCCGACTTCGAGAATGCTCGGCGTCTCCCTCTACGCGGGACCGGCCCGGTTGGATTCAGACAACCGTTGCGAGGCCTCCTGCTCCGGCAGACCCGGGCTATCCTGATCCCGAGCCCCCGTAGCTCAGTGGATAGAGCAGTGGTTCTATACGCGAAAACGCCGCTTCAGCCCTGCATCCATGCGCGTTTTGACTGATCTAGAAGGTCGTTCTATTCATCGGCTCTGGTGTCCGCGACGACGCCTCGAAGAGGACCACGGCGCCGACGACGACCGCGAGCGTCTGCTTGTTCAAGTTGGTCTCCTTTCGGTTCAGGTCACGTCGAAGGTCATGAGCAAGCCGCCGGGACCTTCGCCGTTGTTGGTCAGGTGGTGGCCGATGTGGCAATGGAAGACCCACTTGCCCGGCTCGCTCGCGGTGAAGGCGATGTCGTAGCGCTCGCCGGGCGCGACCTCGACCACGTCAGCCGCCATCGGAGCGGAGAGCGGATGGCCGTCCTTGGCGACGATCCTGAAGTCCGTCCCGTGCAGGTGCATCGGGTGCGCGAACTGCCCGGCGCCGACGAGGCGGAGCAGCACACGGTCGCCCCGGCGCAGCTTCACCGTCTCGATCGCCGGAAAGCTCTTGCCGTTGATCGTGAAGTAGTTGGGAAGAACACCCTCCATGTCCATCGGCGGCCGGGTTGCGCCCGTCGACGGATCGAGGTTCCACTCGGCGAGCATCAGCGTGCGCTCAAGGTCGTAGCGCGCCGCCCTCGGCGGCTCGATCACGAGCGGCGCGGACAGGCCGAGGCCGATCTGGCGGTCCTCGTCGAAGTGCGAGTGGTAGAGGAACGTGCCGCCCTTCGAGTCGCGGCCGGCCGGGATGGCGCGGAACTCGTAGGTGAACGTCTTGCCGGGCGCGATCGCCTTCTGCGTCACGCCAGGGACGCCGTCCATCGCGTTCGGGACGGCGATGCCGTGCCAGTGCACTGTCGTCGGCTCCGGCAGGCTGTTCTTGACGACGATGCGGATGCGCTGGCCGTAGGGAACGCGGATCTCGGGGCCGGGAACGGTGCCGTTGTAGGTCCACGCGGTCACATGCACGCCGGGCAGGATCTGCCAGCGCACGGGCTTCGTCTCGAGGCGGTAGACCCAGACGCCGCTGTCGACTGTGTGCGAGAGCGGCTGGCCGCCGCGGGTAGCGGTCGCGTCGGGCACGCCCTTCGTCGGCGCCGCGGCCATGTGCTCGCTCATCTCACCGTCGCTCATCCCCGACGCACCCATCGAGCCCGTCGAGCCCGAGCCGTCATGGTCGCTCATCCCTGAGCGGCCGCCCATCGTCGAGCCGTTCGTGTCCATCGGGTTGGTGTCGCCCGAGCGGGCGAGGGCGACGATCGCCAGGGGCAAGGTCACCGCCGCCACCAACAGAGCCGCGGCGGCGAGCCAGAAGTTCGCGGTGCGGGAAGTCATGTCGTGGAGCCTCCAAGTCGTGTGGTCGTGCCCACCGTAGGTCCCTGCGGTGAAGAACTCGTGAAGCGCACGCGCTTCAGCGGTCAGACCGCCACCGGCGTCTGCTTCTCCTTTCGGTCCGTGGCTGCCTTGACCGCCTGCCGCGCACGCCGCCCCTCGATCCACAGGCGGCCGCTGACGCCGAGGAGGACGAGCTGGATGATCGGCATCAGGCTGTCGAGGTCGACGCCCTCGTCGAAACCGTCCTTCGGGATCAGCCACGGGTGAGCCGAGCCGTTGGCGAGGTGAAAGTTGGCGTTCATGAAGATCCCCGCCAAGGCGGCAAGAGCGGTCGCGAGCAGGAGATACGAGCGCCCGCGCTCCGGGACGCGCTCCCAGCGGAAGATCCAGACGAGCGCGGCGACGATCAGGGCGAGGCCGATCAGAAGCTCGCCGATCTCGATCAGGTAGCCGAACGCCGAGGCATTCGGGATGACCACGCTGTCGAGAAAGCTCATGTACCAGCCCGCGGCGCCTTCTGACTTCTCGCGCAGCTCGTCGGCGAGGCCGCTGGGGAAGCCGCCGCGGACGAGCTTGGTCAGGCCCGACATCGCCCACTCGTAGCCGATGGCGAGCTGGATGACGAGGAGACCGATGAGGGGGAGGCGGCTGTTCATGGCGGTGCCTTTCTGTTGCTGACACCGTCAATGTGGCGCGCAGCGGCGAAGGCCCTGCGAAGAAGTGGTGGAGATTCGATGAATCGGAGGACGCTGGCCGTCTCAGCGAGCTTCACGAACTCTGCGAAACGGCTTCGCAGGTTCTCCATTTGCCCATGGCATCGTCGGGCTGGATGAACGACGACACCGGTAGCTCAGGAACGGCGTTGCGGCGAAGCACACGCAGCGAGACGCGCGAGACGATCGAGCTCGCCGTGATCGCCTGGGCCTGCTGCCTGGCCGTCGTCGCCGCAATCGCCATCCCGCTCCTCGGGTTGGCGCAGGCGGCGCTTATCGGGGGTGGTGCGCTGGTCGGGCTCGTCGCCGCCTGCTTCGCGATCTCCGGCGCACGGCTTTCCGCGGAGGAGTCGATGACCGATCGGCTCTGCGCACTTCAGGAGGCTGTCGGCCGCGTCGAGGCGTGTCCCGGCGCCCGCTGCCCCCTCTGGGAGCCCGGCGGCACCGTCCTTGCCGGCGGTTGCCTGATCGAGCGGCTGGCGCTCGATCTCGAGCGATGCCCCGACCTCTGCCACTACCTCCTCGAGCTGCGTCTCGCGCTCGACGAGGGACGCGCGGACCCGCCGGGAACGCGCCAGCTCTTCTACCGGCTCAGCCGCGAGTCCAGTCCCGTGGCCTGATCGGAACCTGTGTTGGAGCGGGCGGCCGCGGACGCCAGAGCTTCGTCATCAGGTAGACGAGAAGCAGCATCAGCGACGACCAGCCGAAGATGCCGGCGATCACCAGCAGCGAACCCATCCATGCTGGTGAGCGCGTGCATCAGCGCGCCCCCACCGCGGTAGTGGCGCTGTCTTCGGCATGTGGTGGCTGCGGCGCCGCCAGCAGCTTCCGGTAGAGGGCGAGGTCGTCGCGGAGGAGGCGCGGCGTCAGGAACTCGCGGCGGACGCGCTCGCGGCCCGCGTGGGCGAGGCGGTCGGCGAGAGCTTCGTCCTCGAGCAAGGTGACGATCGCCGCGGCGCAGCCGTCGACGTCGTCGACGAGCAGGCCGCCGTCCTCACCGATCTGGAGCGGGATCCCGCCGGCGTTGCCGCCGATGACCGCGGTCTCCTTCCAGAGCGCTTCGGAAACCGTGAGGCCGAACCCTTCGCGCAGCGACTTCTGGACGACCAGGTCGGCTTCTCGCTGGAAGGCGTTGACCTCCACCGCCCCGATGCCGGTCAGGTTCGTCAGCAGGTGGCAGTCGGGCTCTCCTGCGGTCGCCTCGCGCACCTCGTCGTAGATCGCCCAGCCTTCGGGGTCGTCGTCGGCCATCGCCCCGACGAGCGCCAGTTGCAGGCCGGGCACCTCCGCCCGTGCCAGCCGCCAGGCGGCGACGACGCCGAGCGGGTCCTTCCAGGGGTCGAAACGCGAGACCTGGACGACGAGCGGGCGCGTGAGGTCGATGCCCTGGCCGGCGACGATCTGGCGGGCGAGGTGGCGCGGCAGCGGGCGGTTCTTCGCCGTCAGCGGGTCGATCGCCGGCGCGATCACCGTCAGCCGCTCGCGGTCGAGGTCCGGCGGGCAGAACTCCGTCAGCGTGAAGACGAAGGCGTCGTAGCTCCAGACGAACGGGCGCAGGAAGTCCCAGGTCGCGGTGTCCGGCGTTGAGGTGTCGATGTGGCAGCGCCAGATCCAGGCGGCCGAGGGCGCCGACGCACTGGCGATCAGCGCGGCCGGCTGTGGGTCGTGGACGACGATGACGTCCCACTCGTCGCCGAGCATCGCGGCGCAGTGGCGGTTGCGCTCGAGGTAGGTGAGGCGGTCGCGCTCGTCGAGCGCGACCGCCTGCCCCTGCATGGCGTTGTGGATGCGCTTCGTCACCTGGAAGAACCGTTCGTCCGGGCAGATCACCCGCCACTCGGCGTTGACGCCAAGGTCGCGCAGCAGGCCGACCTCGGAAGCCAGGAGCTCGGCGACGCCACCGCCGTAGGCGGTCGCGTTGAGTTGCAGCACCCGCGCCCCGTCGATCTCGGTCGCGAGGGCGGCCGCCTCGTCGAGCAGGTCGTCGGGGGCGATGCCGCGGTAGTCGTCGAGGCGACGCGGGGCGGCCTCGACCGGGCGCAGGGTGGTGTAGCCCGTCTCTCTCATCTCACTGCTCATCGCAGAAGTTGTCGCCGCGGCCTCGTCGATGGCACAGCCCAGCGCGAGTCGCCGCACATAGGACAGCGCTCGGGCAGGCGCGTACGGGCGACGATGCCGTAACCGCAGCCCGAGCAACTGAAGTCTCGCGGCAGTGCGTACGGCATCGTGCTCATGGCGCGAGCTTGCCCTACGGCCATGAAGAAGCGGTGAAGCAGATCTGCGTCAATTCGGCGAACGCGGCTTGCACCCGGTGCGCGCCCGAGACCAGAGCAGCGACGGATCGCGAGTCGATTACCTACTTGGAGGGCCTAGCGAAATGACTGGTGAAACGGCCGCTAGGGTTTGCTCGCATGGGGGGCATCATCACCGAGGCGACGATCACATGTCCTTCGTGCGGGTATCTGAGGCGAGAGACGATGCCGACGAACGCTTGCCAGTACCTCTATCGGTGCGAAAGGTGCGGCGAGATGTTGAAGCCGCTTCCGGGCGACTGTTGCGTGTTCTGCTCGTATGCGGACATTCGCTGTCCGCCAAAGCAGGCGGCTTAGGCCGCGAGTGGAACGGCTCGCGCCCTAGCGAGCGCGGAGGCGAGGGCGAGGATGAGGCGGCGGGTCACTGTGTTCTCCTTTCTGTCAGCTGACTTTCGGGATCGCGGCGAGGAGCTTGTCGGGCGGGACGAACATCGTCGTGTAGTCGCGGCGCCAGCGGATGCGACCGCTGCGGTCGAGGAGGACGAAGGTGTGGCCGTCCGTGTTCGCGTGCATGCCCTGCCCGATCGCGCCGTAGACGGTCGACATGTCGCCGTCTTCGTCGCTGATCATTGGTGTGTCGATGGCGTATTGCTCGACCGCCTGTCGCAGGACCTCCGACGGGTCGGTCGTGATGTTGACGAGCGTGAAGTGCCGGGCCCGCAGCTGCTCGGCGCGGGCCTCGAGCGATTGGATCTGCTCGAAGCACGCCTGACACATGACGCCTTCGCTGAAGAAGAGAAGGACGTTCTTGCCGCGCAGGGACGCGCTCGAGATCCTGCGGCCGCTCATCACCTCCCGTTCGAAGAAGGCGGGAGCGACGCCGCTCTTGACGGCACCCGCCGGCGGGCCCTTCTTCGAGTCGGGGAGGGCGAAGCCGACGATGACGGCGACGAGGGTGAGGACGCCGGCGAGTCCGCCGAGCGGCTTCTTCCACTGCTGGATTCGCGTGCGCGGCGACGACGTCGGTCGCGCGGCTGGGGTGCGGGACTTGCGGTTCTTGCGGGCTTGCTTTCCGCTCATGAGGGTTTCTCCTTGGTCTCGAGGTGTCTGCTGCTCGGCTTGAGGACGAGGTAGGCGAGGAGAAGGGCGGCGGCGGCGACGGCCGGCCAGGCGACCGCGTTCGGCACCGAGTCGAGGTGGCGCGTGAGCCGTCCGATCCAGAGGCCGAGGTCACGCTGGAAGCCGGGCGCCGTCTCGGCATTGCCGGTCAGGGCGAGCACGATGAAGAGGACGCCGAAGCCGGCGAAGACGAGGCTGCCCGCGAGGCGCGAGAGCGTTAGGCGCTTGGCGTAGTTGCCGAGATGCACCGTCAGGCGCGGGTCGCGCACGAGCCCGCGCAGGCGCCCGACGGCGAAGGCGACCAGGAGGAGTGGGAAGACCAGGCCGAGGATGTAGACGCCGCCCAGCAGGGCGCCGCCGAACCAGGTCCCGCTTGCGGCTGAGAGGGCGACGGCGCCGGCGAGGACCGGCGCGCAGCAAGCCGTCGTCGCGCCGGAGAACGCCCCGAGAGCGAACACCGACGTGGCCGACCCCGAGAGGGCCGGTTGCGGCGGAGAGACGGGCAGCATCGAGCCGCGCCAGAGAGCAACCGCGACGCCGACCATCATCAGGCCGCCGAAGAAGAAGAGCTGCGGGTGCAAGCGCGTGATCAGCGAGGCCAAAGCGCCGGCGCCGAGGGTGATTGGCCAGACGACTATGGCCACGCCGGCAACATAAAGCGCCGTCAGCCGGGCGACGCGCCAGCGACTGCCGCGCCCGACAGCGGCCAGATAGGTCGGAACCATCACTCCCGAGCAGCAGGGGGCGAAGAAGGCGACGAGCCCGGCGGCGAAGGCGGCGGCGGCCGAGCCGGCGAAGAGCGCCGGGGTCATGCGGCGAGCTTCCTTCTGAGGGCCCGCTCCGACAGCCGCCCGTAGCCGAGCACCTGCTCGCCCTCGAGGAGGACGGGCAGGAGGACGAGCGGCACCCCGTGCCGCGCCAGCTCCTGAGCCTCCACGCTTCCGACGTCGACCTCGCGCGCCTCGAGCCCCAGCGCCGACAGCACCGCGCGCGCGTGCGCGCACAGATGGCAGTCGGCCGCGGTGATCAGGAGGCGCGGCTCGCTCATCGCCATCGATCGTCGGCGACGGATGTGAAGCGCCAGTGAAAGCGCCCGCCCGTTTTCCGCAGCTGCGCGGGCTTCTACGGACGCGAATCCGGGCTGTTACGGAGGGCGCAGCTTCACGCCGTCTTCACACTCGGGGCAGACCATCGAGGAGGACGTGATGAGCACCAACGGCACGATCAACAAGAAGGTCGTCGTCATCGACGACGAGCCCTCCGTCCAGGAGGTCGTCCGCGGCTACCTCGAGAAGGACGGCTACCTCGTCTACGTCGCCGGCAACGGGCGTGAGGGCCTGGCGCTGGCGGAGCGCACGAAGCCGGGCCTGCTCGTGCTCGACCTGATGCTCCCGGACATGCCGGGGGAGGAGATCGCCCGCGAGATCCGCGCCCGCTCGGACATGCCGATCCTGATGCTGACGGCCAAGGCGAGCGAGGACGAGCGGGTCGACGGGCTCGCGCTCGGCGCCGACGACTACCTCGTCAAGCCCTTCTCACCGCGCGAGCTCGTCGCGCGCGTGCGCGCGATCCTCCGCCGCACGCAGGGCACGGAGACGCCGCTTGTCGAGACGCTGAGCTTCGACGAGGGCCGGCTGACGATCGACACGGTCGGGCACGAGGTTCATCGCGACGGCGAGCTGGTCGAGCTGACCCCGAACGAGTACAAGCTGCTGACGACGCTCGCCCGCTACCCCGGTCGCGTCTACAGCCGCTTCGAGCTGATCAACCACGTCCAGGGCTACGACTACGAGGGCTACGAGCGCACGATCGACGCGCACGTGAAGAACCTGCGCAAGAAGATCGAGCCCGACGCGAAGCACCCCCGCTACGTCGAGACCGTGTTCGGCACGGGCTACCGGCTCGCCAAGCGGTGAAGTACTTCGCTCGGCTCAGCCTGCGGGCGCGGCTGGCACTCGCGCTGGTCGGAGTCGCGGTGATGGCGGTCGGCTTCGCAACCCTGCTCGGCAATCTCGGCCTCGAGCCGCGCCTGAACGAGGCAGCGCGCACGCGCCTGCAGCGCTCGGCCGACCACGTCGCCGATGTCGCCGCCGCCGTCTACCGCGACTCGGGCGGCTGGACGCCGAGCGGCCGGCAGACGCTCGCCCACCTCAGCTCGGTCGACGACCTCCGCGTCCAGATCGAGACGGGAAGCGGTCGCATCCTCCGCGTCGGGCCGCCGCCGACGGGTGCACTCGCGAGCGCGCCGGTCACCGTCGGCGGGCGAGTGGTCGGTCGCGTCGACATCTCCGCTGCCGGCGGCGGGCTGCTGACCCCGGAGGAGTCCCATCTCCAGCACTCGCTGAACCGCCTGCACCTCGCCGCGGGCGCGGCGGCGATCGCGGCCGCGCTGCTTGTCGCCTTCCTGCTCGCGCAGACCCTGTCGCGGCCGCTGCGGCGCATCCGGCTGACGGCGGAGCGGGTCG